>PLIR01000404.1 GCA_003139415.1 Myxococcales bacterium | reverse complement strand
AGCTTTCGGCCCGGAGACTTCCTGCGACGGTCCCGTGCCACTTTGCGGGGTCCGTGCGGCTCTGTCGCGACAACCTCTGCGAGCGGTCTACGCAAGCGCCGAGCCATGGGGAGGCGCGCCGCATCGGAAGTCGCGTTGGCACGAGGAATGCGTCGGAATCTCTCGATCTCGCGGTTCGAGGCGTCTTATCGAACGGCGTTCCAGTGCATCTGTCTTTAGCGAACTTCTAAACGCATCAGCTACATAAGTGAGCAATCCAATGGGCGAACTCATCGACAAGGCCAAAGGCAAAATCAAGCAGACGGCGGGTGCTCTCGCCGGGGACAAGAGGCTCGAAGGCGAGGGCGAAGTGGACGAGGCGAAGGGCGAAGTAAAAGGCGTTGTCGCGAACGTCAAGCACGCCGTCAAGGACGCCGCCAGGCACTAGCACTACTGCAGGAAAGTTTTCCATCCGAGCCAAGGCATGAGACTCGAGGTGCATGACCTACGAGCTGGATGCCGAGGGGGTTCGTCGTCTTGAGGCGTACTTCGAGGGAATCGGGGTGCGGCTCGGAGAGAAACGTCGTCGGGCGTCGTTCGCGCTCTACGCGATGGGGATCCTCGGTGAGCACGAGCGAAAGAGCGTCGAGCCGCTGGCGGCGGCAGCCGCAGATGACCCCGAGGGAGCGCAGCGGGCGCACGATCATCTGCTGCACTTCATCGGCCAGTCCGAGTGGGAAGACGGCCCGGTCCGCGAGTTCGCTGCGCGACACGCCGTTCACGCGATGGAGTCGCGCGAGCGCATCAGCGCCTGGGTGATCGACGACACGGGGTTCATGAAGCAGGGACGCGAGTCCCCTGGCGTGCAGCGGCAGTACACGGGGTCGGTCGGGAAGGTCGCCAACTGCCAGATCGGCGTGAGCCTGACGCTCTGCACGCCGACCGAGCACGTGCCGGTCGATATGCAGTTGTACCTGCCCGAGTCGTGGACGAGCGACCGTGCACGCTGCGACCGGGCGAAGATCCCCCGCGACATTGTGTTTCGCCCGAAGTGGCAGATCGCCCTCGAGATGATGGAGCGAGCCGTCAAGACGGGATTGCCCAAGGGCGTCGCGCTCGCCGATGCAGCGTACGGCAACGTCGGAGAGTTTCGCGCCGGTCTTCGGTGGCTCGACTTCGAGTACGCGGTCGGAGTCAATGCCAACACGGTCGTGACTCGTGCATCGAAGGCAACCACCGACCCGTCGCCGATGTCTGTCGAGGCGCTGGCGCGGACGCTCCCACGCGGCGCGTTCCGGGCGACGACGTGGAAGCAGGGAAGTCGTCGCGCGCTGTGGTCGCGTTTCGCCATGCTCCAGGTCGACGCCGGCAATGCCGATGGCGGTCACCACTGGCTGCTCATCGAGTGGCCGGACGGCGAGAAAGCGCCGACCCACTACACGCTGGCGCGGCTGCGCAAAGCGCCCAGTCGAAAGCAACTCGTGCGGATCACCAAGGAACGCTGGCGCACCGAGCGCGTCTACCAAGACCTCAAGGGAGAGCTGGGCCTTGACCACTACGAGGGACGCTCCTTCCGCGGTTGGCATCACCACGTCACCGTCGTCCTCTGCTGCTATGCGTTCGTGACCAGCGAGCGCTTGCGGCATTTTCCCCCCTCGCGCGGAAGGGCGCGTCCTCGCTACTCGCTCGACCGCGCGGCATGAACGCCACTTCGAGGACTCCTTCATCACCGCGCGTCTCGCCATCGCGCGCGTCCTCGTTCGATGGCTTCCTCGGTGCCCGCGCTGCCATCATGCCCACGCCGCTTCACGCGCGGCGGTCAGACTCCGGCAGTAGTGCTAGAGTGTCTCAGCGCGTGTCGATTGCCTGGGCGCCGCCCAGGCAATCGACATTGTTGAATGAGGGACCCCGTAAAATGGCAAACGTTCTTATCGTGGATGACAGCTCAGACACGGTGGCCCTCTCCGCAGAGCTGCTCGAGGCGGCTGGGCATTGCATCACAACGGGCTTCAACGGCGAGGAGGGGCTGAAGTCTCTGAATGCAGGACCGCTTCCCGATTGCGTCTTGCTTGATGTCGATATGCCCGTGCTGAACGGCCCGGAGATGGCTCATCGGATGCCCCTGCATGACGCTGGGGAGGAGAGGATCCCCATCCTGCTCGTGTCAGGAAGAAACGACTTGCCAGAGGTCGCGGGGCGCATGGGAACGCCGTATTTCCTCAGGAAAGCGAGCTCAGACTATGGAGAGGCGCTCCTCCACATCCTTGATCGAGCGCTCCGTGAGCGGCGAGCGCCATCGGCAGCGTGAAGCCTGCGAGTCATCACGACAGAAAGAACTGCGAGACGCGCGTCCCCGTGACGAGCGGCTGCTCGAGCGTGAGATCGTGGCCCGAATCGGCGACGATCGCGAACGTGGACCGAGAGATTCCGTCCGAGAGAGCGCGAGGGGCCTGTGTGCCGAGGAGGGTATCGTTCTCGCCGGCGAGTACCAGCGTCTGCGCCTGAATGTGACGAAGCTCGCGGCGCGCGTCGTGAAGGACACCGGCGAGCGCGTGCTTGAGGAGGGCGACGCGCGACGCGGGGCGGACGCGCAGACACCGCTCGATTGCGCGGACCTCGTCGGGGTGAATTTCTCGAAAGCGGGGAGAAAGGATCCGGTCGACGAGGCTCGCCTCTACTTCGTCGATGGGTCTCGCAAAGCAGGCGGCCAGCGCGAGCTCGCGGCGGAGACCGGCTCGGCTGAGCTCGAGCCCTCGCGCCGGAGCGGAGGCGAGGCAGAGCTTCGCCACGCGAGCCGGGGCAAGGATCGCGAGCCAGGTGGCCGTCATGCCCCCGAGCGAGATGCCAAAAACATGAGTCCGGGCAACGCCGAGGTGGGCGAGGACTTGAAGGGCGTCGCGCGCGAGGCTCTGCGTGCTGACCCACGCGCGGTCAGGGCTCGAGTGACCCGTGCCGCGGAGGTCGAACGAGATGACGCGGAGCCTCTCCGAAAGGAGCTCCCGGAACGTGCCCCAGAGCGCCATCGAGCCGCCAAGCGGGCATATGAGCAAGACGGGGATCCCACCGCGCCTTGGCCCGCAGATCTGATACGCAATCTCACCGCCGTCCGGGAGCTTGGCGAACCCGTCCTCGCGATCGGCGGTGCCGGTCGTCACGATGCCTTTCGAGCGCGCAGCGCAAGGTCATCGAGCGCTCTCTGCATCTCGACCCGGACGCTCTCGCGAATGCTCTCGGGGTTCGCGCCCGCTGGCGCGGGGATCGGCGCCAATACGCGGAGCTGAATCGGAAAAGGAAGCGGGAGATACGGGATCCACGGACCCATGGCCAAGCCCCAAGGAAGGGCCAGCGCGAGGGGAAAGCGTTCCAGGCGGGCCCGTTGCTTGAGCCTGAGCAAGCGGGCGATCTCCGTGCCTTCGGAGAAGATGTAGGCGCTGCGGTGTGCGCCGTGGGCCACGATCGGGACGATCGGCACTCCGGCGGCCTGGGCCACCCGGACGAAGCCCGTTCGGGGGCCGAGCACGACCTCGTCGCGGCGGCGAGCGTGGCGATAGGCGTCGAGATCGCCGCCGGGATAGACCAGGACCTGCGCGCCGGCGCGAAGGGCGCGAAGGGCGTTTTCGGGCTTCGCGCGGAGGGCGCCGAAGCGTTGAACCACGGCGCCGAAGAGCGGAACGTGCTTCATCGCAAAGTCGTGTGCGAGCGCGTAGAGCGGTGCCTCCGGGCCGCGCGCCTCCCAGAGGGACCCGAGCGTGCAGCAGATGTCGGGGCCGGCGATGCCGCCGTTGTGGTTGCCCACATAGAGGACCGGCCGGCGCTCGAGGGTTTCGAATCCTTCGGCGCGCAGGCGCAGGTAGCGCTGGTTCGATAGCCTCACGAAAGGCAGAACCGATGCGATGAGGGCGGGATCGCGGCCATCGAGGCTGTCGGCGTCGAGCGGAGGCGCGGCGCCGGTGATGTGCGCGCGAACGACATCCAGCGCCGACCGGATCGTGCGCATCGTCACGAGGCTCCTCCCATCGAGCGCGTCCACGGATGGCTCCAAAGCGCGGTCCGAGAGAGCGCGGCGTCCGATACGCGAGTGTGGAAGGCCACTGCCGATATCAGGCCTGGCCAGAGGCGCGCGGCCGCGCCGAGCGCTGCCTGGCCAGTCCGCCGCACCAGGCCGTGCGACAGGAGGGTCGCGAGGAGTACCTGCCCCGTGACGTCGCGCGCCAGCCTTCGCTGGTAGCCATCCGGCGCTCCTCCTTGGAGATAGGTTGTGGCCGCGAGCTCGGCGCTGTGCAGTGCGATCGACATGCCGTCCCCGGAGAAGGAGGGGATCACCGCCGCTTGATCGCCGAGGCGCCAGATTCCGTCGGTGCGGCGCCTCACGTGGCCATACGGGATTGCCGCGAGGGCAAGAGGTCGCGCGCCACTCGGTTTCGCGCCCGCCAGCCGAGCGTCGAGGTGGGGCGATTCCGCGCGCATCGCCGCGAGCAGGTTGTCCCAGCGTTGCCCGAGCGCGAGAAGGCGTCGGCGACGTACAAGCAGGCAGAGGTTGGCGCGGCCCTCCTCGACAGGCTGGAGACCGGCATAGCCGCCCTCGAACAGCACGAGCTCGACGTATCTTTCGAGCTCGGCCGCCTGTCGAGGTGCCAGGCGCCAATGCAGCTTGAAGGCGACAAGATCGTCTTGCAGGCCGGGGGGCCGCTTGTGACCCCGGAGATCGTGCTTGCCCGTTGCGAGAAAGACCGTGGCTGCCCGGACGCGAGTGCCGTCCTCGAGTCGCGCGGTCCAGCCGGTACCGGCGGGCGACAGCTCGCTGACTTTGACGCCGCGTCGGATCATTGCACCGGCCGAGGCTGCGCGCCTCAGCAGCGCCTCGTCCAAGACACGGCGCGAAAGGCTGCTCGCGGCAAAGGGTAGCGGTACGGTCGCGACGTGGCTGCCCGCGCAGAGCCTCACGGCGTCGATCGGGACGGCGCCGAGCGCCGGAAGGTCGAGCCCGAGAGACGCGAGATAGAGGCCGGCTTCGCGCGATAGAAATTCCCCACAGACCTTGTCCGTGGGGCCCGCCTCGCGCTCGACGAGCACCACCTTGCGTCCGGCCCGCGCGAGTCGCGTCGCGAGGGCCGCCCCGGCCGGGCCGCCGCCGATGACAACGGCGTCAGTCATTCTTGAGCCTCCCCACGGTGAGCCGGAACGGAAACGACCATTGAATCTCGACGACTGCCGGATCGATCCCGGCCTCGGCGACGAGGCGCCGCCAGTCGGAGGTCGCGAACGCGCGGGCGATCGACACCGGCCCGTCGTGCTGCACGAAGCGGTGAAACCCGGCGAGCTTCGCGAAGTGACGGAAGAAGTGATACGGCACCGGATGGCGGTGCAAATCGTTGATGAACCAGCCGAGTCGGGCGTTCGCCTCCATGAAGCCGAGGAACTTGGCGACGAGCGGATCCGCCAGATGGTGCGTGAACAGCGAGCTCACGACGACATCGATGCCGTCGGGAGGATCGTAGGCGAAGGCATCCGCCGTCACCCAGTGGATCTTCCGGTTGGGTGGTGTCGCCTCGGCAGCCGCCCGGCGTGACCACGGATTGAGGTCGACCCCGGTGAGCGACACGGCGACGCCGCGCCGCAGCGCCCAGGCGTCGATCTCGCGCAGCATGTCTCCGTAACCGCTCCCGACGTCGAGCACTTCGATCGGTCGACCGAGGGGTCGCGCGTTCGCCAGGAGGCGATCGAAAAAAGCGAGAGTCGGGCGATAGGCGAGAGTCAGCCGATTCACCCGCGCCAGATCGAACAAGCAAGCCCGGAACTCCTCGAAGCCCACCGGCTCGGTGTCCATCAGCTCGTCCAGCTTGGACCTCTCCCTGAAGTTGATCGCCACCATGCGTCTAGACCTTGTGAAAGAGCATCGTTTCTGCGGTCAAGCCCGGGCCGAACGACATGGCGCACCCGCGCCCTCCCGCGCTCGCGTCGTCGAGAATCAACTGGAGCACGAACATGACGGTCGCCGATGACATGTTGCCAAAGCGCTCCAGCACGCTTCGCGAGTCGCCGAGCGCCTTGGGGCCGAGGCCGAGGCCCTGCTCGACCGCGTCGAGCACCGAGCGCCCGCCTGGATGCACTGCCCAGAGGTCGATCGCTTCGGGCGGGGCGCCGTCGAGGATCGCACCGGCGACGCCCTCGAGCCCGCGCGCGATCGCCCCCGGAACCTGGCCGGAGAGAAGCATCTCGAAGCCGGAGTCACGGACCTTCCAGGTGATGAGCTGGCGCGTGTCGGGGAGCAGCGCGGCGTGGAAGCGATCCATCGCGAGCCCCGTCGGGTCCGCGCTCACCACGCTCGCCGCGCATCCGTCTCCGAACACCAGAAACGAAAGCATCTGTTCGATCTTGTTCGTTGGCTGCAGGTGAAGCGTGCAAAGTTCGAGGTTGACCAGGAGCACCCGCGATTGCGGCGTCGAGCGGACGATATGGCGGGCCAGCTTCAGCGCGTTGATGGCGGCGTAGCAGCCCATGAAGCCGATCATGGTCCGCTCGACCGAGGGGTTGAGGCCGCACTGCTCGACCAGATCGAGATCAATGCCCGGCGCGTACATGCCGGTGCAGGACGTCACGATCACGTGGGAGATGCGATCCCGGTCTGGACCCAGGTCTAGTTTTGTAACGGTCTGCACGGCGAGACTCGGCGCGTGCTTCTCGAAGAGCTTCATGCGCTCCGCGGTCGAGGGGAACCGGCCGCGAGAGTACACACGCAGGGCATCGACCGAGATGCCCTCCGGATCCGCGGCGGGCGGAAGGACCGAGAAGCGATGGGCGATCTGCGCTTTGACGGCCAGGCGATCGAACACCGATTGCTCGCGCGACTCGAGCAGGGTTCGCCCAAAGCGGACAAACGCGGGGTGGATGTCGTGTGGCGGCACCGCCGTGGCGATTCGGTTGATATAGGCGGTCGTCAACATTCGCTCGTGCTTTCGAGGTGCCCACTCCGCTGGGATACCGAGGAGCCCGCGACAGGGCCGTCCCTGCCCGGGGTCTTTCGCAAGTCGCCCATCGCCTTCGCAAAGAACCGCGCTTCAATCACGCGCGAGCACAAGCCGCGACCGGCACGAGAAGAAACACGACTGCTTTCCCAGTGACGAACTCTCTTCGACCACGCATGACGGGCCTCCGTCCGACCCGCAAAGCGAGGTCCGTGCCGGCGCATCGGGCCCAAGGGGGGGTTGTCCGTGTCCCTTCTGGCAAGGGGATTTTCGCACGCGGTCTTCCCGCTGCGTCGGGGCGTGTCGGGATGGTTACGCCTCGCGGCGGCGGAACCNNGCACGACGAGCGCGACGTGCGCCGCTGGCGCGAGCTCGGCGAGGCTCCGGTCGACGTCGCGGAGGCGATTCCGGAGGTTGCTGCCGTTGCTGCCAGCGAAGTGGCAGCACACGCGGCAGCAATTGAGACCCAACCAGTTCCGTTTCTCACGCGAACTACAAGAAAGTGCACGGGAAGGGACTTGAACCCTTACGCCTCGCGGCGGCGGAACCTAAAGCCGAGCTTGGATCCGGGGATTCTCGAGGGAACGATCCTTGGTCGACCCGGGCGCGCTTCGCTACCTGCGTCTGGGACAGCTTCTGCTTGAGCCGTGCTTTAGAACGTCTCGATTTCCTCCGGCTTCACTCCAAACCGGGCGGCGAGCGTCGCGAGTGTATCGGCGTGCGGCTTCGCCACCTCGCCGCGCTCGATGCGCGCGATCTCCTTCGCGCTGATCCCATCGAAGTCCTCACGCCGAAGCCCGCGCTGCAAGCGCAAGCGTCGAAGCGCGCCGCCAAAGCTCGCGTCCTTCTCGATGCTGCGTTGCTTTGCGCGACGTCGTGCTTCGACGTCAAACTCGTACAGGATGGCATCGGCCGCGGCCTCAAACGGACCGAGACGAACGGTCTGGCCAAAGTCCGTGACCTCGAAGTCGTCGATCTCGGCTCGCGGTCCGCCGGGACGCGCGAACCATGCGAGCGGCACGACGAGCGACTCGAGGTTGCCGCGGTAGAGGACGAGCACCCGATCCGCGGCATCTACGGCGCCACCGATGAAGAGATCGTCCCGCTGGGGCGACGCGAGAACCTCGGCGATTTCGTCAGGAGGGAGGAGTTTCACGCCTTCCTCGCGAGCGACGACGAACCGGAAAAGCGCATGAAGCAGTTCGCGGCGCGCCCCTTCGATGCGACCCAGTACGAGAAGCCGCTGATCGCCTTTCCGCGAGCCTTGCAGCGAGGCTGCAAGAAGGCGCTGCATCGAGCTCGCCGCCGGAGCGATCCACAGAGCGCGGCGCCAGTGCGTCTCGAAGGCCTCGCGAACCTCGGCGGGCGAGCGCAGGACCTTCGGTCGAAGCGCGGCGAAGTGCTTCGCGAGCTTCTCCTCGTGGTCGATCAGGAAGACTGCCTCAGCCATCGTCCGCCTCCCGTGGTGTTACGGGGTTGCTCGGGTACATCGCGTCCCATTCCGCGCGGAGCCTGGCCAGGTTCTCCACGAGGACGGCGACGACCTCCCTCGCCACGTCCCCGGGCGGCGGATCGGCGTCCATGAAGCCACCCGTGCGCAGGTTCCATCGCCACGCCCGCGATCGGTGCAGCACGGTGACGTGCGGCGGCTCGAGCCGCTCGCGATCGCGGATCTTCACCTTCCACCCCTGGCTGTCCCACGGCTGCAGAAGCGGTAGCGAGAACGCCATGCGTGCTCCGAATCTCCATGCTGCACAATATGTCCCTTTGCCACGTACAGTCAATAAAAGGACATTTGTGACTCAGTCCGTAGCGTGTCCCCAAGAACTTGAAACCTAAGCTATTTCAGCGTGCCTGAGCGACCGCGGCTACTTGATCGCGTCCCTCGCGAGCAACTCGAGGATGGGCTCGCGGCCAAGGTCGTCGACGTAGAACTCGATCTCGTACGGCGGGTCTGCGGCTTCGGCCAAGGGCCAAAAGCGGTCGCGTCTACGCCACCTCCTCTTCCGCGCTGGGCGTCGCCCCGCGGTCAGGGTGGATCACCACCCGCACTGTCCCGTCCCCGAATTCCAGCCCCGCCACGGACGGACCGCGAACGGCGGCGGCGCATGGTCCGCTCGCGTCGTAAAGGGCCGATCCCAGCGAGACGACGTGAAGAGGGCCAATCTTGCGCACGTAAGGCATGTGCTTGTGGCCGTGAATGACGGCAGCGACCCCATGGCGCTGCACGAAGTCGAAGATCGACCTCGCATCCACGCACACGAGGAACAGGTCGTGAATGCTCGCCTTGGGCGCCGGCAGGAGGTGGTGATGCATGACCAGCAGCAACATGCCTCCCTTCTGCTCGCCCGTACGTTCGGCGAGAAGTCGCTCGGCCTCCTTCAGCTGCGCCTCGCCCACGAGCCCCAGCGCATTCGTGATCGGTGACGTCGACTCGCGCCGGTTGCTGTTCAGAATGAGGACACCGAGCTTCATGCGGGGCTCGCAGTAGAGGCGAGGGTACGACGCGCTCCCGCGAGCCACTGACAGGCCCGCAGTCACGGCGATGGCGTCGATCTCGCCTGCTACCGCGACCTCCGCGTAGGACCCCGGTCCCCCTTCGTCCCGCTTGAGATCGAACGCGTTCCGGAACGTCTCCCACGTCGAGTGCCGGGTGCCC
>PLIR01000093.1 GCA_003139415.1 Myxococcales bacterium | reverse complement strand
ATCGCGTATGTCTCATGAGGTTCCCTGTCTAGTGCAGCGCCGTCGTGATGGCTTCAAACCTTTGCGCTAACAAGCCAGCCTCGGATGCGAACGCGATCACTCGGAAAAACCGGCCTGCGCGTCAGCGAGCTGTCGGTCGGCACGTGGGGCCTTTCGGGCGACGCCTACGGCCCGGTGGAAGAACGCGATCAAGAGCGGGTGCTCAAGAGGGCGCTCGAGATGGGCGTTGGCTTGATCGAAACGGCCGACGCCTACGGGGCCGGCAAGATGGAGCGCCTCGTCGGCCGGGCGGTCGCCGGTCGCGGCGAAGTGTGCGTCGTGACCAAGGGGGGCATCGACAGGTCGACTGCACCCCCGCGCCGTCGCTTCGACGCGGCCTACCTCCGGCAGGCGGTCGAGCGATCGCTTCGACGCCTCGAGCGCGACCGCATCGACGTCTACCTGCTGCACAACCCGAGCGAGGCCGCTCTCCTGGGAGCCGAGGCGACGGACACCTTGCGGCAGCTCAAGACCGAGGGACGCATCGAGCACTGGGGCGTGAGCACCGCGGACATTGCCGTCGGGCGCACGGCGCTGCGCAAGGGGGCAGAGGTGATCGAGCTCGCGTACAACCTGCTGCACTCGTCCGACCTGCACCGGCTGGCGGGGGAGGTCATCGTCGCGGGCGCCGGCGTCCTGGCGCGGTCGACGCTCGGGTATGGCCTGCTCGCGGACCGCTGGACGAAAGACCACACGTTCTTGCCGAGCGATCACCGGACGTCGCGGTGGACCGAGCCGGAGTTCATGCGCCGCATCGATCAGCTCGCCGCTTTGCGCTTCCTCGTCCATGGAGACGTGCAGACGATGCGGGCGGCCGCGGTGCGCTTCGTGCTTTCCAATACGATCATCTCGAGCGCGGTGCTCGGTCCGCGCACCGTGGAACAGCTGGAAGACATCGTGCGAGAGGTGGGGATGGGGCCGGTCTACCTGCGCGATGCCGAACTCGCCCGTATCCCACGCGCGCTCGAGAGCGTAGGAATCGAAGTATGAGCAGACTCGCCGACGCCGCCAGCGTCGCCTTGGCCGCCGCGCGCGAGGCCGCCGCGCTCGTGATGGGCGTGTACGCCGAGCCCTTCGAGGTCGAGTACAAGGGCAAAGACGACCCGGTGACCCGCGCCGATCGGGAAGCGAACGCCCTGCTTTGCGACCGCTTGGGGCGCGCCTTTCCCGGGCTGCCCATCGTCGCCGAGGAGAGCGACCCGAGCACGTACGCAGACTTCGCCCGCGCGGAGGCCGCCTGGTTCGTCGACCCTCTCGATGGGACGCGCGAGTTCTGCGCGCGAAACGGCGAGTTCGCAGTCATGATCGGGCTCGCCGAGGGGGGCCGCGCCAAGGTCGGCGTCATCCTCGCGCCGGCGTGGGGCCGCGCGTTCGTCGGCATCGTCGACGAAGGCGCGTGGGAGGTCGCGACCGACGGCTCGCGAGTGCCGCTGCGGGTGTCGTCGCGCACTTCGTTGCAGGGGGCGTCGCTCGTCGTGTCCCGCTCGCGCACGTCGGCGGCGCTCGCGGCCGCCGTCCACGCGACGGGCTGCGGGCCGCCGACGCCTCACGGCAGCTCGGGCCTCAAGGCGGTCCTCGTCGCGACGGGAGTCCACGACGCGTACGCGCAGTCGGGGCCCGCCGGCATGCGGTGGGACGCGTGCTCGAGCGAGGCGCTCGTGATCGCAGCTGGCGGCGCGTTCACCGACCTCGACGGCGCCCCCCTCGACTACAAGGCGCGCGACATCGTCAACACGCGAGGTCTCCTCGCGACGAACGGCCATCTCCACCGCGCCGTCATCGCCGCGCTGCGAACCTGAGGAAGGGCTATCGTTATCGGGCGAATGCGCGACCACGCCAGCGTCGTCGTCATCGGCGCCGGGATCATGGGATTGTCGATCGCGTACCACCTCGCGGAGCGGGGCGTCCGCGACGTGACGGTCGTCGATCGAGGGTATCTCTGCGGCGGTGCGAGCGGCCGCAACGGCGGAGGCGTCCGGGCGCAGTGGTCGAACGAGTCGAACGTACGGCTGATGCTGGAGAGCATGCGGATGTGCCGTGAGTTCGCCGGCAAGATGAAGATCAACGTCT
Organism: Myxococcales bacterium; assembly: GCA_003139415.1. Classification (GTDB taxonomy): domain Bacteria; phylum Myxococcota_A; class Polyangia; order Polyangiales; family Polyangiaceae; genus Palsa-1150. Next base: position 1,842 of record PLIR01000093.1, on the reverse strand, counting down.
GGCTTCGGCAAGGCGGCTACCTGTTTCTCGCGCGCACCGCGCAGGTACGCGCCACGCTCGAGAAGAGCGTCGCCCTGCAGAACGAGTGCGGGCTGCCGACGCGAATGCTCACCGCGCGCGAAGCGGCCCGCGTCGTCCCCGAGCTCGACACGAGCGACGTCGACTCGGCGAGCTACAACCCCGACGACGGCGTCGTGTTCCCATGGCCGTTCGTGTGGGGTTATGCGCAGGCGGCGCGCAAGCTCGGCGTCGACGTCGTGACGTGGCACGACGTCGTCGGCTTCGACACCGCGACGCCGCAGCTGATCGCCGACTTCGCCCGCGAAACGCTCTGAGAACAGCGCTCGCCGGGCGAGCGAAGACGCGCCGCCGCCGACCCGTCCAGGCGGCGGCGCGGTGGCGTTGCGCCCATGGGGGTTCGACGCCCTCCGCCGTATCACCCAACCAACAACAGGAGGCACTCAGATGTCCAGCACCAGAATCACCGACGAGCGACCGATCCTTCGAGACGAAGGGCCAGTGCCGAGGCGCCTGCCCAGCGCAAGCCGGCGTCAAGCGCGCTCTCCGGACCGCAAGCGGTGGCGAGATTTCGCTCCGCGACCGGGGCGAGAGCAAGAGTCAGCGCCCATCTGGCTCCGGCCGGCGGTTTCCAGCATCACCGCCGCAACCGAGGCCAGTCTCAGCAAGGCCGGAAGCTCTGATCACCTCGGAGCGTGCTGATGCGCTCCTACGGAGGGCCACCGTGCCCTCCACCCGCCTCCGTAGCTCAGCGGAAGAGCACCGGGCTTCGAACCCGGGCGCAGAGGTTCGAATCCTCTCGGGGGCTTCGGCGACACCGTGGCCGAGTGGTGAGGTCCGCGCCCGCGAGCGCGTACACGGCGGTTCGAGTCCGCCCGGTGTCTTGCGTACCACTACGAGGAGAACGAAGATGTGTCCCGCGATGATCAAGACGTTCGGCCCCGTCGACGAGCGGAGCTTGAAGCAGCTCGAGCGCTGCCTGGCGGCCGGAGACGCCGAGTTCGGCGTCCTCTGCGCCGACCATCACCCGGGCTACAGCCAGCCGATCGGCGGCGCGATCGCCTACGAGGGGCACATTTCGCCCTCGGGCGTGGGCTACGACATCGGCTGCGGTAACAAGGCGGTCCGCACCGAGCTCACCCACGACGACCTCGACGCTCTCGGCGGCGCCGAGCCGATCATGCGCGAGATCACGCGCCGGATCTCGTTCGGCATGGGCGTGCCGGCGATTGAGCGCGTCGCCCATCCGGTGATCGAGAAGATCCGCGAAGCGGATTTCGAGCCCCAGCGCAAGCTCGTCGGCGTCGCCGAGTCCCAGCTCGGCACGGTCGGCTCGGGCAACCACTACGTCAACCTGATGGAGGACGAAGCGGGTCGAGTGTGGGTCGGCGTCCACTTCGGCTCGCGCGGCTTCGGCCACAAGACGGCGTCCGGGTTCCTCGCGCTCGCACAGGGACTTCCGTTCGGTGGCCGCGCGGCCGAGGGTGAGATGGACTCGCCGCCGGTGCTGCTCGAGCTCGGTAGCGAGCTCGGGGACGCATACATCTCGGCGATGAAGCTCGCCGGCGAGTACGCCTACGCCGGGCGCGACGTGGTTGTCGCCAAGGTGCTCGAGATCCTTGGTGCCGAGGCGACTCACGAGGTGCACAACCACCACAACTTCGCCTGGCGCGAGCAGCACGGTGGCCGCACCTACTGGGTGATCCGCAAGGGCTGCACCCCCGCCCGCCCGGGCCAGGAGGGTTTCGTCGGCGGGTCGATGGGCGATGACTCGGTCATCCTCGAGGGCGTCGAGTCGGGCGAGGCCGAGGAGTCGCTGTTCTC
>PLIR01000569.1 GCA_003139415.1 Myxococcales bacterium | reverse complement strand
AACTGACCGTCCTGGGTCGAACGACTGCGGTCGGTCGCCTTCGCGATTCCGAAGTCGAGCACGCGAGGGACGCCATCGGCGCCGACCATGATGTTCTGCGGCGATACGTCTCGGTGCACGATCCCAAGGGGCTCACCCCGATCGCTCTTCGCTTCGTGTGCCGCGTGAAGCCCGTCGAGGACACCCACCATGATCGCCGACACCACCGAGCGCGGGATCGGGACATTCTTTTCGCGGCAGGTCCGCATCAGCCGTCCGAACGTCTCGCCGTGGACGTAGTCCATGACGAGAAACAGTTCGCCCGACAGGGCGACGACATCGAGCGTGCCAATGACGTTTGGGTGGCGGATGCGCGCGGCGAGCCGTGCCTCGTCGAGGAACATCGAGACGTACTCGGGATCTTTTGCGAACTGCGGGTGCATCCGCTTGATCGCCACGGTGCGTGCGAAGCCGACCGGACCGAGGAGGCGACCGACGTGGATCGTCGCCATCCCACCCGCGGCGATCTCGTTGTAGAGCGCGTAGCGACCGACGACGCGGTAGTCGCGGCACGGATCGCTCTTCATTGAGCGCTCCCCTGGATGACGATGTCATCCATCGAGTACGAAAGGGTACCCGTCTGGGCGGGCGACCCGGGAGTGGCGTAGACCTCGGCGACGATGAGGGTGGCCGTGCCGGGCACGATCGAGAAGTTGCTGTCGATGGCCATCGACACGCCGTCCTGCGTCGTCGAGAAGCCCGCCGCCGTGCTGTAGGCCAGCGTGACGTGCATCCACTGGTGCAGGGGCGGGACCGGCAGCGAGATGAACGTCTGTGTGCCTGCCGCAGTGTAGAGCTGAACGGCCCGACTTGCCCCGGTCCCGAGGCTGTAGTTGAACGACGCCGCCCCCGCGTCCCCCTGGTCGACGACGACCTGCGCCACGATCGCGTAGGGAATATCGTCGAGCGAATTCGTGTCGATTCGAAGATCGAACGCCAGCGTGAACTGCCCGACGGTGCCCAGCCCCTCGCCCATCGAGTTGGAGCCCAAGATGGGGGGGACCACGACGGCGAGGCAGTTCGGGGGCGTCGCCGGCGCATTGTGTCCCAAGGCGACCGATCCGGCGTCGACACCGAAATTCGTCCACGTCCAGCCTGTCGACGCCTGCGTGATGGAGTCGAAGTCGTCGCAGAAGATGTAGCTCGTTTGGCTTGAACATGGAGTCCCAGCGAACGCATCTCCGGACGACGCGTCGACGACCGAAGAAGAGTCGAGGCCCGAGCCGGAGCCATCCACCGGAGCGTCGACGGGGCCGGATGAGGCGTCGCTCGGCGGCGACACATCGGCCGACGCACCGGTAGAGGCGTCCATGAACGATGCACCGTCGGGCGACGGATCCACGAGCAAAGGTCCGTCGTCGGACGCGGATGGGCTGTCGCCGCGATCGTCCGAGTCGCCGGTCGTCGCGTCGAGCGCGGGCTTCGCACCGAGAGACGAGCCGTCCCCGGAGACCAGCACTCGGTCCTGGATGCCGGCGACGAGCTGGCACGCTGCCAGCGCGCACGGCGCCACAACGAGGACGAGTCGACCCGCTCGATTCATGATCGCTTCCCGGGACCTATCCGAGCGCGCGCGCGAGCCTTCGCCCGGCGTGGAGCTCGTACGCGTCAAGGACGTTCGTCACCTCACGAGCCATATGGCACTCCGTTGCCCCCTTAGAGATGGACGCAACACTCGCGGCCATCGTTCAAAAGATACCTTCTCGGGCGCAAGAAGGGCCAACGAAACCTTGGCCAAGAGCTTGGATAAACGCGCCGCCTCCTTGTGCAAGCTGTGCCGTCGGCGCGTGTGGGAAGCGCGTACGCGCACTGGAAAGGTCGGATACGTGGGGCTTGCGAGCACGCCCGCGCCCGCGCGCCGGCCATTTCAGCCAATTGAAAGAGCAGTCATGGAGTCGTTGAGAGGAAAAGCCTCACTTGATTATTCCTGGATGAGGGAGGCCGTTGACTCCGCTAGAGAGTGCGGTACTTGGTAAGATGGGAAGTCCGGTTTTGGGTGTGCTGGCGGCGCGTACCGCGGGCGCTTGGGAGGCGTGATTGGATCAGGCATCGGATGCGCCGGCGGGGATGCGCGAAGGCGAAATCCTCGCGGGCAAGTATCGGATCGAGAAGGTCCTCGGGGCGGGGGGCATGGGGGTCGTCGTTGCCGCACGTCACCTCGACCTCGATCAGCGCGTCGCGATCAAGTGCTTGCTCGCGCACACGCGCACGATGCCCGAGATCGTCGAGCGCTTCACGCGCGAGGCGCGCGCGGCGGCCAAGATCCAGGGCGAGCACGTCGCACGCGTCATCGACGTCGGGCGCTTCGAGGACGGCACGCCCTTCATGGTCATGGAGTACCTCCAGGGCCACGACCTGGCAGGGCAGCTCCAGCAGTACGGCCCTTTGCCCGTGCCCGACGCCGTTCGGTACATGCTCGAGACGTGCGAAGCGCTCGTGCAGGCGCACGCCCTTCGCATCGTTCACCGTGATCTCAAGCCGCAGAACCTCTTTCTGGCGCAGCAGCCGGGCCGGCGGCCGATCGTCAAGGTGCTCGACTTCGGGATCTCGAAGGTCATCGAGCCGGGAGCGAGCGCCCTGACCAAGACGTCGAGCGTGATGGGGACGCCGTTTTACATGTCACCCGAGCAGCTCCTCTCGTCCAAGAACGTCGACGAGCGGTCGGACATCTGGGCGCTCGGAGTCATCCTGCACGAGCTTCTCGTCGGCGAACCACCGTTCATGGGCGAGACGGGGCCCGAGATCATCGCGCAGGTGCTCCAAAACAACCCGCAGCTGGCGAGCGTGCGGCGCCCCGACCTGCCGCCCGGTCTCGACCAGGTCATCGCTCGCTGCCTGCGCTCGAAGGTCGAGGAGCGGTTCGCCAACGTGGCGGATCTGGCGCACGCGCTGATGCCCTTTGCCGCGCATGAAGATCGCCAGAGCGTCGCCGCGATCTCGAACGTTCTTGGTCTCCCAGCCTTGCCGGCGGGCGACACGATGCCGGCCCCCCAGATGCCCGCCATCGCCGTCACGCAGGGCGGCGGGCGGACTTCGGCGGGCGGACAGCCGGGGGTCCGCCCTTCGACGGCGCACAATCTCACCGTCTCGTCAGGGCAGCTCGAGCCGCCTCGGTCGCGCTTGGGGCTCTGGGCGGGCCTCGGGGTGGCGGTCGTCGCGGCGGGCCTTGGCGCCGTGGTCGCCTTGCGGCCGTCGTCGTCGATCGGCAAGCCCGCCGTCGCGGAGACACCTGCGGCGCACGCACCGGAGACCCCGTTGCCGGCCGTCACGCTCGCGTCGCCCGATCCTGCTCCTTCCCCTGCCGTCGCGCCGGTACTGCCCTCACAGGCCGTGTCGCCGGTACCCGTTGGGGCACCGGTGCCCGCCGGCATGCACGCGCAAGGGCGTCACGGTGCCGCCGCCGCGGCGAGCGCCTCCGCCTCCGTTGCGGCGCACCCATCGGCGACGGCCGCCGCCGCTCCGCCAGTCAATGCGCCTCCGTCTCCGCCGCCTCCCGCTCCCGCGCCAACTGCCCCGACAAACTTCCTCGACATGCACATCCGATGAGACCGAACCGATCCAACCTTCTCCGCCTCGCGTCTTTTGCGGCGCTCCTCGTGACCGCCCAAGCCCACGCGCAGACTGCGGGCCACGCGCCCGCGGCATTGCCCCCGCCGCCGCCGCCACCGGCCGCCCCGCTCCCTCCTCCGGCGCCGCCTCCTGCGCCGACGTCGGTCACGCCGGCGCCCGCGTCTCCGGCTGCCCCGGCGCCCCTCGGTGAGGCCCTGACAGGAGCAGCCAAGGACTCGTACGAGTCGGGCAAGCTGCTGTTCGGGGTCGGGGACTTCGCCGCGGCGCTGCTCAAGTTCAATGCCGCGTTCGAGGCATCGAAGGACGTGCGCCTGCTCTGGAACGTCGCGACGTGCGAGAGCAAGCTGCACCACTACGCCCGCGCGGTCGGGCTGGTGCGGCAGTATCTCAAGGAGGGCGCCGGCGCGATCTCGGAGCAGGACCGGCTCGACGCCGAGCAGACCGTCCGTGTCCTCGAGCCGCTCACGTCGACTGTCCGCGTGACGGTCAACGAGCCGGGCGCCGAGGTGTACATCGACGATCAGCTCGTCGGGCCCACCCCCATCGATCCTCAGCTCGTCGATATCGGCATCCACAAGGTCCGTGTCCACAAGGCCGAGTTCGAGGATGCGACGCAGGACTTGACGGTCAACGGCGGCGCCGTCGTGTCGGTCGACCTGACGATCCGGCCGATCGTGCACGAAGGGACGGTCAACGTTCACGCGGGCCCCAAGGACGCGATCCTCCTCGACGGCCAGCCCGTCGGCGCCGGATCTTGGTCCGGCACGTTGAAGAGCGGGGGGCACACGCTGCGCGTCACCGCGCAGGGCATGCTCCCGTATCAGTCCGAGGTGCTCGTCCAGGATGGCCAGTCCCGCAACATCGAGGTTGCGCTCAACCCGGAGCCGAGCAAGGGCTTGCCGGCGTGGGTGTGGATCGCGGGCGGCGTCGTCGTCGCGGGGGGCCTCGGCACCGGCGGGTATTTCCTCTTCAAGCCGACGAGCAAGTACGACGGGCCGCCGGGCACTCTCAGCCCGGGCATCGTCTACACGAACACTCACGTCCAGTTCTAACAGGAGGGTCATCGGGTGTTCGCGAAGATCTCGGGGAAACGACTGTTCGGACGCTGGCTCGGGCTGCCTGCCACCGCCAGCATCGCCGTGTCGATGGCGTGTTCGGCGCCCGGCAAGGGCGCGCTGATCCTGGCCATCAGCACCGACATGCAAGCACCGAAGGACATCAGCACCGTCTCGCTCTTCATCACCGAAGGGCAGGTCGTGAAGTTCGACTACGTCGGCCTCGTCGCGCCCGACGGCAGCGTCTCTCTGCCGTCCACGCTGGCGCTCGTCGAGCCGGACGATCCGAGCACGCAGATCCAGATCCGCGTCATCGGGTTCAACGGGCAGACGGCGCGGGTGCTGCGTGACGTGCAGACGACGGTCCCCCACCAGCGCACGGCCCTGATGCGCGTGCCGCTCGACTTCATCGACCTCGGATCCGCCACGGGCATGATCCCCGGCAATTACTACCCGTCGACGGCCGACGCGGTGAACGTCGGCGTCGGCGACGGGGGCGCGGGCGGGGGCGGGATCGACGTTCCCGAGGGGACTAGCACCTTCGATCCAGACCAGTACATCACGTCCACGTGCGACAAGAGTCAGCTCTGCGAGATGCGGGGCATGCCGGGCGTGACGTGCAACACGATGATCAACGGCATATGCCAGAACGCGCTCGTCGATTCGACGACGCTGCCGGATTATTCGGACGCACTCGTTTTCGGTACCGGCGGCAACAACCCCCTCAACGAGAACTGCTTCAACGCCGGAATGTGCTTCGAAGGCGCGACGCCCGTCGCGAACGTCACGTTCAACGCCAACGCCATGAACGCGTGCACGTTCCCGCTGCCCGCCGACTTGGGCGAATCGAATTCGAACCCGAACGGCGGATTGGAGAGCACCGACGGGGGCGAAAAGGCGGACGGTGCGGCCGTGGCCACGGACGGATCGACGGCTCCGAACGATGCTTCGGAGCTTTCGGGGGGTGGAAGCTCGAGCGGCTCCAGTGGCACGAGCCAGACGGGTACCCCCTGCGGCGCGACGAGCTGTACGCAACCGGAGGTCTGCTGCGTCCTCGAAACCAAAGATTTGGCCGAATGCGTCGCGTCGTCGCAGCAGTGCGCCCTGCTACAACAGCAACTCGGGGGAGCCGGCGACTCGGGCGCCGTAGCCGCAATGGACGCCGCCGCCGCTCCAATCCTCGACGGCGGCTTCGCCCAATCCCTCATCGTGACGCTCAGCGCGGCGATCGATGCCGGCGCGTCCTCGAGCTCTCCCGGAAGTGACAATGCGACGTTCGACGCCGGCGCGGCGTCCGGAGGCGGATCGGGATCCGGGTCCGACACCACCACCTCGGGATCGAGCGGCGGCAGCTCGACGGGATCGAGCGGCA
>PLIR01000137.1 GCA_003139415.1 Myxococcales bacterium | reverse complement strand
TCGCGTTCAAGCACGACCTCGCCCTGGTAAGCGGCGACTTCGCGGGGGCGGTGGCGGCCGATCTCCGGGCCGTCGAGGCGATCGGCGAGGGGCTCGCCGGCTCGGGAAAGCCGTTCGTGAACACCACCGGCACGATGTTGCTCGCGCATAGCGTTCGCGGTCGCGCCGGCACGGAGGACGACGAAGGACAAGACGGCGGAAACCCGCGCGTCGCTTCGGAGAAGCTCTCGCTCGCGTTCGCGAAGCGCGGCGTGCGCACCTCGATCATGCGCCTGTCGCCGACGGTGCACAGCTCGCTCGATCATCACGGCTTCATCCCGCTGCTCGTCGCGGCCGCGCGCAAGAACGGCTTCTCCGCGTACGTCGGTGATGGTTCGGCCCGCTGGCCCGCAGTGCACACCCTCGACGCCGCGCGTCTCTATCGCCTCGCGCTCGAAGCGGCCCCTGCCGGCTCGCGCCTCCATGCGGCGGCCGAGGAAGGCGTCCCATTCCGCTCGATCGCGGAGGCGATCGGTCGTGGACTCAACGTACCGGCGAAGAGCATCCCAGCCGAGAAGGCGGCAGATCTCCTCGGCGGCTTTCTCGGCATGATCACGCAGCTCGACAACTTGACGTCGAGCGCACGCACGCGCGAAGTCCTCGGGTGGAAGCCGGCGCACGCGGGCCTGCTCGCGGACATCGCGGAGGGGCACTACTTCGCGCTGGCGGGCGCGGCGCAGCGCTGAGCCAGCGGCTGGCTCACACCGACAGGATCACTCTCACGTGCCTCGGGGGATGAACCCCGGCACCCCGCTGCCGACGACGGCGTTGAACCGCACCCGCGACGTCACCTGCGCCTGAATCTGCTGCATCGCATCCTCGGGCAGCGCGCTGATGTCGAAGTTCTCTTCGATGCGGTGCGCCTTGGTGGATGTCGTGAGCGGGGCCGTGCCGCGTTGGACGGCCCAAGCGAGCAAGACCTGGGCAGGCGTCTTGTTGACGCGACGGGAGATGGCGACGATGAGAGGGTCGTCGAGCACTCGCGGGGCCATGCCGTGCCCCAGGGCCGCAAAGGCCACGAGGACGATCCCCTGACGACGGCAATACTCGAGTAGGTCCCACTGCGGCAGATACGGGTGTGACTCGACCTGCACCAGGGCAGGCTTGATCCGCGCGGAGGCGACGACCTCCTGCACCTGTTGCAGACTGACGTTCGACAGCCCGATGGACCTGCACCGGCCATCCGCCACCAGGCTCTCCATGGCCTGCCAAGTCTCTACGAGACGAACGCCAGGGTCGTAGACGATTTGTCCGCTCGCATCCCTCGGGTCTTGCTCATCGCCCGGATGAAACGCAAACGGCGTGTGGACCAAGTAGCAGTCGACGTAGTCGAGGTGCAGCCGATTGCGACTCGCCTCGAGCGCGGACCGCACCCGGTCGGGTCGATGGTTGTTGTTCCAGAGCTTCGTGCTGACAAACAGGCTATCGCGCTGAAGCACCCCGGCGTCGATGGCCTCCCGCGTGGCGTCGCCGACGAGCTGCTCGTTCCGATAACGTTCGGAGCAATCGAGGTGTCGGAATCCCGCTCGAAGCGCGGCGCGAACAGCCTCCGTCGTGGCCACCGGGTCCGGGATCAGAGTTCCGAACCCGAGAGCGGGAACGGAGCCAGGCCCGTGGCTCAGCGGAATCCTGGTGGTACGAAGCGTGTCGGGCGACGGCATGATGGCCCTCCGTTTGGTGAACGACGTATCACGAGGGCTGCACGGGCTATACCCGCATCCCGATGCCCCACCGAGAGATGCCCGCGGCGCTGCTCAGCCCTTGCGCGGCTTCCGGCGGGTAGCGCCGAGGTATTCAGTCCGCGAGCCCGCGTCAGCTTGCGGCCGCCGAACGTCGCCCAGCGAGGTGCCGAGCCAGCGCGGGCGCAGCATATTTGCCGCCGGCGACGAAGCGGAAGAGGGGACCGAAGGACATCGCAGCGAGCAGGCCGACGAAGTACGCCCCGGGCACCGAGGACTGGAAGTTCCTGGACAGCACCGGCGCACGCTCGAGGCGTCGAATGCGCCGGAGCAGGCCCTCGTCCAGGTAAGAGACACGGTCGACGTTGGCGTCGTAGCCGGTGCCGGCGATGACGTGGTCGACCTCGAGGATGCGCTCGGCCCCACTAGGCGTGCGAACGACCAGCCGCGCCCGGCTCCCCGTCGGCTCTGCGCGGATGACTGTCGTCTGCGCAAAGATCGGCACGACCCCGAGGACGCGGTCCTTGATCCACCAAGGCGAGGCGGGACCCAGGTACGAGCGCACGAGCCGGACCCGGTACCACTCGGGGAGAAAGTGGACCCCGAGGGGTAGCTCCTGCAGCAGGCGGTTCTTCATCCCCGGTCCGAGCACCGAGTTCGGGTAGCGGATCGAGTGGTAGAGCGACCGCTTCGTCGAGAGCTTGCCGTGGAAGATGGCTTGGTCGTCGCGGACGAGAATCTCCGCGCGACCGCCCGCTTCGTGCACGAGTGCGCCCGCCTCGATCGCCGAAGCACCGCCGCCGATGACGGCTACGGTCTTGCCGCGGAAGATGGAGTAGTCGCTCAGGTAGAACGTGTGCGTGACGAGGTCCTTCGGCAGCCCGGAGAGCACGTCGGGGAGCACGGCGAGGTTCGAGAGGCCCGTGGCGAACACGACGCGGCGCGCGGTGAGGCGCTCCTCGTTGGCGAGCGTCAGCTCGAACCGGCCGTCTCCTGCCGCCGCGACCTTCGAAACCTCGACGTTCTCGATGTGCGGGACGAAGCGGTCCTTCATCCACATCCCATACGCGGCGAACGACGCCATGGTGCACGGCTCGAAGTCCTCGAGTCCGTTCGTGCGGCACCACTCCGGGAACGTGTGCTTGGCCTCCCGCACCCAGATCGAGGTGGCGAAGGCAAACGACTTGAGGTTTATCCCGGTCGGCATGTCGCGCCAGAACTTCATCGGCGGGCCGAAAATACGATGCTCGACCCGTCGCGCGCCGAGCTGCGCGGCAACCGACAGCGCGTAGGGCCCTGAACCAACGATGGCGACGTCGCACTCTGGAGACACCGCGACACGGTAGCCGATCTCGCACATTTTCTTCGCGAAAGAAGCTTCCCGCGAGAGGCTACTCTCGCCCGGGCAGGCAACCATCGCCTCGACCCCTTCTGGGGTGACCGTGCCGGAGGCATCCGACCGCGCCGCGCCCGTCAGACGGGTCGCAACGTCGTGGCGTGACAACTGCCTGTCAGTGAACCGCTTCGGGCCGCGCGGCCGCGGTTGAAGTGTCACATGCGATCGGCCAGCCTGGAGCGCAGCTACGGCAAGGAGGCCCCATGAGCACGTTCGACGTCGCCAAGAAGTACTTCGAGCTCTGCAAGAATCATCAGAACCATATCGCGGTCGAGACGCTGTTCTCGCCCGACGTCGTGAGCGTGGAGGCGGCCGCCATGCCCGGCTCATCTGCCGAGGTCCGCGGGATCAAGGCGGTGCAAGAGAAGAGCAAGCAGTGGAGGGCAAACCACGAGGTCCACAGCGCCAAGGCCGAAGGGCCCTGGCCACACGGAGACCGCTTCGCGGTGCGCTTCACCTACGACGTGACGAACAAGCCGAGCGGCCGGCGCATGCAAATGGACGAAATCGCGCTCTTCACGGTCGAGAACGGCAAGATCGTTCGCGAAGAATTCTTCTATCCGACCGAAGGCTGATCCTTTCGGCACCATGGGCTTCGAAAGGAACGTTCTCGAGAAACCGCGGCCCTGCCTCGAGTGCGGGACCTGCTGTTTCTCGAACCTCGAGACGTCCGTGCGCGTGACGGGCGACGACTACGCGCGCCTCGGCGACGCGACCGACCGGTTCGTGCACTTCGTCGGCAACCGCGCGTACATGCGCCTCGCCGACGGGCACTGTGCCGCGTTGCGCGTCGAGCTCGAAGGCCGCTTCGTGTGCACCGTGTACGCCACGCGGCCCGACGCGTGCCGCGACCTAGAACGCGCGTCGCCCAATTGCCAAGGGGAGCTCTTCACGAAGAAAGGGCGAGCGCACGAAAGGCTCATCGAGCTTCGCAGAAGAGCGCGGTGAAGACGCCGTAGGTCGAGCTCCTGCGGACCATCGCCGTCATCTCGCGCGCGAGGCACGGGCCTTTCGTGCGCTTCCACCCGGTCTTTCCCTCGAGGAGCCCGGTGACTGCGGACTTCACCGCGTCCTTCGCGTCGAAAGGCAAGGCGCCACGCGAGAGGGCGACGCTCCTCAGCTTCGGAGGCCGGTCGTTCCAGTCGACCCGGGCGACGGCGTCGCCCAGCGCCCGTAGCCGATGGCGATCCTATGGTTTCCTTACACTGACCGTCGCCAGAATAGGCGCGAAGACCTTACCGCCGAGCGGCAGTAGCCGTCGGGCCAGGGTGAGGGGTGCATGCCCCGATGGGAGTCGTGCGCGAGCAAGTCAGAGGGGTGAATCTTCTTCCCAGAGACGCGCAGCTTCGGATGAGGGTTGTGCGCGAGCGAGTCCGAGGGGAGCATTTTCTTCGAAGGCTCGCGCATCCTTCGATGAGGGTCATGCGCGGACGAGGCCGAGGGGAGCATCTTCTTCGAAGGCTCGCGCACCTTCCGGTGAAGGTTCTGCGCGAGCGTGTCGGAGGAGTGCACCTTCTCGCGTGTACGGAGCTTCGCGGTCGTCCAAAGTCAGACACTTCGCGTGCGCGACGGCGTCCCTGAGCCCTCACGCCGCGGCTCTATGGAAGGCCGTCGACATGGGATCATTCCGTCGAGGCCCAAATTCGAAGCGGATGCGCCCAGCCGGCCGGTCGTCGATCGGGACAGAGAAGAGACGCGTCCGTCTGACCCAACGCCGCCACTCTTGCACACTCGAGTCGCGAGGGAACGCAACGATGAAGAAGATCACCATCCTGGCTTTGGCGGCAACGGCAACGGCAACGATCGTCGCCGCGTGCGGCGGGTCGACGAACAACGGCGGCGGCAATGGCAACGGTTCGAGCAGCGGCGCCTCGAGCGGCGGCAGCGGCTCCGGCAGCGGCGGCGCCTCCGGCGGCGGCAGCGGCTCCGGCAGCTCCAGCGGAGGAGCGACGAGCTACCTCGACGGCGCCATCACGGTGACCGGTTGTACCTCCGCCGCGGAGTGCACCACCACGACCGGCGACGTGTGCTGCGGCAGCGCAGGCTTCGCGGGTACGAGCGTCACCATCACGGGCGCCTGTCAGGCGGCACCCTGCCCGACTGGGGCGACGTCGTTCCAGCTCTGCGCCGCCTCGACGGAGTGCCCGACCGGCGACTCGTGCCAGGCCTTTCCGTCAAACCCATACGTGCAGCTTACCGGCAGCGTCTGCACACCGGGCGACGGCGGCTTTCCCAGCGGCGACGCCGGCGGATACACGATGGATGGCGGCTGCTACTACTACGCCGGGGGCTCGTATTGCCCGGGCGAAGGTGGGACCGGCTTCAACCACGGCGACGCTGGCACCACGAGCACGTCCGACAGCAGCACCTCGACGGCGACCGACGGCGCGACGGGCGGCGACTGATCGACGCGCGTCAGCGGCGCTGGGCGCGCTCCAGATCCTCTTGCTCAGCGACCGTGAACCGCGCCCAGGGTACGGCCGACAGCCGGCCGTAGCCGATGGGCTCCCCGGAGACCTCGCTCGTGCCGTACGTGCCGGCATCCAGTCGGGCGAGGGCGGCCTCGACCTCCGTCAGATGGCGCTGCGCGTGCTGGCTCCCGGCCAGGGCCTCGTGCTGCCCGAGGCTGTCGGTGGCCTCGTCAGAAGGGTCGGCCTCGCGTGGGCCGGGCTCGGCGACCGCGAAAGGAATCGCTGCGTCGCCGCGGAGGCGCTGTCGCTCCGCGACGAGCAGGCCGCGCAGGGTAGAGAGCTGAGCAGGGTTCAGGGGTGCGGGTGACGCCGAGCGGATCATTGCCACTGCGAGTAGCACGGGACGTGCCCTCGTTCTTCCCGCACTCGACAGCCGCCGACCTCGCCGGAGGTTTTCGCCTGGCGCACAACGGTGCTTGGCGCGAAGAGGCATTCGTCCGACCTGCGGGAAGGCTCTCTTCCGTTGACCCGCGCGATGGGTTCGCACCGCGCACAAGCGTCTCACGGCGCAATGGGGAACGCCGGCTTGCTCGTCGCAACGGAGCGCAGAGGGACGCCGGAGAACAGGCTGACGAGACCCTCGGCCATCGTCGGATGGGTGACGACGAGATCGCGGATGGCCCCATACGGAAGGTTTTCCCGCATTGCGAGCTGGATCGCGGGCAGCAGCTCGCCGGCCCCCTCGGTGAACGCCGTGAAGCCGAGGATGCGGTCGTCATCGGCTCCCACGAGTGCCTTGAGGAAGCCGCGAGTCTCGGAGAGCGTCTGCGCCCGAAGGATAGCGGTTGCTGGCAGCGTGGCGCGCCGATATGCGACGCCTTGCTCCCTGGCCTGGGTCTCGTCGAGGCCGACGCGTGCGAGCTCCGGATCGGTGAAGAGGCAGAAGGGAACCTGCCGCCCCGTCGTCGTGCGGCGGGCGCCCGCCAGGTTGTCGCGGACGGTGCGGAAGTCGTCGTAGGCGATGTGCGTGAAATGAGGCGACCCGGCGCAGTCGCCCATGGCCCACGTGCTCGACGCCGTCGTCTCGAGGCGGTCGTTCACCCGGATGTATCCGTGATCCGTCGTCTCCACCCCACCGCGGCGCGGGTCGAGGTCCTCCGTGTTCGGCAGCCGCCCGGTCGCCACCAGGAGGTGCGATCCTTCGATCATCAGGTCGCCGTCGGCGGCGGTGCCCACGGCGCGGACGCGCTCGCCCGAGCGGCCCTCGACCTTCGAGACCGTGGCCTGCGTGACGATCTCGATGCCTTCGGACTCGAACAGCTGGCTCACGGCCGCCGCCACGTCGTCGTCCTCGCGCGGCAGAATCCGCGGGCCCCGCTGCAGAACGGTGACGCGGCTGCCGAAGCGGCGCATCGCCTGCGCGAACTCGAGGCCAACGTACCCGCCCCCGAGGACCACCAGGTGCTCGGGCAACGCGTCGAGGTCCAGCGCCTCGACGTGGGTCATCGGCGACGCCTCTCGCAAGCCCGGGATGGGATCGACGAGGGCGCGGGACCCCGTGTCGAGGAACACCCGATCGCCGCAGATCACACGCACGGGCTGGCCGGGCGCCGTCACCTCGAGGGTCCGGAGATCGACGAACCGTCCGGTCCCCCAAAGGATGGCCACGCGGCTCTGCTCGAACTTCGCCACGTGAACCGCCCTCCCGGCGGCCACCATCTGGTCCTTGCGCGCGCGTACGCGAGCCATGTCGATTGGCCCGCAGCCGGATAAGCCGAACTCAGCGGCTCGCTTCAGATACGAGGCGACCTTGGCGCTGTAAATGACATTTTTACTCGGGAGGCAGGCCACGTTGGGGCAGGCGCCGCCGAGGTATTGCCGCTCGACCACGGCGACGCGCTTTCCCGTAGCGCCGAGGTGCCAGGCCATCCATTTCCCGGCTTCTCCCGTGCCCACCACCACGGCGTCGTATCGTTCGATCTCGGCCATCGTCTTTGCCTCCTTGCCGGTTGCCTCGACCGCGCGCGGGCGAACGGACCGGGAGACGAGCCTATCTTGCTTATCGCGGGCCGACGTACGGTGCAGGAGGGGACAGGCCTCGGTCAAGCGCCGGCGACCTGATGCGGTTGCCGAGGACACGGTCTGGTAGGCTCGTCGAGGAGAGCGCTATCGCATGTCTCCTCGGGTGCAGACCGTATCCGCTAGCGCTCTCTGTCGAACTCCGAGGCGCGGACCGCCGCAGCTCGCAGCGAATCGCAAGCAGGGGCGTTCGAGGGCGTGCGCTCCCGCGGGTCGCGAGCCGTATCGAAGCAAGTCCATGCGCCGGGCGCACCGACGAGAACGACCTCGTCTCGCGCGGCGCCGAATCTGGCATCGTCCGGCTGCCAAACGCTCGTGGCGGTCGCGAGCAGCACCGTCGGTCCAGGTCCCGACAGGCGGGCGCGAAGCAAGGAGCGGCCGGTCACCAGCGCGGCGAGCGGCAACGTCCCCCGGGCCTCCTCGAGGCCGAGGAGGTCGACGATCGTCTCGTGGACGTCCTGCATGTACGTTCGCACCCCGGCGTACGATCGCAGCGCCGCAGCGCGCTCCTCGTCAATCGCGCGATGGCCCGCGGCGATCCAGCCCGGAATCCGGAGCTCTTCGTCGAAGAGCGAGTGGTTGTGATAGAGGCCGCCGTGCTCGCGGAACTGCTCACCGTGGTCGGACAGAAACACGACGACGGTGTCGTCCCAGGACGCGAGACGGCGCACCTCGCGGAGGAAGGCGGTGACCGTTCGCTCCTGCAGAAGCACGGCGTTCCGGTAGTGGTTGTGGAACGCGCCGACGTCGCCGAGCGGGTCGGTCGAATGCGGGGCGAAAGGCTCGAGCCCCGGGTCGACGCGATACGGGGCGTGCGTGTTCGACAGGTGCAAGACCGCGAAGTACGGCGTCGTCGGATCGAGGGCCCGGATGAATTGGAGCATCTCTTCGGTCGCCCGCTCGTCCGGGGCGCCAAGCTGCTCCTGCCCCATCCCGCCGAGCTCCGTCCCAGTGATCCCCACGTCGATGCCGGCGCGCCGAACGAAGGTGCCGAAGTCTTCGTACCTCGGGTTCTGTGAGGTCACATAGACGGTCCGGTACCCGACGGCGCGGGCGATCTCCCACAGGACGGGCGCAGAGTGCGCGGCGCTGAAGGCTGCATCGGGTGCGAGCCCGGTCCAGAGAACCATGCATGCACTGAAGGTGTTGGGGGTCTGAGACGTCAGCTTGCCGAGGGAGATCCGGTCGGGAACGACCTCGTCGAGAAAGCGAGCGCGGCATGCGGGCGGTGGATCGGAGCAGAGCGCGTCGGCTCGGACGCTCTCCGTGAGGACGACGATCACGTTGGGTCGATGGAAACTCTCGAGCGGCGGCAGGGGGGCCGGCGTTCGCAGCGACATCCCCTGCCGTACGCCGGCGCGCCCCTCGACGAGCGCTCGGAGGGCGTGGGTCGCCCCGTGGACGAAGCACGCGTCAGGCGTCGCAGCCTGGAGAAAGCGGCTATCGATCTGGTCGGTCCAGAAGCAGAACGCCGCACCGCAGAAGGTCAGTACCAAGAGGAGCGGAACCGTGCCGCCCAGTCGCGGCGCGGCGCGGCGGACCATGACGAAGATCGCGCCCGTGAGGACGGCGCCCACGACGAGCATCCCGGCGAGGAGCCACGGACCGCCCCACGCCCAGAACCAATCGCGAACCGTCCCGCGCAAAGCCACGCCGAGGCGCACTGTGTCGCGCCCGACATACGCATGAAAGACACGGTAATACAGCGCCTGTCCTCCGAATGCGCACGTCGCGAGGGGCAGTACCCAGAACGCAAACACGACGGCGACCACCGCGCCCTTCCACCGTGTCCGAGGGCCGCGCATCCCGCGGGACGCAAGCCACAGCGGAAGCGCCCAGAACGCGGCGCTGATGAGTAGCGAGCTTCCGTAAATCAGCTTTCCCTGGATCGCGAACCCGGCCAGCGTCGGCGCGCGGATGGCGACGTCGAGCGCGAAGGCGAACGCGGTTGGCGCGGCGAGCCAGAGAAGGAATCGTGGCCGATCGCCGAGCAGCGCTCGAACGGTCCGCGCCGGGAGACCTGTCACGCGCGCATCGTAGCCGCGAAACCGCCCCAACCTTGACCACACGTCGTCTACGGCCGACGAGGACGCGACCCCCGACACCTTCACCCGCCGACCTTCGTCGCTGTAGCCATCCGGCGGCTCTGCCCGGGCCCGTGTGTCGCCCGCGTTTCGGGCCCCCAGCGCATATCGACCTGCGCGGGCCGAACGCGTAACGTCGGCATTACCGTTCATGGCTTGGTACAGTCGTCCATGAGCAGCGATCGCCCCGATCCCAAGAATGCGGGGAAGCCTGCCGAGGGCAAGGGCGCCCACCATCAGGAGACCGTTCAGGAGGCGGCGACCAAGCCGAAGGACCAGGAGGTCCTCCTTCCCGGTTCGGGGTTCCAGCCCGAGCCGGGCGTGCAGATGGGCCGCTACCGGATCGGGCGGCGCATCGGCAGCGGTGGCATGGGGATCGTCTTCGAGGCCGAGGACACGAAGCTCAAACGCAAGGTCGCCGTCAAATTCCTCCGCGCGACGCTGTCGCGGGCGAGTCAGACGCTCGAGGGCGAGCGGTTTCTCCGCGAGGCCCAAGCGGCGAGCCAGATCGATCACCCCAACGCGGTCGCTACGTACGACGTCGGCGAGCACGAAGGCCTGCGATACGTCGTGCTCGAGCTGCTCGATCCGCGGAGCGCGAAAAGCTTCGTTTTAGCCGAAGGGCCGATGTTCTGGACCGAGGCGACGCGCGTCGTCGCGGACGCGTGCCGGGCCCTCGGCGCAGTTCACGCGGCGGGACTCGTGCATCGCGACATCAAGCCCGACAACATCCTGCGCTCGCGCAAGGGCTTCGTGAAGCTCACCGACTTCGGGCTCGCCAAGGACACCGAGGCCGACTTGGGGCTGACCAACAGCGGCGCGCTGCTGGGGACGCCCCAGTTCATGAGCCCCGAGCAATGCCAGTCGGAGAACATCGACGCTCGCAGCGACATCTACTCGATGGGCGCCACGTACTACACCCTGCTCTGCGGCAAGCGTCCCTTCGCGGACAAGGAGAAGACCGCCGACCTGCTCTTCGCCCACTGCTTCGGACCGGTGCCCGACCCGGGCGGTGTCGTGCCCGGCCTGCCGGAAAGCGTGCGCGCAATCGTGCTGCGGGCGATGGCGAAGAAGCCGGCCGATCGCTTCGCGTCGGCGGAGGACATGGTCGCCGCGCTCGAGGCAGCCCTCGGAGCGGCGCCCTTCGACGAGCCCGCGCCGCGGTTCCTTCGGCACGCCGCGTCGAGCTTGATCGCGTCTCAGAGCTCGGTGATCGTCCCGTCGCTGATCTCGGCCTCGGCCTTCATCTCTCCGGGAACCCCGCAATCGTCAGGAACCCCCCAGTCGCCGGCGGCGGGCCGCCCCGGTACGCTGCCGCCCGTCCGCGTGGGCGTCCTGCATTCCGTGTCGGGCACGATGGAAATCAGCGAAAAAAGCGTCGCGGACGCCACGCTGCTCGCCATCGAGGAAGTCAACGAGAACGGGGGTGTGTTCGGTCGCAAGCTCGAGCCCATCGTCGCCGACGGTCGGTCGGACTGGCCGACGTTCGCCGCCGAGGCGACGCGGCTCATCACGGCGGAGCGCGTCGCGGTCGTGTTCGGAGGCTGGACGTCGGCGAGCCGCAAGACGATGCTGCCCGTGTTCGAGAAGAACGATCACCTCCTCTTCTATCCGGTGCAGTACGAGGGCCTCGAGCAGTCGCCCAACATCGTGTACACGGGGGCCGCGCCCAACCAGCAGATCCTGCCGGCGGTGCAGTGGTGCCTCGGCTACCTCGGCGTGAGGCGGTTCTTCCTCGTGGGGTCGGACTACGTATTTCCTCGCACCGCCAACGCGATCATTCGCGACGCCCTCAAAGCACGAAAGGCGGAGATCGTCGGGGAGCAATATGTCCCGCTGGGATCGACCGATATGACCGCCCTGGTGAAGAAGATCCGGGCGGCCAAGCCCGGGGTCATCCTCAACACCATCAACGGCGACAGCAACGTCGCGTTCCTGCGCACCCTGCGCGCGGCGGGCCTCACCGCCAAGCAGACCCCCACGGTGAGCTTCAGCGTGACTGAGGTCGAGCTCCGGCAGATCGGCGGAGTCTCCCTCGAGGGGGAGTACCTCGCGTGGAACTATTTCGAGAACGTCGACCGCCCCCAGAACCTTGCGTTCGTCGATCGCTTCAAGAAGAAGTACGGGGCCTACCGCGTCGTCACCGACCCGATGGAGGCGGGCTATTTCGGCGTGCACCTGTGGGCGCAGGCCGCTTCCAAGGCGCGGACCGACGATCCGCGGGCCGTCCGCGACGCGCTCAAGGGCATGACCTACGCGGCGCCCGGCGCGACGGTCCGCATCCACCCCGACAACCAGCACACGTCGAAGGTCTTCCGCCTCGGAAAAGTCAACGACCAGGGCCGCATTCAGATCGTGTTCAGCACGGAGCAGCCCGTCGATCCCGAGCCCTATCCGGATTCGCGGACCCGCGAGCAGTGGGCGGCGTTCTTGAATGGCCTCTACGAGGGCTGGGGCAACGCGTGGGAGAACCCCGGTCCGAGGTGAGCGCTGGCGGTTGCCGAGCACGGGCGCCCGGATGGCTCGCAACGGGGCGCCCACCGAGCGGTCCAACGGGACGGCCGGGCTCGACGGTCGACGCGCGTCGGCGATGGAAAGATGGAGCGCGGATGGAAGGTGAGCCGGCGTGCCATCGGGAGTGGCGTGCCGGCCAAAAGTGATCAAAAAAGGGCCAACCGAATCGTGGTCACGATCCGGAGAGTAACCACTGTGGGGCCGTCATGAGATTTCAAACGACTTTCGAGGGTCCTCGTCGCTCGGTGCTGTCGGTGGCCATCGCGCTCATCGCGGGTTGCGCCAACGGATCCAGCACGTCCGACAACGGCTCGACGGGGCCGGCGACGACGGGTCCGTCGCAGGCATCGACGCCCGACGGCGGCAGCAGCCTCGGAGGGGGAAGCTCGTCGGGGAGCGGATCGAGCAACGTCGGCGCAAGCTCGGGGAGCACGTCGCCCGAGGGCGACGCGACGACCGGCGTCGGTTCCGGAGACGACGGCGCGAGCTCGGGCGACGGGGCGAGCTCGGAAGACGGCGCGAGCTCGGATGACGGTGGAGGCTCGGGCAGCTCGGGAGGCTCGGGCAGCTCGGGAGGCTCGGGCAGCTCGGGCTCGAGCTCTGGATCGAGCGCGTGCGTGACGGGACAAACCACCGATCAACAGGTGGTCATGCTCGGCGACTCGTACATGGATCTGGCCAACGTCGGGCCGACGATCATGCAGGACGCCGGCAACCGCACGTTCCGCCACTACTACCTCGCGGGCGCGGCGATGAACTACGGGGGCTTCAACCTCAACATCCCCTATCAGTTCGACACCTCGGCCTTGATGGACACGTCGGTGACGAATCCCACCGATATCAAGGTCGTCATCATGGATGGCGGCGGGAACGACATCCTCATCGACAACAGCCAGTGCCTCACGACGCCGGTCGCGGGCGACACGACGTGCCACACGGCGATCCAGGGCACGCTCAACCGCGCGCAGCAGCTGCTCCAGGACGAGTCGTCGAAAGGGGTACAGCACATCGTCTATTATTTTTACCCGGACCTCGACCCCAACGTCTCGGGTCACGAGTACGCGGGCGCATGGCTCGACTACGCGTATCCGCTCGCTGCCGCGATGTGCTGCGGCAGCGCAAACGTCCCTGCGAGCGGCGACCTGTCGTGCCATGGCAACGTGACGGCGACGACCGACTGCACCTGGGTCGACACGCGGCCCTTGTTCGTCGGCCACAACAACAGCGCCGATGCGTCGACGTACTGGTTCATGGCCGACAACATCCACCCCACGCAGCCGGGCGCCAGCGCCATCGCCGCCAAGGTGTGGGCCGCGATGCAGCAGTACTGCGTCGCGCAGTGACGGCTGACGGGCGCTTCCGCGGCGCACTGAGCGTGGGAGCGCCCGGAGCAATGCCCGGGCATTGACGGTGGTTGGGCGCCGCGTTAGCGGACGTACATGTCGGCGCCCGAGTCCAGGAAGCCGTCCCAAGCGAAGCTGTCCTGCGCGGAGCCGAGGTCCCGCATCCTCCTGCTTGCGCCCTTCGCCGTGCTGCTCGCCATCCTCGCGGCGCGCTCGCTGACCTGGCGCATCGAGCACGACCTGCCGCTCGCGCACTACTCGGCCTTCATGCACGCCGAGTACGGCACGAAGCCGTACGAGCAGCTCTTCGAGATCAGTTTCCCCGGCACCATCCTCGTCCACCTCGGGATCACCAGCGTCTTCGGCTACGGCGACCGGGGCCTGATGGTCGCCAACGCGGTCTGGTTCGCGGCGCTCGCCGGCGTCACGTGGGCCCTCATGCGGCGCTTCGGCCGCGTCGTGGCGGCCGGCGCCGTGACGTTCTTCGGCCTGGCCTACTTCGCGAGCGGCCAGGGAATGATGATGCAGAGAGACTGCATTCTCATCCTGTTCATCGCAGCCGCCTTGGTCGTGCACGCGCGCGAGTTTGGCCGGGAGCTCGGGCCAACGGCGGGGCGCGCGATTGTCGGTCTGCTGATCGGCGCGGCGGCGGCGATCAAGCCGCACGCCGCCGTCGCCCTTCTGCCGATCCTCGTCGACGACCTCTCCCCGATGCGGCTCGGTCGCGCTGGGCGCGCCCTTTTCGCCTACGGCGCAGGCTTCGCCGTGCCATGGGCGTGCGTCTTTGCGTGGTTGCTCGCTGCGGGCGGTTTCTCCGGGTGGCTCGAGATGTCGAGGTCGTACCTCCCGCTCTATCTGCACATGACGGGCGACCACAAGACGATCCAGGGGACGGCGCGCATCCTCGACCTGGCGTGCGGGTTCCTCGCTTTCGGCGAACACACCGCCTGGTTTCTCGGCGCGGGCGCCGGCGCGGCCATCGCCCTGACGCGCATCGATCGTCACTCACCGGACTGGCGCGTCGGCCGGTTGCTCCTCGGCGAGGCCCTCGCCTTCGCTGTGTATCCGGTGTTCGCCGGCCAGTTCTGGTCGTATCACTACATGCCATTCGTTTACTTTCTGACCCTGCTCGCGTCGCTTTGTCTCGTGAGGCTCGCCTCGCCCCACTCGACGACGGAAGCCCTGCTGCCGAAAGTCGCCCTCCTGGTGTCGCTCCTCGCCAACGGAGCCATCGTCACCGCCGCAGCCCGCCTCGGCCGGCAGGAGGCCGTCGGCTATGGCGAAGTCGACGAGATGGCCGCGTTCCTCGAAGGCCACCTGCGACCGGGCGACACGGTCCAACCCCTCGACTGGACCGGCGGCGCCGTGCACGCGATGCTGATCGCACGGGCGCGCCTCGCGACGCGCTTCATGTACGACTACCACTTTTACCATCACGTCTCGAATCCCTTCGTGAAGCTCCTCCGCCGCCGCTTCATCGGCGAACTCGAAGCCGCCGAGCCGCGCTTTTTCATCGAATACTTCGGCGCCGACAAGCCGTGGCCCGAGGGCGACGACACGACGCGCGACTTCCCCGAGCTACGCCAGTTCATCGCGTCAAACTACGCGATCGCCCTCGCCGCCACGAACTACCGAATCTACGAGCGGGACCGGTCCACATCGTATTGCACCGCGTGCGGCGGGCTCGAGGATCCACGCTGAGGGGGCATCGCGTGCGGCGCCGGTCCGAGCTGCACCCGGCGCCTCCACGGCTTGGCGCTCTCGTTTCGTCCTTCGTCACGGAGAGACTCGCGGGCCTTCATCGGATATCCTGGCCCTACGATGCCGATACTCGAGCGCATTCCTTTCGCCGCTTCTTCACGTGCCTCCGCCGCGCTGCTCGCGGGGGGCGTCTTCTTGGCGTGTTCGAGTAGCTCGGGCGGGGCCTCGGTGAGCGCGAGCACGGCCGCGAGCGACGGCGGCAACGCGCTCTGCAACAAGATAAACACCTGCAGCCCCTTCTTCATCCAGGTCAGCTACGGGGACATCGCCACGTGCGCGACGCGGGTGTCGGCGACGCTCTTGTCGGCCCTCGATGCGAACGGGACGGGCTGGACTCCCTCCGGCCTCGAGGCCTGCGTGCTGGCGATCCCGAACGTGTCGTGCGACGACGCGCTGGGAAACAACCTCCCGTCCGTGTGCCAGCCGGTCGGCACGCTGGCGACGGGCGCCGCGTGTGGCGACAGCTCCCAGTGCGCGAGCAGCTACTGCAACCTCGGCGCCGGCGGCAAATGCGGGACATGCGCGGCGGCCCTCGGCGGCGCCGGGGCGCCTTGTTACAGGGACGGCGACTGCGCGCTCGCCACGGTTTGCGTCGGGGCGGACGTCACAGCCAGCCCCGAGGTCCAGGGCGCGTGCATTTCCCCCGGCGCCAGCGGCGCGACGTGCGACGACACGCAACGTTGCTCCGAAACACTCGCTTGCAGCGCTGGCGTCTGCGCCCAACCCGCGGTCGTAGGCGCCACGTGCACGCAGACGGGCACCGACTTCTTTGGTAGCTGCAACGAGCTGCTGGGCAGCTACTGCACCAAAGCCACCAACGGAGTCTGCATGCAGATTGCTGTCGTCGCCGCGGGCCAGCCGTGCGGCCTGATCAACGGCTTGCTGACAACCTGCTCGGCGAGCGGGACGTGCCCTGCGTCGAGCTCCTCCTGCGTCGCCCCGGTCGCAGACTTCGCAAACTGCGATGCGACGAAGGGACCGGGCTGCCTCGCCCCCGCGCAATGCATCGGCGGGGTTTGCACGATGCCGACGCCGACGAGTTGCGAGTAGATGACGCGAAAAGGACGACCATGCCCGCTGATACGATTCTGAAGCGCCTGTTCGATCGCGCAGCGTCCCATCCGACGGCGCCCGCCTACTGCGCGAAACGCGGCGGCGTATGGGTTCCCACCGGATACGGGGCGTACGCGGACCATGTCCGGCGGGCTGGCAAGGCGCTCATCGCGCTCGGGTGTCAGCCGGGGGGCACGGTCTCGATCCTCGGATACAACCGGCCCGAGTGGGTCGTCTTCGACCTCGCCTGCATGGCGATCGGCGGCGCGCCAGCCGGGATTTACACGACGTCGTCGCCTTCGGAGGCGCGCTACATCATCCACCACGCCGAATCGCCGGTCGTCCTCGTCGAGAACGCGGCGCAGTGGGAAAAGGTCCGCAAGGAGCGCGCAAACCTGCCGCACCTGCGGTGGGTGGTCACGATGGAGGGCACGACCATCGACGATCCAATGGTGCTCACCTGGGAGCAGTTTCTATCCAAGGGCTCCGCGGTCCCCGACGCAGACTTCTTCGCGCGGATGCACGCGCTCGAGCCGGGCAACATGGCGACGCTCATCTACACCTCGGGGACCACGGGGCNNCCAAGGGCGTGATGCTTTCGCACGAGAACCTGGCGTGGACGGCAACGACCGCGGCGCGCGAGGCCGGCAGCATTCATCCGGGAGACTGCAATCTGTCGTACCTGCCGCTGTCGCACATCGCCGAGCAGATCGTCACGATCCACGGCCCCATCACCGCGGGTTCTACCGTGTACTACGCCGAGTCGCTCGACAAGGTGCCCGCCAACCTGCGCGAGGTGCGCCCGACGATCTTCTTCGGCGTCCCGCGCATCTGGGAGAAGTTCCACGCCGGAATCACGGCGAAGCTGGGCGAGGCAACGGGGACGAAGAAGCGCATCGCC
>PLIR01000155.1 GCA_003139415.1 Myxococcales bacterium | reverse complement strand
AGCTATCTCCTGTCGCACGCGCCGTAGCGGGCCCGTCCCGCCCGTAGGTGATCCGACGCGGCGGCAGTCGGCAGATCGAGTCCATCAAAGGGGTGGTCTTCGGCATGGCCCTCTTCGTCGTGTCGTTCCCCGTTTCTGCCATCCTCGTCGTTGCGCCGGATGGATCATCGTCGCGCGTGAACGACCTGACCGCCGTTCGCGAGGCGCTGAGCGTTCATCCCCGTCATCGTCAAGGCTTGGCGATAGCGTCGCGAACGAGGTCATCGATGAGCACGTGTAGTCGCTCGACGTCGATGGGCTTTGCAATATGCGACGAAAACCCCGCCTCGAGCGCCAGTGCAACATCCGAAGCGCGCGCGTAACCGGTGAGCGCGACGATCGGCAGGCGAGCCCAACCGCGGAGCCCGCGCATTCGTCGCACGACCTCGTAGCCGCTCAGCCCCGGCAGCCCGACGTCGAGGAAGACGATGGAAGGGAGAAAGTCACCGGCAATCTCGAGCGCCTCCGGCCCGTCGAACGCCATACGCACCTCGTGCCCGAGGTCCTCGAGGCAATCGCGCATCATCTCGACGCCATCCCGGTTGTCGTCCACGACGAGGATCCGGCACGGTTACCGTCACCCAGTCGGTCGACGCGACAGCGGAGAGAGCGACCACGCCACCGTCCTTGGTGTACTTGGCCGCGTTGTTCAGGATGTTGCCAAAGACTTGCACCATCCGCGCGGCGTCCACCTCGACCAGCAGATCGGACTTCGGGATGTCGATCTCGAGCTTGTGACGCTTCTCTTCGAGGACGGAAGCCACGACGTCGACGGCGTTGGCGAGGACGTCGCCGATCTCCGTCACCTGGCGATTGAGGCGCATGTCGTCGCGCAAGAAGCGCGAAGCGTCGAGGACGTCGTCCACCAGGCGCTTCATGTGCCCGAGCTGCCGCCCGAGGACGGCGATCTCCGCCTCGCAGTTCCGACCGCCGCGGAGGCGAATCCGGTGGACCGCCGTCACCATAGGAGCCAGCGGATTGCGCATCTCGTGACCCATGACGGCGAGGAATTCTTGATTGCGGCGCTCGGCTTCGCGTGCCTCGGCGAGGCGGACTCGCTCTTCTTCGGCGGCCTTTCGCTCGGTGAGGTCACGCGTGACCTTGGCGAAGCCGACGGGTACGCCCTGTTGATCGCGGAGCGCCGTGATGATGACGTTGGCCCATAGGCGCGAGCCGTCCCTACGAACCCGCCAGCCTTCGTCCTCGAAGCGCCCGACGCGGGATGCCTCTTCGAGCTCGCGCTCGCACTTGCCGCTCTCGACGTCCTCGCGCGGGTAGAATTTCGAGAAGTGCTGGCCGATGATCTCCGAGGCCGCATAGCCCTTGATCCGCTCGGCGCCGGCGTTCCACGTCGTCACCCGACCTTGGAGATCGAGCATGAAGATCGCGTAGTCCTTCACGCTCTCCACGAGAAGGCGAAAACGCGGCTCGTCCTCGTCGCCGGCCGTGGGCGTCATGGAGCGTCGAACATGCCTCAAGACAACGGACGCGTCCATGCATGGGCCAGCCATCCGGAGCAAACGGCGGCCCTAGACCGCCTGCCACGCCTGGAGTACGTGGGTAACGTGAGCCGCAAAGGGCGTCGCCTTGTATCGCGCAGGGATGCAGAAGAGGTAGCCGGATGGACCTCGCGCCCCTTGTGCCCGTCGATCGCGTCGCCTCGGGGGCGGATCGATTGCCCGGGCGAGGCGCCGGCGTGAGACGACCTCGCATCCTCGTCGTCGACGACGACGACGACTCTCGCGAGGCGGCCGGGGTCCTGCTGGGGGGAGAGGGATTCGAGGTCTTGTCCGCGGCGAGCGGCGAGGCGGCGCTCGGCGAAGCCACTCGCGCGCTCCCCGAGGTCGTTCTCACCGACTTGCGAATGCGGCCGTTGGGCGGCTTGGAGCTCTGCCGGCGCCTTCACGAAATCGACGACGATCTGCCCGTCATCGTCATGACAGGCGCCCCGGATCTTCAAACGGCGCTCGAGAGCTTCCGGGCTGGCGCGCAGGACTACCTCGTCAAGCCGCTGCAGCACGAGGCGCTCGTCCCGTGCGTGGAGCGAGCCCTCGCGCGCCGCGCTGCGAAGCGCGACCAGGACGAGCTCCACCGCATGCTCAACGAGCGCCTCGTGCTCAGTAGCATCCGCGAGCAGGAGCACGCGGAAGCAGAAGCTCGGCAGCGCGCACAGCTCAACACGTTGCTCCAGAATCTGGAGGAGGGCGTCGTCATCGCGGACTCCGGCGGTCGCGTCCTCATGGTCAACGTCGCCGCGCGCACCATCCTGGGCTTCCGGGACGAGGAGCTTGGCACCATCGCCGCCCTCGACGCGGTGGCGGTCCACGATCTCGAAGGTCGCGCGCTGGCATACGCGGAGCGCCCAATCATGCGCGCGCTGCGGGGCGAGCATTTCGTCGACCAAGAGGTGCTGTGCATACGACCGAGCGGAGCGCAGCGCCGTGTCGCGGCGACGGGCACCTGCGTGAACGCGGACGGCGGCGAGGTCGCGTTGGGCATCGTCGTGTTTCGTGACGTCACGGAGTTGAAGCGCCTGGAGCAGCAACGCGACGAATACGTGTCGCTCATCACCCACGACCTTCACGGCCCCCTGGGCGCGATCCTGCTGTTCGTCGATGGAATCAAGCGGTCGATGCAGCAGATGGGAATGCCCGTGCGCCCCGCCGAGCGCGTCGAGCGGAACGTCGCGCGGATGAAAGAGATGTTGGATGAGCTCACTGAAGCGACAAGCCTCGAGTCTCACGGCATCGCTTTGCAGCGCTTGCCGTTCGATCTGCGAGAGCTCGTCGCCAGCGTCGTCGACGGCATGGGTGACGCGGCCGCGCGGCGCATCACGATCGACGCGGACGATATCTTGCCTTATGTCGTTCTCGGGGATCGCTCGCGGCTCGAGCGCGTCGTAAGCAACCTCCTCGCGAACGCGCTCAAGTACTCCGCCGAAGAAGCCCCGGTGAACGCCCGGCTCTCGCGCACGGGCGACGAGGTCGAGCTCGACGTGATCGATCGCGGCATCGGAATCTCGCCCGACGACGCGAAGATGCTCTTCCACCGCTACTACCGGGCGAGGACGGCCTCGGACCGCGCGAGCGGTCTCGGCCTCGGCCTTTACATCGCGCGCCTGATCGTCGAAGCCCAGGGCGGGCGAGTCGACGTTTCCAGTGCGCTCGGTCAGGGCAGCACGTTCAGACTGATCTTACCGTCGCACTCTCTGCCGAAACCGTCGGGGTGATCGGCGTGAGGTCGTCGGAGGACCGCCTCAGGCGACTCCACCCCGTGCCCTTGCCAAAAGTCATTGGGTGCATATACACCATCGCATGGAGACCTTGGAACGCGCGGCGCGGGACATCGAAGCCAGCTGCCTCGGAATGGCTCTGCGAAAGGCCTCGCGCGCGGTCACGCAACGCTACGACGAAGCGCTGGCGCACACCGGTCTTCGATCGACGCAGTTCAGCGTCCTTGTCGGCCTTGCCCACGCGCCCGAGGTACCGCTCTCGCGGCTGGCCGAAGCCCTCGTGATGGACCGGACGACCCTCACGCGCAACCTCGCGCCGCTCATCCGCGACGGGCTCGTCGAGGAACGGGCTGCGGCCGACGGGCGCGTGCGGCTCTTTGCCCTGACGCGAAAGGGAAAGAAGACCTTCGAGCGTGCCCTTCCGGCGTGGGAGGCCGCCCAATCGTACATGGTGCGTGCCTTGGCCGAGGACGTCGCGCCCCTGACGCGCGGGCTCTCTCTCGCGGTCATCGCAGCAAGAGGCGCGTAGACCGTCGAGAGGCGCGACGCCGTGCTTTTTTCGTTCCATTCAATTAGGTGCATACACACGCAAGGCTCGACGACAAACCCGATGACGAGGTGATCCCATGAACGCGCAGCTCATTCGAACAGGAAGGACGACGCATCATCGCTTGTGGATGCTGATCGCACTCGGCTGCCTGGCCATAGGGACGGCCTGCTCCACCGCTCCGCGTCCGAAAGCGCCCCTGTCGCAGCAGCGCGAGGTCGAGTCTCTGCTTCACCTCGCCGCATACCCGAACTCGGAAACGGTCGTCATCCTCGCGACCATGCAGCAGCTGCTCGCTTCCCACCGCGAGTGGGAGGGCTACGAGTACTATGGTGGGCTCGCGCGCGATCAGCCCGCGCGGCGCGCGCTCTACCGAGCCTTGCAGGCGGTGATGCAGGCGCGCGTCGCGGGCGACATCGGGCTTCTCCGTCGCGTTGCGTGGATCGACGACGCTATCCAGAAGCTCGACGAGGGCGCGGCGGCCGACCCGGTGATCGGTCGGCTCGGACGTGGCCTCGTCCTCGCAGAGCTTCCCGGCCGTTTCGGCAAGTCGCTCCAGGCCATCGACGACCTCAGGGCGTGCCTCGACCATCGAGCCGAGCTGCCTCTGGGCGTCGAGCGGGGCATCTACCGCGCGCTGGCGGCGGCCTACCGGACGTCGGGCGAACCGCGCGCCGCGAGCGAGATGCTTGCTCGCTCGGGCTCGGAGTCCTTCGACAGCGCCACCGACCCGCGCGCCCTCTCCGACCTCTCGGTGACCGCGGCCGACGGCTTCCGCTTCGGCGAGCGGCGGTTCGTCCGCGAAGCCGGCGATGTCTACGTCGCGGAGGGCTACGACTTCGGCAACCTTACGTTCATCGTTCGCGAGTCGTTCGTGGTCGCGATCGACGCGGGGACCACGGAGCGCACCGCACGCGCCGCGGTGGACGAGCTCCGGAAGGTGACGCACGCCCCCATCAAGTACGTCATCCTGACGCACGCGCACTGGGACCACGTCGGAGGCCTGGCCGCCGTTCGCGAGCCCGGGAGCGTGGTCATCGCGCAGCAGCGGTTCCCGGAGGAGCTCGCGCGATCGCATTCCTACAAGCCCCCCTTCGGGTACTTTTTCGGCTCGGACCCCATCGCGCTCGACGCAAAGCCCGACCGTCTGATCGCGTCGACCGAGACGCTGAAGGAGGGAGACCTCGAGCTCACCCTAATCCCGGCACCCAGCGGCGAGACCGACGACGCGCTCATGGTCGACTACAAAAGGGCCGGCCTCCTCTTCGTGGGCGACGCTTTCATGCCGTATGTCGGCGCGCCGTTCGTGGCCGAGGGGTCTCCGGAGGGCTACCTCGACGCGATCGCGACTGTCACGGCGCTCGGCCCGCGGCGCCTTCTCCACGGTCACCCGCCCCTCACCCAGCTATTCACGGCGGAGGCCATGGCGGGCCTGCGGGTCGCCTTGGCCGAGCTCTACGAGCGCAGCGTCGCCGCCGCTCGTACGTCGCGGCCCCTCGCCGATCTCCTCCACGACGACTTTGTCCCCGACTCCCTGGGGTCTTACCCCAAGTCTGCGCTGCCGTATCTTCTCCTGCGCGACAACTTCGTGCAGCGCGTCTACGCCGAGCACGCCGGGTACTGGCGCTCGAACGGGGAAGGCATGGACGCGTTCACGCGCGGGGAGTGGGCGGCCGCGATCGACCTCCTGGGCAACGGCACCGATGCGCCGTTCGCGCGCGCGGCGGACGACCTCACGAGCAGGGGAGACGCCGCAATGGCGCTGCAGATCGCCGACATCGGGCTGGCGCGGTACCCCGAGAGCGCGGCGCTGAAGACGAGTCGAGAGAGGGCGCTCACGATGCTCCGAGGTCGATATTCGCAGATGAATCCGTTCCGGTTCATCATCTACTCGGAGATGGCGGGGAGAAGCCTGCCGCCCGTGATGACGGGGCCGTAGAGGGCGGCCGCAAAAGCCGGCTGGGCCTCGGCGCGGAACACCCGGCCGGGACTCGTCTGGATCGTTGGAATCGGGGTCTATCTGTTCGCGATCCCCCTGATCGGGGCGGTTCGTACCCGTCCGGAGGCTCTAGCCAGCGCCTAACTCGGCGAAATACACCCATTGGAGATCTTCATGAAAGCAGTTCAATTCCGTGAATATGGCGGCCCCGACGTTCTGCGGGTGGTCGACGTCGACGAGCCGCACGCCGGCCCCGGCCAGGTGCGGATTGCAGTCCGGGCTGCCGGGGTCAATCCTTCGGACTGGAAACGACGGGAAGGGCAATTCGAGGAGGTGACATTTCCCTCGGGTGTCGGCGTCGAGGCGGCGGGGGTCGTCGACGAGGTCGGCCCAGGCGCTTCCAACGTCTCGGTCGGAGACGCCGTCTTCGGTTTCGGCGAAGCCACGGTGGCCCAACATGCAGTTCTCACGCACTGGGTCCACAAGCCGGATGATCTATCGTTCGAGGTGGCCGGTGGCCTGCCGGTGATCGTCGACACGGCAACGCGTGCCCTCGATGAAGTGGGCGTGAAATCCGGCGACACGCTTCTTGTGAGCGGAGCCTCGGGCGGGATCGGTTCGGCCGTCATCCAGTTCGCGCGCTTGCGCGGAATTGCAGTAATCGGGACTGCGAGGGCGCAAAAGCACGACTACTTGCGCGGGCTCGGCGCCATCCCGACGACGTACGGACCGGGCTTGGCGGAACGCGTGAGGGAGCTCGCACCAGAGGGTGTGGACGCAGGCCTCGATATCGCCGGCTCGGGGGTCATCCCGGAGTTGATCGAAATCGTCGGCGATCCTTCGCGCGTGCTTTCCGTCGCCGATCTCTCGGCGGAGCGATATGGCGCCAAGTTTTCTCACGGGCCTCCGCAAGATCCGGAGCGGGTCTTTGTCCATGTGGCTCGGCTTTGTTCCGAGGGCCTTTTCCGCCTGCGCGTGGATCAGACCTTTCCGCTCGAGAGAACGGCAGAGGCTCAGGAAGCCAGCGCCAATGGGCACGTTACGGGCAAGCTCGTAATCAGGATCTCTTAGCCGTTCTCAAGCAAGTGACGAGGCCTTCCTCCGAGGGGAAGAGCCGACGGGTGGGTCGCCGGCGACGTCTGCCGCGGGTCCACCCGACGCAAGCGGGACGTCCGACGCGCGACGGACGGTGCTGGGGTCTGGTCGGCAACTTGCATCGGCTGAGGAACTCCTCGACCAAAGCGGCCCATTCGCGCGATCGTGGTGGCATGTTCGCCGCAGTCCGCCGTGTCTTCGAGCGCTTGCTCCCGCTGCCCGTCCTGCTGATCCTGCTCTACAGCGCGCCCGCGCTTGCGCAGTACGCGCCGGCTCCGACGGCGTACACGATCGTCCAGGTCTTCTATCCGCCCGCCGGTCCGGCCATCACGGTGACCACGTCGCGCAGCGGTTCCGTGGCGCTCGTCGAGCATCAAGGCGGCGTGCACGGGTGGAACTACTTCGACCTCGCGAATCGCACCGACTACGGCTGGAACGCCGCTGTTCCGTGCACCGCCAACGCTTTCGCCGGCGACTGGGGCGACCCGTTCGCCACCGCGGACATCGCCGCCGAGCTCGCGGGCCTGCACGCCCGGGACGCGGGGACGGAGACCCTCAACGGCATCCATACCAAGGTCTTCGAGGCGGTCACGCCGCAGGACGGCGGCAAGGTCCGCGTGTGGCTCGATGCCGCCTACGGAGAGACGATCAAGGCGGTCAGCGTCGACGCCGGCAAGAAGGTCACGCCGATCATCGAGGTCACGAGCCTCACGCTCGGCAAGCCCGCGGCCACCCCCACCTTGCCGCCCGCGTGCACGAAGACCGCCATCCAGCCACTGCCACAGCGCCAACCCACGCAGGTCGAGCGCATCGCGGCGCGCACCGGCAGCGCGCCCGGTACGTACGTGTCGGGTGTCGATGGGCCGGGATCCGCGCAGACTTGCACGGTGCAGTTCTCCGTGGCGCTGGCCAAGACGATGGCGATCGTCAACGGCGGCTACCGCCTCGCCATCGACCCCACCGTAGACCCGGACCACCCGATCGCTTACGCCCAGCCCGGCAACCCCTTCGCCACGGGCGGCGGCGTGCGCGAGATCACGTCGCTCATGCAGAACGGTGTGACCAAGCTGCCCAGCCCCGGACCGGCTTTCCACCTGCAGATCAGCCACGATCAGGCCAACGCCCAGTACATCGTCGGGACGATGCTCTACCGGCAGTGCTTCGGACGGAGCACCGCGAAGCTGTTCTTCGTGGTCGACAGCGCCGCCTCGTTCGAGAGCGGCGAGTTTGTCTGGGCGAAGTAGGCGAGCGGCGCCTAGTACCTCGCCGCAATGAATTCGACCGGTTGCACCGGCCGAATTCCGCAGCTTCGCTGACTCGCAGGAGCGAGGTCACGCACGGCAAGGATGTCGAGGTCGACCTTACGACGGAGCGACCCCGAGAATCAGGTCCGACGCCTTTTCGCCGATCATGATGGTCGGCGCGTTCGTATTGCCGCCGACGATCGTCGGCATGACCGACGCGTCGGCTACGCGGAGCCCCTCGATCCCGCGCACGCGCAGCGCCGCGTCGACGACGGCGTCACGATCGTTGCCCATCTTGCAGGTGCCAACCGGGTGAAATAGGGTGTTGCATCGCCGGCGGATTTCCTCGTGAAGGGTTGCTTCGTCCTCGGCTTCGACGAGCGGCGAGAGCGACTTGCCACGACAGTGCGCGAGCGCCTTCGAGCGTGCCATGCGCTGGGCCATCCGGACCCCCTCCGTCAGGACGCGCAGGTCTGCCTCCTCGGCGAAGTAGCGCGGATCGATCGCCGGCCGCTTCGTGGGATCCGCGCTGGTCAGGCGGATCTCGCCGCGGCTCTGCGGATAGAGCAGCGTGGGGATCATGACGAAGGCGTTGCCCTTCGGCATGAAGATCTGCTTGTCGTAGCTCGTCTGCGCCGAGCCCACGGGCAGGAAGTGAAACTGCAGATCGGGCCTCGCCGCGGCCGCGCTCGATCGCACGAAAGCGCCCGCCTCGGCAGCGTTGGACGCCATCGGTCCGGCGCCGGAGACGCGGTGCTGGACGAGCCAGCGCAGCAGATTGACCGGGTTCACGTTGCCCGTGATCCCGGCGCGGTCCTCGACCGTGACACCGACCATGATGTGATCTTGCAGGTTCTTGCCGACCCCCGGCAGATCGACGGCGACGCGGACGCCGAGGGCGCGAAGTTCATCGGCCGGTCCGATTCCGGACAGCATGAGCAGGTGGGGTGAGCCGATGGCCCCCGACGAGACCACGACCTCGCGGGCGATCGCCCGGTGCGCCTTGCGCCCGCGGCGATAACGCACGGCGACGGCGCGTCCGTTCTCGACGTCGATGCCGGTCGCGAGGGCGCCCGTCTCGATCGTGAGGTTCGGGCGTGACTCGGCGGGACGCAGGAACGCGACCGCCGCGCTGCATCGCTTGCCCGCGCGGATGGTCGCCTGAAAGCGCCCGGCGCCTTCCTGCTCGTCGCCATTGAAGTCGGGGTTGCCGCGGACGCCGAGCGTCTCCTTCGCCGCCTCGACGAGGAGATCGCTCATCGGGTTGGCGTCGACGTCGGTGACGTCGAGCGGGCCGCCGGTGCCGTGCAGCGGACCCGCGCCGCGCGCGTTGTTCTCGGAGCGCTTGAAGTACGGCAGGACGTCCGAGAACCCCCAGCCGTCGTTGCCGAGCTTGCGCCACTGGTCGTAGTTGTCGCGATGCCCGCGCATGTAGATCATGTAGTTGATCGAGCTGGAGCCCCCGAGCACTTTCCCGCGAGGCCAATGCATCTCGCGGCCGCCGAGCCCACGCTGCGGCGAAGTGAAGAACGTCCAGTCGTAGCGCGAGCGCCAAAGGAGGCCCACGAGCCCGGGGGTTCGTACGCGCAGCGAGGTGTCCGGCCCGCCGGCTTCGAGGAGCAGCACACGGCGAGCCGGGTCCTCGCTGAGGCGATTCGCGAGGACGCAGCCGGCTGAGCCGGCGCCGACGATCACGTAGTCGTAACTGAGGGTCTTCATGGGCCGCCGGCCACAATACTCTCGTTTCGACCTGCGCGGCGGCGCGGAAACGGCTCCTTCACTGGCGGGCTTACCGTATGTGGAGTCGGGCTTGTTCTGTCCGACCTCGACGATACGGAGCGGGGCGGGCCGATGGCGAAGCGCGCGCCTCCGCACTCAGCGAGCTTGCACGGAAACACGCTCCGCGGGCGGCGTCGCGTCGAGGGCCCGGCGGACGATGATTCCCGCCAGCCGCTCCGATTCGATGTTCGCGGCGGCGAGATGGGCCCCCGCCCAGACTCGCGAGTTGGCGCAGTTCGTCGCCGCGGCGGCAATACTCGGGAAACTCAGCTCACTTCCGCCGGGCGCTTCCGTCTGGCCCGTCTGCACCGTTTGGGCGTGCTGCCCCATTCCGTACGTTGTTGGAGGCAGCGGAACCGTGTCCCCGCGCAGCGGCGGCATGTGGGCGGACGACAGATAGACCACCGGGCCAGCGAGGTTGGGAAAGGCTGCCTCGAGCACGCCCGCGCCCACGTAGCAGTCGCTGGCGTGTCCTGAGGGGTATTCGGGGAATGGAGGGGTCTCGACGAGCGGCGACCAGGTGGCGTCGCCTTGGGCGCGAAGGGCGGTGATCGGCCGCCAGTAAGAATACTTCAGCTTCGCGTTCCAAATGAGGATCGCGGAGTCCGCGAGCGCCGCGGTAAGCTCGGCCATGATGCGCGCTTCCGCGTAGACCCCGCCCGGAGGCCTGTGGGCGGCGAGCAGCCGCACCGCCAGGTTCAAGAAGCCGCGTTGCGAGGTCTGGTACGCCCAGAAGTACGCGTCCGTCGTCTGCTCCGTCGTCCGCTCCGAGCTGCGCAATCCGCCAACCCGGCGGGTCTCGTCGAGCTGTTGCAGATAAGGCGGCGAGCCGACCACCAGCGGCGGTTGGGTCGGCACCTCGCTCACGGACGCGAACAGGAACGGACGGATGTCGTTGGTCCGGCTGGTCGCAAAGAGAGTCGGCACCGGCCGCCAGCGACCGGTGCCGTCGTTGCCCTGAAAGAAGTGCACCTGGTCGAAGCCGTCGTNNTGCTCCGGATGCAGCAACGTCAGCACCTCGTTGGCCGCCGCCGCCATCGCCACCTCGAGGTTGGCGCCGTCCGCCGCGGGCTCGCCGTCCGCCGCAGGCGACCACCGCGCATAGACGGCGTGCGCCGCGTTCAGCGCGTCGTGCATGGCCTCCTGCATGATCGCGAGCGTGCGCCAGTTGGCCGCTCCGTTGCCGTAGTAGTCGGCGATGAGCGACCATTGCGTCACCGTGTCGCCGCCGCGCCGCTCCGCCTCGGCGGCGAGCGATGATGCACAGCCGCCGAGAGCCACGCATGAAAGCGCGCATACCACGCGGCCGAGAGCGAACTTCCACCAGCTCACGCGCCGCATCGTAGCCAGCCACTACCACGAATGGCGAGTAGGCGCGCGAGGAGAGATGCCCGTTCGACGTTGAGAGATGCACGTCCGTCGTCGAGAGAGGCCCCAGCTCGCCCGGAAGAACCCCATTCCGGGTGTTCTCGGGCACGAACGAGACAGAACGATGCCCGCGGCGGCCTGAAACGCGCGCAGAACGGATCGGAAGACGTGCGAGCGAGACAGGAAGACGCATCTCTCTGCGATGCGTGCACGCAAACCAACTTGAAACGCACGCGCGTCAGCGAGAGAGATGCATCTCTCTGGCTTGCCCGTGCGCAAGCCAACTTGGAACGCACGCGCGTCAGCGAGAGAGATGCATCTCTCTGCGATGCTCGCGCCCGTCTTTGCTTGAGAGATGCGCGTGCGAGCGAAAGAGATGGACCCCTCCCTCGCGATCGCGGGCGCCTTGGTGGAAGGGCCTTCCTTCTTCTTCGACATCGCTCCGTTCCTTCCACGAAGGAGGGGCCGCCGAGGCCCAATCGATGGACGCTGTCGCTCGAGGGTGCGCCTTTCGTGTCGAGGGAAGGCATGGTCGGCGTGAGGGGGGCACCAGAGGTGAGGACGCGCGAGGCACCGCGCCAAAGGGTCGCACGCGTCCGCGGCAGGGATGAGTCCTTGTCGCTCGTGGGAGGAGC
>PLIR01000445.1 GCA_003139415.1 Myxococcales bacterium | reverse complement strand
AGCTGGCCGCTCGCCGCCGCCTACACGTTGATGAACGTGTCGCTGTTCCTCGACCGCTTCATCCTGATGCTCCACAACACCAGCCACCGGCCCCTGTACCGACGGCGCTACCGGTGGCTAAATCACTGGATCCCGTGGGTGCTTGGCCCCTTCTTCGGCGAGACGCCCGAGACGTACTACGCGCACCACGTCGGGATGCACCACGTCGAGAACAACCTCGCCGACGATCTCAGCTCGACGATGCGTTACCGCCGCGACAGCAAGCGCGCGTTTCTCCACTACTACGGGACGTTCCTCGTCAACGGGTTCCTCTCGCTCTCCGGGTACATGCGCCGCAAGAAGCGCATGCGCCTCTATGCGAAGGTAATGACGGGTGAGCTTTCGTTTTACGCCCTCATGGTGGCGCTGGCCGTCTTCGTCGACTGGCGGCCCACGGTGATCGTGTTCGCGGCGCCGCTCCTCATCGTCCGGTTCTTGATGATGGCGGGCAACTGGGGCCAGCACGCGTTCGTCGCCGCCGACGACCCGTCCAACAACTACCGCAACAGCATCACGGTGGTTCGCTGCAGGTACAACGAGCGCTGCTTCAACGACGGTTATCACATCGGGAACCACGTCAACGCCGGGCGCCACTGGTCCGAGATGCCGTCGGACTTCGAGACCAACAAGGCCGAGTACGCGCGCCAGGGCGCCCTCGTCTTCGAGGGGATAGACTTCTTCGGGGTCTGGCTGCTCCTCATGCTCGGCAACTACGACAAGCTCGCGAAGCACTGCGTGGCGCTCGGCGATGAGCGCCCCTCCCACGAAGACATCGTCGCGACTCTGCGCGCCCGGACGCGCCCGTTCTCGCGCGATGTCGTGGCCACAAGGGTGGCCCTTCTCGACGCCTAGGGAGGCATGCAGGTGGCGTTCGCCTGGAACTCGAACAAGATGCCGCACCCGCCGTCGGACAGGCAACAGGCCTGGAAGGCAACGGTGATGTCCGCATACGAGGTCGGGCACTCGGACTTGACGCACGTCGACTCGACCTGCGCGTCGGCGCTCGCGGCTTCGACGACCGCAGCCTCGACGACCGCGGCGGCGTCCGACGACGCATCGTGAAGGTCCGACATCGCGGCGCCGTCTGTCGCATCCGGCTCCCCGAAGGAACCATCGCCTGAGTCGGATACCCCATTGAAACTGCCGTCAGAGTCGGGCACCCCGCCCGTGTAGTCGCTCCAGTCCAGCAGCACGGAGCACGCGGCGAGTGGAAGCCCAAGGACAGCGAGGAGCAGCGATCCGCGCATTCCCTCGATCATAGCGCTTCCGGGAGGCTGTCGAGGCCCCCCTCACGGGCCCAGGACGGCGCTCGCGGCAAGCAGGAGATACGCCTCGGCGACGACACCCCCGCCGGTATCGCCGGCTTCGAGCTCCGGCCTCAGTCGGAGGCCCCACGTTCCGCCGTAGACAAGGGTGCTCACGCCGGCGCTCGAGTCTTCGACCGGGACGGCCCACGCAACGCCCGCCGTGCCGCCTTCGTCGGCGGACTCCACTCGCCACGGGGCGACGCCCGGAGTTGCCCCCTCCCGCTCGTACATCACGCGCCAGACCGCACGCGGCTCGCCCACACGCTTGAAGCGCATGCAGCACCCCTCCGGCAAGGCATCGTGCTCCTCGACCAGGACCGTCACGAACGCCGGCTCCATGCGCTTACCCTCCCTACCCTCGCGCTCCGGCAGCCCGCTGCAATCGCGCGATTGCGCCGGGCAGGCCTCGCAGCTTCAGATGCGTGCCGGCGTCGTCGTACTCTTCGGCGAGGACTTTGGCGTTCTCGTACACGTCGCCGAGGAGCGCCTGCCTCGAGTACGGGACGACCAGATCCGCCTCGACCATCGTCTCGTCGAAGAAGCGAAGGATCGCGGCGCGCAGGGCATCGACGTCGGCCGGCACGAGCGACGAGAGCACGAGCGCCTCGGGGTGCTCGCGCGAGAGCGCCGCCTTGGCCTCGGGATCGAGGCGATCCGCTTTGTTGAACAGGAGCCTCGACGGGACAGCCGCGGCGCCGATGTCGCGCAGGACGTCCCGCGTCACCTCGAGCTGGGCGTCGCGCGTCGGATCCGAGGCGTCGACCACGTAGATGAGCAGGGACGCCTCGAGGGCCTCGTCGAGCGTCGAACGAAACGACGCCACGAGGTCGTGGGGCAGCTTCTTGATGAAGCCTACCGTGTCGGACACGAGGACCCGCGGCTTCGTCTCGGGCTGCAGCGCCCGCACCGTCGTGTCGAGGGTCGCGAACAGCTTGTCTTCGACGAGGACGTCCGTGCGCGTGAGCGCCCGCATCCACGACGACTTGCCGGCGTTGGTGTACCCCACGAGCGCGACGCGGAGCTGGTCCTGGCGGGCATGACGCCGGTTGTCGCGCTCCTTCTGGATGGCCGCCAGCTGCTCGCGTAGCTCGGCGATGCGATCGCGGATCTTGCGGCGGTCGAGCTCAATGGCAGCCTCGCCGGCGCCCTTGCCGCGTTGCCGCTCTTTGCCGCCCGGCGACTCGCGAAGCCGCGGCGCCACGTAGTTGAGCCGCGCGATCTCGACCTGCAACCGCGCCTCGCGACTGCGCGCGTGGCGATGGAAGATGTCGACGATGACGCCCGTCCTGTCCATGACCTTCGCACCCGTAGCCCGCTCGAGGTTTCTGGCCTGGCTCGGGGTGATCTCGTGATCGACGACCACGACGCCCGGCAAGGGCGACGCGCCGCCGTCTTGCTCCTCGTCCGCGCCCTCCTCATCGCTGGGCGTGACGCGCTGCGTGTCCGCGCCTTTGCCGAGCTCGCGCCGTCCCGCGGCCCACTTGGCCCGGGCCTTCGTCTTCACCTCGGGCGCGCCGGAGGGCACGACGCCCTTGCCGCCCGTGATGGCCGCGAGCTCCTTCAACTTGCCTTCGCCGAGGACCGCGGCCGCAGCCAGCGCATCGCGCCGTTGGCTCACCGTACAGGCCACATCGAAACCAAGTGTGCGTACCAGCCGGCCGAGCTCCTCGAAATCCGACGCATGGTCGGCATCCGTCACGCCGGGCAGCTGGACGCCGACGAGCACCGCCCTGCTTTTCCCGGCAGCGTCTTCCGTTGTCGGATGCTCGTCGGACAATGGGAGAAGGGCTGTAGCACGCGATGGGGGCCTTGCGTGTCTACGGTTTGGGGCTAGCCTGACACCCCCCCCGCACGGGTTGGCTGAAAGCATGGCATCCAACACCACATTCGCCAAACGACAAAAAGAGCGCGCGCGCCAAGACCGCCAGCGCGAGAAGGACGCGAAGCGAAAGCAGCGTCGCGAAGAGAAGGACGCCACGCCCAGGGCGCCCAACGAGGAGGGCGTCGACCCGGATATCGCGGGGATCGTGCCCGGACCTCAGCCCATCGTCGAAGACGACTTTTGATCCACCGGGGCTGAGCTGCATCACCTCGCCGCATGAGTGGGCCCCGCGCCGCGGGCGCCTCCGTGGTCGCGCTCGTGGCCATCGAGGTGCTGGCGGCGCTCGCAGCCTACGAAGGGTGGTCGCGCATCGCTCGCGCAGAGAACCTCCCCGCCTCGGCTCCGACCGAATCGGCCGATGCCGCGGCCGACGATAGTGGACCCGCACGGCAGGAGCCCGTTGCCTCGCCGCCCTCGGTCGCCCTCTCGGGACCCGTCGCGTGTGCGCTCGCATCGGCCGGCGAGGCGATANNCACGGCCCGTGGCCCGGTGGACGAGACGACGGTTCGCGTGCGCGTCGCCGGCGGCGGCGTTGCGAGCGAGCGACTCTCCCTCGGGTTCTCCGTGGGCATGCTCCTGCCCGGACTTCGGCCAGGGTCGTACGCATCGTCGCGCACGCGGTCCGCTGTCGCCGCTGTGTGGGCGCGGACAGAACGGACGGCGTCGCAACCCGATATCGAATGGAGCTTCGATGGCGACGAGGCCCGATCCCCAGGCGGCATCACGATCACCCTGACGTCCGCGACGCTGGCCACGCAGAGCTCCGAACGGCAAGGAGACGTCACCCTCGACACCTCGTCTTTCGTCGTGCACGGCGCCCTTCGGGCGACGGCGCCTTGCGCTCGCAGCGTCGCGACCCTCCGAGGCATCTGCAGCCCCGTGACGCTCGCCGGCACCTTCTGAACGTGTCCGCGTGCCCTTTCCGGGTTGACATTGCCCCATGAGACACTAATAACTGTCACAGTAGATGCCGCGCACGGCGGCCTACCGAACAGGAGCTGTCTCATGGGCGTTGAAACGTCACGAGAGCACGGGCGCCGTCGTCGTCATCATCGAGGTCGCCGCGGACGGCGGCTGGAGTCGAGTCTCGGCGGCGAGGGTCCGTCGGCGGCCGCGCAAGGCCTACGCACCGCCGCGCGCGGCGATTCGCGGGGAGCGGCCAAGGCCTGGCTGTCGCTCGTGCAAGGCTTCGTGCGCGCGATGAGGGCGACGCTCAGCGAGGCCCGCGAGGTCACCGTGCACGCGAACGACGCCATCGAGGCGGCGCGTTCGGACTTTGGCGATCTGTCCGCCCAGTTCCAGAGGCTGTCGTCCGAATCGCGCTCGCTCGCGGAGCGTTGGTCCGAAAAGCAGATCCGCCTGTCCAAGACAGCCCTCATGCTCGCGAAGGTGGTCGGCAGCTACCGCCTCTTCGAGCTGCGCGCGGCCTTCGTCGATCGCGACGACGCCAAGCGGATGATGCGCGATCTCCATG
The DNA here is from genome assembly GCA_003139415.1 of Myxococcales bacterium. Taxonomy (GTDB): domain Bacteria; phylum Myxococcota_A; class Polyangia; order Polyangiales; family Polyangiaceae; genus Palsa-1150. Next base: position 459 of record PLIR01000445.1, on the reverse strand, counting down.
CAGTGAACGCCGAGCGCTTCACCGAGACCAGCGTCGAGCAGGGCGGCGCCTTCCTCAAGATCGGGCAGATGCTCTCGACCCGCCCGGACCTGCTGCCAAAGGCTTGGATCGCCGAGCTCTCCCGCCTTCAAGACGGGGCCCCGCCGTTCTCGTTCGCCGAGGTGACGCGCGTCATCCGCGAAGACCTCGGGGCCCCGCCGGAGGAGATCTTCTCGACGTTCGACCCTGAGCCGATCGCGGCGGCGAGCATCGGGCAGGTCCACCGGGCGACGACGAAGGACGGGATCCAGGTCGCGGTGAAGGTGCAGCGGCCCAACATCGCCCACCTCATCGAGGTCGACATGGAGCTCTTGACGTTCATGCTCGAGGGGCTGAAAGAGATGCTCCCGCCGAGCGACTACGAGACCATCGCCACCGAGATCCGCACCACCCTGCAGCGCGAGCTCGACTACCGGCGGG
>PLIR01000456.1 GCA_003139415.1 Myxococcales bacterium | reverse complement strand
ACTCCATGACGATGAAGAACGCGCTGTCGCCGACGCCGATGTCGAAGACCTGAACGCAGTTGGAGTGCGAGAGCTGCGCCGAGAGGCGAGCCTCGTCGAGGAACATCGAGATGAATTTTTTCTTCGACGAGAGGTGCGGCAGGACGCGCTTGATGGCAACCTGCTTGCGGAACCCCTGCAGGCCCTCGCTCTCGGCGCGAAAAACCTCGGCCATGCCGCCGGACTCGAGTTTTTCGATCACACGATAGCGTTGCTGACTGTCCGACATGGGCGTGGGCACCCCGGGGGCCCGATCCCTAAGGTGCCACTCACGCGGAGCAAGGGTCAAGCGGTGCTCTCGGCGCCGCCGCTGCCCCGCGCCCCCATCCGGGCAACGTGCGTTCACGATTGCGATCGCCGCTCTAGGCTGTCGTTGACACCGCAGCCCTATGAAACCATTCTCGCACCCGCGAGCGTTTGCCGGCAGCACGCGCCGCGGAGGCCCTGCACGTGGACACCCAATTCGAGAACGCGAAGAAACTCGTCGAGGCGACGATCCGGAAGCTTGGCCTGGATCCGGCGACCACGCGGGCGCCTGCGGGCGAGGGGCGCGCCGCCTGGACGCTCAAGCGCGGCAGCGCCTCGATCCTCGTCGCCATCAACCACCACGACGACGAGAAGGTCACCTACCTGCGGGTGGCGTCGCCGATCGGCGACATCCCCGCCGACGCCGGGCGACATCTGCCCCTGTTTCGCAGGCTGCTCGAGATCAATGGCCACGGGCTCGCCAACGCCGCCTTCGGCCTCGTGGGGGATCGCGTGGTCGCCGTCAGCGAGCGCCCGACGACGGATCTCGACGAGAGCGAGGTCGAGCAGATGATCCGCCACCTCGCGGCCGTGGCCGACACCTTCGACGACCGCCTGGAGAAAGAGTTCGGCACGACCAAGGCGTGATCTCCCCCACTCTTTCCATGATTTACCCAGGTTGACGTGCTCCGGCGACAAGCTTTAGCGATAGCGACGATCGTCGGCCTCGCCGTTCTGAGCGTCGCCCCAGCGGCCCGTGCGGTGGACACGGAGGTGACCAGCGACACCGATGGCCAGTTTTACGACGTGCGCTCGCCGACGGGTACGGTCGTCGACGAACGCCGGCGCCTGACGACCACGCTCGCCCTGTCGCTCTACAACCTCCTCGACGCGCCGCTCACCGATCCCAACGCGCCGCAGCTCTCCTTCCGGGCGCGCCTGCGGTACGACGCCGACTACGGCGAGCACCCGGACGAGGTCGACCCGCGCTACTACCAGACGACGTACGTCCCAGGTGGCGCATACGGCAATCAGATCGGCCTCTCCGGCGCTGAAGCCGTCGACTTGATGTACGCGTACGTCGAGGGCCGCAAGTTTCTCCACGGCTGGCTGGGGTTCAAGCTCGGGCGGCAGTACGTGACCGATGTCCTCGGCTGGTGGGCGTTCGACGGCGGGGATGTGGCCGTCACGACGCCGTACTTCTTCAAGGCCGAGCTCTATGGGGGCATCGAGGAGCGTGGCGGCATGCCGCTCAGCACCTCGCGCTTCGAGGCCGACGGGATCTGGCGCGGCAACCGCTCGAACCTCGACCCGCTGCCCGCCTGCCCGGGGGGTCCACCAGGGACGTGCGGCCAGTCGGGGCTATCGCTGTACCCGCCCTTTCAGCAGTCGGACATCGCCCCGGCGGTCGGCGTCGCGCTCGAGTCCACCGGAATCACATGGATCCACGGGCGCCTCACGTACCGGCGCGTCTACGACACCGGCAGCTCCAACACGACCGAGTACCAGAGCGGCATCTACGCGCCGTCGTCGTACGGAGGTGGCCGCATCTCGTCGGAGCGCCTCGGGTACGCCGTCGACGCGAGCTTGACGAAGTTCGGGGGCGCGAAGGCGGGGATCGTCTACGACCTCTACCGCGCCGAGGTGACTTCGCTGTACGCCTCGCTCGACGCATACCTCGGGAGCAAGGTCACCGTGAGCGCCGACTACGACTACTACGTGCCGTGGTTCGACGGCGACAGCATCTGGAATTTCTTCGCCGGCGAGCCCACCAACGATCTTGCCCTGCGCGCGAACGTCGACGTAAATGAGAAGCTGTCCATCGCGGGCAGCGGCAACGTGCGGCTCTTCACCGTACAGACGGCCGCGTTTGATCCCATCGGCAACGGGGGAGTGAACTGCTCGATCCCGCCCTGCACGTACTCGCCCTCGACCAACTACTCCGGGGGGTACTTCCCCTCGAACGGGCACCCCTTCGACGAGGGCTTCAACCTGTCGGCCCGCTGGCGATCGGGCGAGACGCGCCTGGCCGTGCGCGGGGCGGGCAACTTCGGCGACGAGGGCGACCGCGTGGGCGGCGACTTCTCGGCCGAGCGCATCATCGAGACGCGCTACGTCGTCTCGGGGCGCGTGGGCGTCTGGCAATGGGATGACAAGCTCCGGCCGGAGCGGAGCACGACGGACTTCAGCTACGTCCTCGGCGTCGGCTACCGGTTCACGCCTCGGGCGCAGGGCGGCGTCGAGTGGGAGCAGGACGTCAATGGCCTGGTCGGTGACCGCTTTCGCCTCCTCGCGACGTTGAAGGTGGCGGTGACCAAGTGACGCGCCTTGCCGTCGCCCGCGCGCTGCTCTTCGCGCCGCTGCTGGCAGTCCTGTTGGCCGTGCCGCTCGCCCTCGCCGAGAACGCGGCGCCGGCCACGCAGACGATCGTGCATGGGCTCGCGCCGCTGCCGAACGACCAGAGGGTGCCGAAGGAGATGCTTCCGCCGGGCTCCTTCGATCCGGACCCCGGACCGAACGACGTCATCTACCCGACGCAGCACCTGACGATCCGCTTCAACCACGAGAAGCACGTCGGCAAGGACGTCGGCGCCACCTGCAAGACGTGCCACGGCGCCGCGAACCGGAGCACGTCCGTCGCCGATTCGCTCCTGCCCCCCGGCATGGTCTGCGACGCATGCCACTCGACGGATCACACGGACCTCACGGCGGTCAAACCGGGCGATGACGCTTCCGGACAGTGCGCCTACTGCCACGAGGGCTACAAGGCGGCCGACGGGAACGCCGTGCTGGCCCTCGCGATGCCGAGGGCGAACCTGCTCTTTAGCCACAAGGCGCACGTCGACCGCAACATCGGGTGCGCGCAGTGCCACGGCGCCGTCGACAAGCTCGAGCTCGCGACGCGCGACCAGCTCCCGCGGATGCCGGGCTGCTTCACGTGCCACCAGATGCCCGACTCGGCGTCGCGCGGCGAGGCGAAGAGCGCGTGCGACACCTGCCACATCCGCGGCGACCGCGGGACGCTCATCAAGACCATGTTCGCGAGCGGCACGCTCCTACCGCCGCGATGGCTGCACAACTCCGAGCACACGCCCGACTTCATCGAGCGTCACAAGGCGGTCGCGGCCGACGACTCGCAGTTCTGCGCGAACTGCCACAAGGAGGACTTCTGCACCGACTGCCATGACGGTCGCGTCCGGCCGCGCAGCATCCACCCGAGCGACTACCTCAACATGCACGCCATCGAGGCGCGGATGGAGACGCAGAAGTGCAGGAGCTGCCACGAGGAGCAGAGCTTCTGCCTCAACTGCCACATGAGGGTCGGCATCTCCGAGTCGAGCCCGCCCGCCGACAAACAAGTCGCGCGGTTCCATCCCCCGAAGAGCATCTGGAGCGATCCGCCGACCAAGCCCGGCCACCACGCGTTCGAAGCTGAACGCAACCTGAACCAGTGCGTGAGTTGCCACACCGAGCGCGACTGCGTGGCCTGCCATGGCGCGCTCGGCGTGGGCGCCGGGTTCGATCCCCACACGAATGGCTTCGTGCACGGCTGCGCGACCCAATTTCGTCGTAACCCCCGCCCGTGCTACGTCTGCCACGAGGCCAAGGACCAGGCCCTGGCCCAGTGCCAGTGAGGCGCGCGATGACCAGAGCGATCCCGCCCAGGCTCGTGAGTCCGCCCGAGCCCGCGTGTGCGCCC
>PLIR01000153.1 GCA_003139415.1 Myxococcales bacterium | reverse complement strand
TTGGGCCGTCGAGGCCCAACCCTAGGCAGCCCGCTCCAAGCGCGATCGCGCAGCGAAGGCCGCCCGGGGTAACCCGAGGCGGCCTTCGACGTTTTCGGGCTCCGAATCGGACGCACCCCGGCTCCTCCGCCTCGCGGAGGAACCCTACGTTACCAAGCGCGTGCCCGCCTGTAGGCACGTCGCGACGCCACCACTCCATGCCGCGGGAGCCAAGTCATGTATTTGTCGAAAACTCATATTCATCTGTGCGTAGAGGATGCTTGCCAATCGGCGACGTTCTACGAAGCTTTGCTCGGCGCGCCGCCGGCACGTCAGAGCTCCGTCGCGGCAGTCTTCGACTTCGACTCGCCGCCGCTCGTGCTGACGGTCGAGGAGCGGTCTCACCGGGGGCGGCCCAAGGCGGCGAGGCGGGGCGGCACGGGGCGCTTTTCGCTGGTGGTGACCCAGCCGCAGCACGTCGGCCACGCCGCCATCGCGCTCCGGCGCGCGGGCGTCCAGCTCCGCCTAGAAGACCAAGCGATCGAGGCCGAAGACCCCGATGGCAACGCGTGGCGCGTGCGCTTCGTCGAGTCCGCCCCTGGCCGCTCCGTGCAGGCGATCTGAGGGACGGCAGAGACCGCGGCGGCGTCGAGAACGACACAGGAGACGGCCATGAGAAAAGGGAGCGCGCGAACGGCGTACGGGGTCCTTCTGACGATCTGCTTTTGCCACATGAACAACGACATGTTGCAGTCGCTCGTCATCGCGTCTTACCCGACGATCAAGGAGAACTTCCATCTCTCGTTCGGCCAGATTGGTCTGGTCACGCTGGCCTATCAGGCGACCGCGTCGCTCCTGCAGCCGCTCATCGGTGCCGTCGCCGATCGTCGGCCCAGCCCTTACGCGCTCCCCGTCGGGACGCTCTTCACCGGCGCGGGGCTCGTGGTCCTGTCGACGGCGCCGACGTTTCCGATGCTCATCGCGGGCGCGTGCGTGCTCGGGATCGGGTCTTCCGTGTTCCACCCGGAGTCGTCGCGCGTCGCCCGGATGGCCGCGGGGGACCGGCCAGGCCTTGCCCAATCGCTGTTCCAGGTCGGCGGCAACATCGGCGGGGCCCTTGGTCCGCTGGGAGCCGCGGTCGTCGTGCTTCGTTGGGGACAGCGCAGCTTGGGTGCGTTCTCCCTCTTGGCGCTCGTCTCGACGGCAGCCCTCGGCGCCGTGGGCCTCTGGGCAAAGCGCGCCCTAGAGGAGCAACGGGCCCAGTCCCGCCGTGAAGGCCTCGGCCCACGCTCTGCGCTCGACTCGGAGAGCGCGCCGCCCCTCTCGAAGGCGCAAGTCAGGACGTCGCTCGCCATCCTTTTGGTCCTGATTTTCTCGAAGTTCGTCTACCTCGCCTCTTTCTCGAGCTACTACACATTTTACCTCGTCGAGCATTTTGGTCTCCCGGTCGCGAGCGCGCAGTTTCACCTCTGCAGCCTCGCGGGCGCCGTCGCCGCGGGGGCGCTCGTGGGCGGCTGGATGGGCGACGCCTTCGGACGCAAGCGCGTCATCTGGTTCTCCATCGTCGGCGCGCTCCCGTTCGCGCTGGCGCTGCCCTACGTGGATCTCGCGTGGACGGAGATCTTGACGGTCGCGATCGGGTTCATCCTCGCGTCCGCTTTCCCGGCCGTCGTGGTGTATGGGCAGGAGCTCATTCCCAACCGGGTCGGGATGGTCTCCGGGTTGTTCTTTGGACTGTCCTTCGGCGCCGCCGGCCTGGGCGCTGGACTACTCGGCAAGCTCGCCGACGCGAGGGGCATCGACTACGTGTACCGCGTCGTATCGTTCCTCCCGGCCATCGGGCTGCTCGCTGCCATGTTGCCTGACCTCGGGCGCCGCAGCAGGGCCAGCCGTGTGCCCGCCGACGCAGCGCCGAAAGCAGCTGATGGGCTCGCAGAGGGGGGGGTGGCCGACACGCCGTGAGGCCTCGGATTCAACTACAGTGCGGTCATGGCTCTGGATCTCGCTCTGGTCGGCAAGGAGGGCGCGCCCTCGGTGTTCGAGTACGCCTGGAAGGACGTGGTCCTCTACGCGCTCGGCGTCGGCGCCAAGAGCGACGAACTGGACCTCCTCTACGAAGGTCGGGGACCGCAGGTCCTGCCGTCGTTCGCCGTCGTGCCGAAGTTTGCGCCGATGCTCGACTTGCTGGCGGGGACGGGCGGCGACCTGGCGATGATCATCCACAACGCCGAGCGCATCACGGTGCACGAGCCGATCGCCCCCGCAGGCAAGCTCGTGACGACCGCGAAGGTCCGAGGGATATACGACATGCGCCGTTTCGCACACGTCCTCGTCGACACGCGCACGAACGACGCGCGAGGAACGCTCGTGATGGAGACGACGTCGACGATGATCTTTCGCGATGCGGGCGGCTTCGGCGGCGAACCAGCGCCCAAGGATCCCGTCCCCGTCGAGCGGCCGAAGGACACCCCGCCGACGTTCTCCATCGAAGAGACCACGTCGCCCGAACAGGCCCTTCTCTACCGACTCTCCGGCGACCACAACCCGCTCCACGCCGATCCCGAGTTTGCGCGCCGTGTCGGGTTCGAGCGCGGGCCCATCCTGCACGGGCTATGCACCTTCGGCTTCATGGTGCGCCACGTGGCGCGCGCCCTGTGCGGAGGCGACGTTTCTCGCGTGCGCTCGGTGGAGGCGCAGTTCCGCCGGCCCGTCTGGCCGGGCGACACCCTCGTCACGGAGGGATGGGTCGTGCGGCCCGGGGCCGTCGCGCTGCGCGTCCGGGTCAAGGAGCGCGACGACGCCGTCATCACGGGCGCGTGGGCGCTGTTGCGCTGAACGCTACACGACCCGTTCGATCACGACTCCGCCGCTGCGCCGCAGGGCGCCGACATCGACCTCGGCGTCGACGGCGCGTTTCCCGCGGACGATGAGCCACCGCAAGGCGTTGCGCATCGCGCGCACCGCACGAAGGGCCGCCGCGAGGCTCGGAAAGACCCAGGCGAGCGTCCCGGGCTGGCTCTCGCGCCACTCGTAAATGACGAGCGTCACGGCGCCGGAGGAGGTGGGCGCCGCGGTCGATTCGAACCTCTGGAGGCGGCTCCGCATGTGTTCCTCCTTGGAAGCGATTCGATGGTAAGTCCATTCCTCAAGGTCGCAAGCGGGCGCGCCGGTCGCATAAGGATAAGATGACGGCGTGAACCACGCGCAGTCGTCTGTGACGCCGGCGTCGCAAACGGCCGACGCGTCGCCACGTCCAGCTTCGCCCCGTGTGACCAGTCCGTCACGCGGAGTGTGGCCGCTGCTCCCCCTGGCGCCGGCGACGGTGGTTCTCGTGGGGATCGCCGTGGCCGCGGCCATCGGTGCGTTCGGCGTGCCGAACCTCGCGACAGCGAGCGACGACCACG
>PLIR01000324.1 GCA_003139415.1 Myxococcales bacterium | reverse complement strand
CGCGTCTTCGGCTACGAGGCGCTCCTGCGATCGGGCGAGCCGCAGATGAAGAGCCCTGCGGACATCCTCGACGCGGGCGAGCGGCTGGGGCGCCTGCACGAAATCGGTCGAGCGGTTCGTGCCCACGTGGCCGGAGCGGCGCACGAGGTTCCGGCGGGGGCCGCCCTGTTCGTCAACCTGCACTCGGCCGATCTCGACGACGAAGACCTCTATTCGACCGAGGCACCCCTGTCGAAGCTCGCGAAGCAGGTTGTCTTGGAGGTCACGGAGCGGGCGTCGCTGCACGGCGTCCGCAACGTCCCGGGGTGCGTGACCCGGCTCAAGGCGCTGGGCTTTCGAGTCGCCATCGACGATCTCGGCGCCGGCTACGCCGGGCTCAGTAGCTTCACGCAGCTCGAGCCCGAGTTCGCGAAGCTCGACATGTCTCTCATTCGCGGCGTCGATACGGACCCGCGGCGTCAAAGCATCGTTCGCTTGATGAAGAAGCTGTGCGACGAACTGGGCATGCTCGTCATTGCGGAGGGAGTCGAGACGGCGGCCGAACGAGACATGCTCGCAGAGCTCGGCTGCGACCTTCTCCAGGGCTACCTGTTTGCGAGGCCCGAGCGAGGGTTCGTGGTCCCAAGTTGGTGAAGCACCTACTCCGTCACCCGCGTCGTCGGTCTCTCGGTCGAGCAGGCCGCACTCTCCCAATCCGCCGGATAGCCCAGCGTTTGCACGAAGAGGATACGTTGAGCACGGCTCAGCTTCAGCCTCTGCGCGAGGGCGACCGGGTCGCAGTCGTCAATCCAGCATGCGAGCCCTCGCGAAGCCGCAAGGAGGTAGACGTTGGCGGCGATCGTCCCGGTGTCTGCTCCGGAGCACGACGCGGCGACTTGGTGGGCCTGCTCGCTCGACTCGCCATATCCGTCGTCGGCGACGAAAACGAGCTGAATGAGCGCCCCCGGGGGGATGGACGGCCGGTCCAAAGCAAAGCCGAGCGTTCGGAAATCCTCCGAGGTGATCGGCGACCGTAGGTTCCGCTGCGGATCGAAGAGATACGCGCCCTCGTTGATCACCATGTACACGTTGACCTTTTGCGCGTCGGTCGCCAAGCCATCCGCGATGTCGAGCATGCTCGAGGGCGGCGACCCGTCGTGCGAGTCCCCGGGGCTCGCATCGAGTTTCTTGCGAAGTCGAAGCATCGAGCACAATAGGTAAGCACGCTCGGCACCCGCTGCCTGTCACGAGCGACGCTCTCTATCAGCGAGTAGGTGGTACGAGTAGGCGAAAGCGACGCGGGTGTCGCTTCCTCGAAGCACCCGTCCCGCCGTCAGAGCCCCATCGGCAGATCGAGCAGGCGGTGCTTGCGCCACGCGCGATCGCCGCCGGCGATCTTCTTGTCTGCCAGTTCGCGCATGAGGAGGTTGAGCGGCCAGTAAGCCACGTTCTGGACCCACGAGTGCCGCGTCCCGAAGTCGTAACGACGCCGGATTGAGTCCAGGCCGTACATCGATCGCCAGGCGCGCACCCAGCCGGCGCGAAGCGCTTCACGGGACATCGTGGCCGGCTCGTAGAAGGGCGCGTCCGTGTCGTGGTCGGAGCTCAGCCACCAGCGGTCCTTCGTGAGCCGATTCTCCGCCTTGAGGCGCTTGTAGAGCGCCGTCCCCGGGTACGGCGTGAGCAGGGCGAAGAGCGCCATCGTTAGTTTGGCCTCCACGCAGAACTCGACCGTTCTTTCGAACGCGTCGGGCGTGTCCTCGTCCAGTCCGAAGATGAAGCTTCCCCATACCGCGATGCCCTGATCGGCCAGGCGGCGCACGACCTCGGTGTACTTCTGCGGCTTGTTCTGGCGCTTGCCGGCGTGGCGGACGACGCCGTCGTCCACCGACTCGAAGCCGATGAAGAGCGCCCGGCAGCCGGCGCGGGCCATGACGTCGATGTTCTCGGTCCTGCCGAGGCCCGCGAGCGATGCCTGGGCGACCCAGTGCTTTCGCATGGGGACCATCGCCTCGAAGAGCTCATGGCTGTATTTCTGATGAATCATGACATTGTCGTCGCCGAAGAGGATGCGCGGACCGCACGCCTCGAGATCGGCGATGACTTCAGGGACGGGGCGAAATCGAAACTTCGAGCCGTTGTAGGTCGACACGCTGCAGAACTCGCACGGAAATGGGCAGCCGCGCGTGGTCTGGACGACGTCGAAGGGGACGTACCGCACCGAACGCAAGAGGTCTCGCCGAGGGAGCGCGAGGCCGACGAGCGGCCGGTACTCGTCGTCCTTGTAGATCGCGCGGCGGAGCAGCGATCGGCTCGACCCGAGGCGGCTCGCGCGCGCGTCGCGGACGACGTCACCCCAGAGCCATTCGGCCTCGCCGGCGACGACGGCGTCGGCGTGCTGCAGTCCCTCGTCCGGAAGGGCCGTCACGTGGATTCCGCCGAGGACGACTTTGCTGCCGCGCCGACGATAGCCGTCCGCGATGGCATAGGCGCGGGCCGCCGTCTTGGAGTTGACGCTGATCCCGACGAGGTCTGGCGCGTCGATCTCTGTCTCGAGGTCGATCGGATTCAACCCGTCGTCCCGGAACGTGAGCTCGACGTCGTCCGGCGTGTGCGCGGCCAGCGTCGCGACCCAGAGCGGCTTGATGTACGTCGAGTCTTCGTTCGAGGGCGCCACCAGGTGGATGTGGAAGGCCATTCGCGGAAACGAAGCTTACGCCCGAGGGCGGTCCGTGCCTGCCCTTTCTGTGTGCTTCGTCCGAGTAGCTTCGGCGCTGGCAGGCTCGGCGGCTTGCTCTCTGCTTCAAAGGATTGAGACCCCGGTCGCTCCGGCGTTAGCATCGCGGCCACAAGTCGCGCCGGAGGAAGCATGTTGTTCGCGGTAATCGGGAGCAGCGCCGGGAAGAGCCGAGCCGAAATCATGGCTGTCTNNTCTATCCCCGGCACAAGGCGTTCTTGGACGAGTTCGTGGCCAGAGGCGAGGTGGTGGGCGTGGGCCCGTTCACCGACGCGGGCGGCGGCAACATGGCCCTCTTCCGGACCCGCGACGCCGCGGAAGCGTTTGCAAAGGGGGATCCGTTCCTTCTGGAGGGCCTGGTGAGGGAGTACCAGGTCAAGGACTGGGGCGACCAGATGCTGTCCTGACCGATCAACACCGGGAACCGTCGTCTCCGGCGCGACGTACGGGGGCAGTCCAGGGGGACGGCGGGAAACTCGATGCGCTGGCCGCGGTTTGCCGCCGCCGTCGCCGGCAGGGGTCGTGTCAGCGCACGTAGACTTCGATCGCCTGCTGCGTCGACTGCAGACTGTAGTTCCACACCGAGAGGCTCCCGGTCATGTGGAAGCCGTCGGCTCCGTTGTCGCATGCATGGTACACGTCCGGCCAGGTCTCGCCCGCGATCGAGCAGCCGAAGTCGAGGATGGTCTGCGGCGGTGCTCCGTACTCCGCCTCGACGTCGCCTGGGTCGCCGACGACGGTCCACGGTGCCTCTTCGGCGGCCGCCTCCGTGGGGCAGTTGTCCTCGTATTCCGTGGGATCGCCGGCGTAGCCGCAGCTCGTGGCGACGGAGATATTGGCATTGAGTTCGAGCCCGGACTGCAGGTTCGTGATGGGAACCGAGCCAGCCGAGCTCGTGATGTACTGGGTCGGCGCGGAAGACCCGCTCGCCGCTCGGATGTGCACTTGCTGCGCGGCCAGCGCCAGTGCCTCCACGGTGGCGGTCGGGAGGTACGCGCAGGATCCTTGGGCGACCGCTCCCTGGGTCTCGTTGCTGGGCCCGCAGGTTCCTCCGTTCGTGGACTGGACCAGCGTCCATCCGCCTCCCGCGAAGGTCATATCGCAATACACCGTCAGGCTGCTGCCACCGACGGTCACCGAATACGTCCCGCTCGTGGACGAGGGGTTTGCCTGCAGGATCTGCAGGCACGTCAGGGGCGGCGTGGCGGCCTCCGCTGCGGCGCTGTCGTTCGCTTGGGCGTCGTTGGCTGCCGCGTCTCCGGCGCCCGCTCCGGCGTCGCTGGCGGGGCCTGCGTCCTCGGTCTCGGGACCGGCGTCCTGCGCCTCGACGTCGGCGCCGGCGTCACTCTGGCTTGTGATCGCGGCTTCCGAGGCGGCGTCGTTCGAGCCCGTGCCGGTCACCGTGGCGTCGGGCGTCGCCGCGCCGTCGGTGAGCGTCGCGTCGCCTTCGTCGCTGGTGGATGCCTCGGCGCTGGCAGCGTCGTTGGACGAGTCGGCCGCGGCGTCTTCGGCCGTCATTCCCGGGCCCGCCTCCGCGAGCGCATCGCTCGTCGCGGAATCGGTCGCGGCGGGCGCGTCGCTCGTGGCGAGGGCATCGTCGACCGGCCCGTCCGCGAGCGAGTCCGATGTGGGCGCGTCGACGGTCGCCGAATCGACGGAGAAGGAGGAGTCGAACGTCGAAGACGCATCGGGCGCCCCTTCGCCGGCGTCGTCCCCCGTCTCGGTGTTGGCCGAAGAACCACATGCCACCAGTGTTCCGCCTACAGCGAGTATCGTGGTGCCGACGACTGCGGCCCCGAGCCGCGACCAAGAAAATGCCATTCGTCCACGGTACCGGTCGGCGCGCTCTCGTAGCAACCTTGGCGGGACCAGCCGTCGGCCATTTCCGACCAAAGGCCGAGATCGCACGACCGCCGACGGCGGTCCGCATGTCGCATCCGGCCACCACGGCGGCTATGCTCACGGGCGGAGGGGCGCGGCCTCTTCAGAACGGAACGGATCGAATGGCTGAAGGCGTCATCAAGAAGAAGCTGGCCGACAAGGGCTTCGGGTTCATCGACATCGGCGGTGGGAAGGATCTCTTCTTCCACCAGTCCGCCGTCGAGGGCGCCCGGTTCGAGGATCTCCAGGAGGGACAGCGCGTCTCGTTCACCGCGGGCCAGGGCCCAAAGGGACCGAGGGCCGAGAAGGTCAAGCCGATCTAACAGGGAGGACCGGCGTGACTTTCCTTGACTCGACGGCCCCGCTCGCTACCTCTTAAAGAAGGCGGCTGGTGGGCGAGGTCGGAGCGTCGAAACGTGAAAGACAAGAAGTCCGGCGGACCAGAGGCGAACGGGCCGCGCGATCCAGTCGAGGTGCTTCGCTTGGAACTCGCCCGTCGTGCGAAGCTGCACGCGGTCTTTCGTGAGGCCGGGCTCACCCAGAGTGAAATCGACGACATCAACTACGCGATGGATGGAGCGCGCGGCCTCGGAGCCGTCCTGACGCGAAAGGACAAGCGCGCCTTGGACCTGCTCATGGCCGGACGTCCGGACTGGTTCGAGTGCCTCCTGCGCAATCCGGCGAAGGTTTCTTCTACCCTGCGGGTGGCGCTAGCCCAGTTCGCGGCGAGTCTACCGTAACCTTCGGGCGAAGGTGAGCCGTGGACGATGGCCCCCGACCCGTGAAGAGTCGGCAGTCCTCGCGCCGGAATCCGACAAGAAGCGCGTCATGCTACGGGGTAGGTGGTGAAGCCGGTGCCGAGTCAACCGCTCCTCGGCGAACGGGACCCGGCGCCGGTGCAGGTCCTCAACGAAGACGCTGGGACCAACATCATCCTCGTCGGTGACCACGCGGGCAATGCGATCCCGTCGGCGCTCGGCGACCTCGGTCTCTCTCCGGCGGACCGCCATCGCCACATCGCTTGGGACCTCGGCGTACGGGCGCTCGGCGAGCACCTGTCGCCTCTGCTCGACGCGACGTTCATCCATCAGCCCTTTTCGCGATTGGTGATCGACTGCAACCGCGACCCACGGTCGCCGACTTCGATCATGGAGGCCTCCGACGGGACACCCGTCCCTGGCAACATCGGCCTTGGTGCGGAGGCCCGCGAAGCGCGTCGCACGGCGATCCACGAGCCCTACCACGCGAGGATCGCGTGGGAGATGGCGAGGCGCCGAGGCCACGGCGCCCGGCCCGTCCTTGTCGCGCTTCACAGCTTCACGCCGGTGCTCGGGGCAACCCCTCGCCCCTGGCAGCTCGGGATTCTCCACCATCTGGGCGATACGAGCCTGAGCCACGCGACGCTTGCGCGGCTGAGGCAAGACGGCAGCTTCAAGGTGGGGGACAACGAGCCCTATCAAATGGACGGCATGGACTACACCGTCCCGCGTCACGCCTACGAGAACGAGTTGCCCTATCTCGAGGTCGAGTTCCGCCAGGACCTCCTGGTCGACCCTGGCGAGCTTCACGGCTGGGCGACGCGGTTCGCGCGCTGGCTCACGGAAGCGATCGCCGCGATCTCCTGACGCACACAGGCACCCCGAAGGCTAGTCTCCGCCCGGTTCGAGCGCCTGTGCGAGGTCACGCTCCGATGCCTCGCCCACCCCGTAACGCGCTCTCGCGTAGCGACGGAGTGCGCGCGACAGGGGTTCGCGCCCGCCGACTTTGAGTCGTACGGCGAGCGACTCGAGCGTCTCGGCCCGGTCACGCACGAAGCCTTCCTGCGCGAGTCGCGCCTCGAACTGCACGAAGGAGTCGGGCGGTGCGTCGACGTCGTCCTCGGTCTGGCGGCCCCTCCGGCGTCGATTGCGTAGCGCCCGCACCACGAGCGCGACGAGCGCGGCGCCACCGAGCACGGGTATCGTTCGCTCCGGGGTCGCGAGGGCCGTGTCGTAGAACGCGACGACCGAAGTCCACGCGTAGTCGAAGAACGCCGAGACGGTGCGGTCGCTGGACTCGGCCAGCGTCGGCGCCGCCGGCGTCGGGTCGAAGACCTCGAAGGCCGAGCGCGTCGGGTCGGATGCGACGGGCAGGTACCCTTCGCCCCAGGTGTGGGCGTGCTTGGCGCGCACCACGGCATAGCCTCCGAAGCCGTTGTGCTCCACGACCCGGTAGCCCGCCACGAGGCGCGCGGGGATCCCCAGGACGCGCGCTAGCGCCACGAAGGCCGATGCAAAGAACTCGCAGTGGCCCTCGCGGTGCACCAGGAGAAAGTCGAGCAGCGCCGACTGGCCGCGCGGCATCACCGGCCGGTCGAGTGTGTAGGTGAAATCCTCGCGCAGGTGCCGAACCAGAGCCCCGACGCGCGCGCGATCGTCGCCGGCCCCTGCGGTCCATTCGAGCGCGAGCGCTTTCAGCTTTGGAGCCAGGCTCGGTGGAACCGTCCTATCGAACTCCGTCGGGGCGTCGACCTCGCCCGTCGACGGAGCGAACGCCCACTGCTTCACGCCGCGCGCCACCGGGTGGAGCGCGCCGAGCGCGTCGGCCTCCCACTCCGTGTCGCTCACGATGCGGGAACCGCGCGGCGCGAAGAGCCAGTGGGTGGCGTCGACCGAGTCGACCTCGGTTCGGGCGGAAGTCGCGGGTCCCGGCAGTTCCGGGGCGCGTCGCGTCGACGTGGCCCAGTATGTCCCGTCGAAGGAGTCGAACACGGCGCCGCGCAGGTAGTCGGCCGGTGCGCCGTGCAAGCGCAGCACGATGTCCTCGCTCGTGCGGATGAACCCCGACTTGTCGAGGCGGACGTGCGGCGTGAAGCTCGTGCGGGCCATCCTGCCCGCGAAGAGCGCCTGGAATCGCCGGTTGGTGGCGCGGTCGAGGATGGGCAGCGAGAGCGACACGCAGGTGGCCAGCAACACGCTGAGCGCCAGGACGCCCGCCGCCGTCCGCGGAATGCGTCCCCAGCTGCGAAGCGCGTCGAGGCCGCCGCCGAGGTCGACGAGGACCGAAGCGCCGAGCATCAGGGCCCCATATGGGTACGCCGCGCTCGGGGCGCCAATCCCTTCGGCGACGCACGCGAGGAGCACGAGCGCGCGATCGAAGCTGCGCCCGAAGAGAGGCCTTTCGAAGAACAGCCGCACTGCGGCGATGCTCGAAAGGAAGAGCGCCGAGGATAGGCCAGGGGCGGGCTCGGTCGTCGTGTTTCTGACCCACAGCACCGGCACCGCCGCGCCCGCGATCATCCAGAGCAGCGCGCCGAACGTGGTGAGAGAGGCACGCCAGGGCACGATGACCGACCCAAGGGCGAGCGCCGCGAGCCCGAGCGGCCAGTAGAAGGGAGCCCCACCCGCGGCGAGCAGCAGAGTGGCGCAGCCGAGCGGCAGCACCGCGAGCAAGCGCCGCGTCACAGAACGAGTCCCTTTCCCTCGAGGATCGAGGCGACCGAGACGACCTTCACGGGCGCGCCCGTGCTCGCGGGAGCCCCGACGGCAACGGCGTGCACGCGCACGCCGCTCTTCTCCATGCCCCGGACGAACGCCTCGCGGGCCTCGTCCCAGCCATCGACGATCATCACCACGGCCGACAGGCGCGCGAGGTAGGGCGCGAGCCGCTCGAGGAGCCGGCTGCGGTCGACGTTTGCCTCCTGGTCGGCCGCGGCGAGGTGATCCAGCGCCTGCTCCAGAAAGCCCAGGCTCCGCCCCAGCGTGAGCGCGTGGATCTCGCTGCCCGTCACCAGCAGATCCACGAGCGCGTCCCCGCGGCCAAGGTGGGCGACCACGCCGCCGGTGAGCGAGACCGCGGCCTCGAACGCCTCCTCGGTCCGCGCCGAGCGCTTCCGGGGCGCGACGCAGTCGAGCACGACCCCCACGCGCGTGAAGTACTCCTCCTGGTACTCGCGCACCGCCGGCTTGCCGGTGCGCGCCCACGTGCGCGCGGACAGATCGCGGACGCGGTCACCCTTTCGATACGGTCGTACCCCCCGCAGATCCATCGACTCGCCCGTCTTCGAGGCCAGCGCGACGCCTCCGGGCTGGTGCCGGGTCGCGAGCGCCATGCCGAGGCGCAGCACGTTCGCGGGTCGGGGCACCACGCGCAGGCGGACCGGAGCGCTCTGCAGCGGCGGCCCCGAGGCGATGCCGAGCGGCACGAGCGCGCTCACGCGGAAGCGCCCGAGCGTCAGGTCGCCGCGCTCGGAAAAGCGAGCCTTCAGCGTCGCGCTCGAGCTCGCGCCGAACCCGACGTCGACCACGGGCGCGGGTCGCGAGAGCCAGCGACCGAAGTACGGCAGGAATGGGCCCTCGACGCGGAGCCACGCGGTGCTCGGGCCGGGAGCGGTGCGCGCGCACTCCACGACGAACGACACCTCGGCCCCTACGAACACTCGCGGAGGAGCGTGCACCCGCAGCGACAGCTCGGGCGGGCGGAGCGATGCGCTCACGATCAGCGAGGCCAGGATCACCGATACGAGCAGCGAGAACAGCAGGTAGACCTGGGTGTGCGTGACATCGACCGCGAAGGCGCCCGTCACGAGCGCGACCACGAAGAGCCAGCGCCCCTCGCGTGTGAATGCGCGGTACAGGCGCAAAAGCCACCTTCCGCCACGCGACGCCGGTTCGCCGAACGGCTCCGAGGTGGGCCTGCGCGAGCGCGCCGCGGGGATGAGGACGTAGTTCAGCCGCTGCCAGTTGACCGCGCGCAGCCGCGCCAGCCACGAAGGTGCGACGCTCACGTGGGCACGCGGACGGTGGAGACGATCCGCGTCACGATGCCGGCGCCATCACCGCCCCCATAGCGGACCTCGTCGCGAAGGCCGACGCGATGGGAGAGTGTCGCGACGGCGATCGCCTTGACGTCCTCGGGGCTCACATAGTCGCGGTCGCACATGAACGCGTGCGCCTGCGCCGCGCGGAAGAAAGACAGCGATCCGCGCGGGCTGACGCCGAGGCTTAGCTCGGGATCGCTGCGCGTGGCCTCGACGATCGCCAGGAGGTAGCGAGCCACGAGAGGCTTCACCTCGATGTTGCGTACGGCCTCCTGGATGGTCAGGAGATTCTGCTGCGTGCACAGCGTCGTCAGCTCGTCGAGCGGGTCCCGCGTCTGACGCGCGAAGAGCATCGCGAGCTCGTCCTGCGGGCTCGGGTATCCGATCGAGATGCGAACGAGGAACCGGTCGAGCTGCGCCTCGGGGAGAGGGTAAGTCCCTTGGTAGTCTGCCGGGTTCTGCGTCGCGACGACGAAGAACGGCGCCACGAGTGGATGCGTTTCGCCCTCGACGGTCACCTGGGATTCGTTCATGGCCTCGAGGAGCGCGGCCTGTGTCCGGGGGGAAGCGCGGTTGATCTCGTCGGCGAGCAGGATGTTCGTGAAGACAGGGCCTCGGTGAAACGAGAAGGTACCCTTCTCCGGATCGAGGACCAGCGAGCCGGTGATGTCGCCTGGCAGCAGATCGGGCGTGAACTGCACGCGGGTGAATCGCACGCCGAACACCCTGGCCAGCGCCTTCGCGAGCGTCGTCTTGCCCACGCCGGGCACGTCCTCGAGGAGCACGTGTCCGCCTGCGAAGATGCCGATCAGGGCGAGATCGATGACGGGGCCCTTGCCGCGCAGCACCTGGCTCAGGCCGACGCGCAGCTCCTCGACGAGTTGCTGATGGGCAACCATGCTTTGGAGCAACGATCGCGCGCTACCGTGCCACCCTGAAGGCGTCGTTCAGGGTCTGGATCACGTGCTGGGCGACAATGTCCGCCGTCACGGCGTTGATCTCGTATTCGCCCAGCTTTCCTACCGTCCCGCCGTGATTGAGCATCGTATTCGTCGACGACACGGTGACCTTTCGCTCGCTGCGATTTGCCGAAAAGGTGATCTCGATGGAGATCGCGCTGGCCTCGGCCGCCTTTTGGGCGAACGGCTTCGGGACGATGCGGAGCGTCGCGGAGGCATACTTGACCATGCCCTCGACGGTCGGCGACTCGTCTTGCTCGCGGACGGATGCGCTGTGCCCGCGCTCGTTCAGCATGTCGGCGATCTCTTGAGCCGTGGGCTTGATGACCTCCCTCCTGAGGGTCACAAACCGCTCGGGAAACGCCGCGTGGTCGGCACGCCTGGCGGCCCCCACGCGCTCGGCTTCGGCGAGCTTGTCGTCGTAGTCGCCGATGATCTTCTTCAACTCGCTCTTCGCTTCGACTTTCATGGCCGATCGAGTCTACGCCGCTATCGAACGCGCCGTCGGCGCAAGAGGACTCTGTCGCGTCGGCTGGGATCTACGCGCGGTACGCGCCCGTGCGCATGCCGTAGCGGAACGCAATGCTGATCCGTGGGCCGGCGTGGGCGACCTTGAGGACGGCGTGCTCCCAGGTCCGCTGGGTGGTGCCGCCGGTCACGAGGAGATCCCCTCGGCCGGCGGGGAAGGCGCGTGACTGGCCGCCGCCGAGGGGGCGAAAGAGGAGCTTGCGAGGTTCGCCGAGCGAGACGAGTGGGACGATCGGGGTCTCGACTTCCTTGCGGATCTTGTCGCGGTGCCACGCGACGCTGTCCTGGCCGTCGCGATAGAGATTGAAGCCGACAGAGTCGAACGAGACGTCGTAGCGCTGGGACAGCACGCGGCGCATCGCCTCGAGGATCGCGGGCTCGAGCGGCGCGCCGGACGTGACCGACCACGACGACGTGAGCCGCGGCTCGATCCTCTCCTGCTCGTAGAGCCATCGCTTGCGCTGCCCCCAGTCGCGGGTGCGTTCGAGCTCCTCGAAGAGGGCGGTGTCGTTCGCGAGCCACCCCGGGGCGATGTCGAGCCACGCGTCGGCGTCGAGGTGGACGCGCCGAAGGGACCGGAACATCGTGTCGATCGCGGCCTCGGCGCGACCGAATAGGTTGGTTTGGTACGTCATCCCGGAACCCACAGGGCAATCTAGCGCGTTCGCAGCATCGACCACGCGGCCGCGAGGACCGCGGCGATCACGATCCACCGCACCGCGACGAGCGGCAGCGCGCGGACCAGGAACGCCGCGACGAGGACCGCCGGAGATCCCCCGAGGGTCAACCCGAGCGCCGCGCGCGGAACATAGGCCTGGCGGGAGAGGAAGCGCACGCTCGCCACCGGCATCAGGAATGCGCACGACCCCATCATGATCGGGAACGCGGCCGTCGCGTTCATTCCCAGCGCGCAGACGAGCATCATGCACGGCCCGTAGAGCCCGATCCCGAGCGTCATCCATGCACCGAGGACCGCGTTGCACGCCACCGCCACCGCCAGGCGCGCCCCGTGAAGCGCGAGTGCGTCGCCGCCCGGTGGCAGCACCCCAAGCTGCTNNCGACGACGAGCGCCGCGCCGAGCCCCCCCTGGATGCGACGCTTCGACCACGACGCCACGACCCCCGCGCCGATCCAGGCCCCCGCGACCGATGCCCCGATCATCAGCGCCAGCGTCACCGGCTCGACGCGCACGATCACGATGTAGATGAACGCCTGGATCAACGTGGGCACCGTGTGGCCGATGTTGAGCGTGCCCGGAATCAGCTCGTCGGACACCCTGCCGCGCGCCTTGAAAAGCGCCGTCGTCGGCGCGAACGATCCGATCCCCAGCGTGTCGAAGAAGTCGGTCAACACGCCGACGAAGACTTCGTAGGCCGTCGGCCGAAGCGCCCCCGACGCGACCCGCAACGACGCCGTCCACCGGACCGCGAAGATCCCGCCCACCAACGCCAGTGCGACGAGAAGGGCGAGCCTCGCGGTCACGGCATCTCCTTACCACGCGAAGGCTGCAACGAGGGCCGACGCACCGCTGGCTCATCGTGTCGCTCAACTGCTCGAGCTGCCCCGCGTCGAGCCGCGATCGTCACGTCACTGCGCGACGGAGCCCATCCCACCCGACGTGATCGATCCGCCGAAGATGACGCCGGCCGTGTTCGACGAATAGGGGCACGGCGAGCACCCGGCGTAGCTCCCGGGCCCGTTCTGCCCCACGATGGTCAGCGTGTTCGAGCCGCTCGTGAGATACGGGGTGAGATCCACCGTCGTCAGGTTGTTCTGACTCTGCCAGGCGACCGATTCGTCGGTGATGCTGCCCGAGCTGCCCGCGAGCCGGCCGTTAACGAGGACCTCGACGAAGTCGTCCGCTGCCATCTGGAGCTGGCCGGTTGGGTTCGACCCGAGCAGGAACGTCTTCTGGAAGACGGCGATCGCCAGGTCGGCGTCCCCGCTGGGGGTCACGTCGCCGCGCCAGATCCAATACGCGCCCGGATACGACGCGGACCAGCCGGTGGCCGAAGAAGCGCCTGGTATTTCGTAGATCGCTCCGGCCGGGCAGTTCGCCGGGACGCCCTCGTCGACGCACACGAGGGCCGCCGGACCGAGCGCGCCCCCGTCCGCGCCGCCGAGTCCCCCCGGAAACCAGGGCCAGTCCGCGCCCGAGAGAAGTGCGACGGTGACCATCGTCGTGCCCTCGGAGCCGGACCCGCTCGACGAGCCCGTCCCGAACATCCCGGAGCTCGAGCCGGTGCCGACCGACCCGCTGGACGAACCGCCGCTCGAACTGTTCGGGGAGCTCGACGAAGAAACATGGGACGAAGCGTCGCCGGGACCGTCGCCGCCGTCACCGGGTGTGAGGACAATCGCGCCTCCGCAGGAGCTCCCGCCCAAAGCGCTGACGAGGCCCGCAAACCCTACGAACGGAACGATCCCGAGCCCACGGCGTAGGACGAGTCGCGCCCTCATGAGAACCCCCGATCAGTCATCTTACCACGAGCTCTGCGGCGGCTTTTCCGCAGGCTGCTAAGGCAGACCACCGTCGTCAGCGTACGTTCCCCCGTCGAGCGACTCACCCGGCTGTAGCGTCATCTCAGCGGCGATGATGAACGAATTCGAACCAACGGAGGTGCACCAATCATCGAAGGGCGTCGGGTAGCCCACAGCCGGCAAGAAGCAGCAGTTCGTGCCTGCGGGGGTGGGGCTGGTGCACGGATACCAGACCGTCATGTCGTAGTTGTATGCCGTATTGCTCGGGCTCACGACGGTCGTCGTGCAGCCCGCGCTTGTCGCCGCTTCGGAGGCGCAGCCAAAGACGACCGCTTCGTCGACGTCGTTGCCGAAGGTCGGAGCGCCCACGCCGTTCACACTGGCTCCGCCGCCGTTGCTCCACGCGGGAACGAGGTATTGGGACCTTACGAAGGGAGGGGGGTTCTGACGGAGCGTCATCGTCCATCCGCAGAGCACGCGTCGTGCCCATTCGCTGGGCGACGCTATCCCCGGAGAAGGATTCGAATTCCCCGGCGCCGCTCGTCGAACGAAGCGCCAATGTGTGCCAGCTACGACGACCGTGTCGCGATTCCGGGAGCGTGGGAGCGGCCCCTTACTCGATCGTCGCGCCGAACCAGGCCTCGGCGATCGCGTAGAGCGTGTCCTCGCTGGCCGCATCGCCCTCGGGCACGCCATTGGCTGCGCCGAACGTGTAGACGATGCGTCCCACCGGG
>PLIR01000056.1 GCA_003139415.1 Myxococcales bacterium | reverse complement strand
AGGACGGCAAAGCCATCCTGCGGCCCGTCCTCAAGTAGAGGGACAGCCGGCCCGGGCGGGACTCAGTGGTAGGCGCGCGGCGGCGGAGGCGGGTGGAAGGAACGGGTCGAAGCCGGCGGCGCCTCGTCGGACCCCTCGCGCTCGTCGCAGAACAGAATCGCGCAGTGCTTGCTGTCGCTCGCCTGCATCCGGCTGCAGAGGGCAACGAGATCCTCGTCGGTGTCCACCACCACGCCCTCGAGGGGCCGTGCGGTCCGCGGATCGTATTTGCACCGGTCTAGGGCCACCCAGCGGCCGCGAAACTCTTCACTACAGCAGATTTGTGGCCAGGTCAGTCGACTGCCCATGCGGCCTCCCGGAATAACCGGACGACCGGACCGGGTCAAGAACGGGGTGTGGCAGGAGAGCAACAGGGTCGATTCGACTCATCATTCGTTCAGGGTCCGAAGGGGGGCTCGGGGACCGCAACGGCTATTCTTCGCGGGGCATTTGTGCGGCTTTCTCGCTGTGCCCGCTCATGAAGGCTAAAAGCGAGGGCCGTGTGGACTCCCGATTCCTGGCGATCGAAGGTCGACCCGCAGGCGGTTCCCTACGACGACGCCGCCGCCCTCGAGAGCGCTTGCGCCCGGCTTCGAGAGCTGCCGCCTCTCGTCACATCGTGGGAGATCACGCGCCTGAAGCGCTTGCTGGCCGAGGCGCAGCGCGGCGAGCGGTTCCTTGTCCAGGGGGGTGACTGCGCAGAGACGCTGGCCGACTGCCGCTCTCCAGTCATCGCCAACAAGCTGAAGATTCTTCTCCAGATGTCCCTCGTCATGGTGCACGAGGGCAAGCGCCCCGTCGTCCGGGTTGGCCGCTTCGCCGGGCAATACGCCAAGCCGCGCAGCAAGGCCGTGGAGTCGCGAGAGGGCGTGGTCTTCCCTAGCTACTTCGGCGACATGGTGAACCGCTCCGACTTCACAGAAGTCGGCCGCCGCCCGGACCCGGACAACATGCTGGTCGCCTATAGCCACGCGGCCATGACGCTGAATTTCGTCCGATCCCTGTCGGCTGGCGGTTTCGCGGACGTGCACCATCCGGAGTACTGGGAGCTCTCGTTCTTCCGGCGCGCCAACGTCTCGGACACGCTCCGCGAGGAGTACGAGCGGACGACCAGCCAGCTCGCCGAGGCGCTGCGGTTCATGGAGGCTCTCCACGAGAGCAGCGTCGAGGAGCTCACCCGGGTCGACTTTTACACGAGCCACGAGGGGCTCAACCTCCACTACGAGTCCGCGCAGACGCGCCGCGTCCCCCGCCGGGAGGGCTGGTTCGATCTAACGACGCACTTCCCGTGGATCGGCGAGCGGACGAGAGCGCTCGACGGTGCGCACGTCGAGTTCTTCCGCGGCGTGCAGAACCCCGTGGGGATCAAGCTCGGCCCGAGCACGACGGCCCCCCAGGTCCTCGAACTCGTCGACGCGGTGAACCCGAACAACGAACCGGGCAAGCTGGCGCTCGTCACGCGCATGGGTGCGAGCAAGTGCGCGGACGTGCTCCCGGGCCTCGTCGAAGCGGTGACGCGCGCGGGCCGCCTGGTGCTCTGGGTCTGCGATCCGATGCACGGCAACACGCAGACCACACCTTCGGGCCTGAAGACGCGCGACTTCGACGACATCCTGCGGGAGGTCGAGCGGACGTTCGACGTCCACGAGCGCTGTGGCACGCACCTCGGCGGAGTGCACTTCGAGATGACGGGCGAGGACGTGACCGAGTGCATCGGCGGCGCGGCCGGCATCACGATCGACGACCTGGATCGCAACTACGCGAGCGCCTGCGATCCGCGCCTGAACTACCGGCAGACGCTGGAGATGGGGTTTCGCATCGCCAAGCGCCTCGGGAGTCACACGCGCCGTTGAGACTCAGCGCTGGTCGACCGGGGTAAGGCCCTCGTTGTTGGCGAGCTGCCATCGGAGCTCGCCGTTGCCCTCTGCGCCGGCGAAGCGTAGGCCAAACCACCGCGCGGTCGCGGCGATGGTGGGGCGGCCGTCGCCGGTCGACGGCGGGAAGCGGATGCGAAAGACACGTCGCCAGGTGGTCGTGTACGGAAAATAGTGCTCGTCGATGGCGCTCGGCTTCACGATGGACTCGATCTTCGATGGCGCTGTCTCGTTGCCCTGATCGTCGATAAGGCGAACGATCCACGCGCTCGTCGGGCGGCCCAAGTCGATCCACCGCCAGTTCGTCCCATAGAGGGCGACGTAAAACTCGTGGTCGTCGGACGTCTCGCGGAGCGTGCGATCCAAGAGCTCGCGGCGCTGCTCCACGGTGAGGCGGTAGTCGGCCGCGTAGCGGACGACGTAGGCCCACCGAAAGTCCCAGGACTCGTACGTCGCCGTGACCGTGAGCGTGTTGTCGAGCTCCGTCAGCTCGATGATGCTCTGGTTGCGCGTCCAGCGTTTGAGCACCTGCGCGTAGTCGCTCGGGACGTACTCGCGCGGCCCGCCCCCCATCGACACCAGCGGCTCGGCGCAGCCTCCCAGTGCCGCGAGCCCGGCCATCGCGACCGGCAGCGCCGCCATGGCCGAACGGGCGCGAGCGGCGAGGTCCAACAGGCGCATGGGCGCACACACAGTAACCCGCCGCGAAGCTCGAGCGAAGAGCCAGACGCGCGAGCGCGCGTCGACCGCACCGTGCGCCCTCCGCCCGCACCGCGACATCGTCGACATGGGTCGCGAGCGCCAAAGCACCGTTCAAGGGCAGGTTTCGCCGCCCCGTGACGGTGGCATGCGCGCTGCACTGTCAGTGGGAGGCGCGGTGGTGAGTCACCGCGCTGGACAGGCGCCATAGGCACACCTTGATCGATAAGCTCGGATTCCTCGTTCGCTTCTGGGAGTTGAAAGCGCGTCACGCCGCGCTCGGTCAGCCGCTCTCCGCCGGCGAGCAGGTCGAACTCCTGTCGCTGATGCAGCTCGTCACGGGCGACTTCAAGATGCCCGCACCCGGCGATTACGACCGCCCATCGGACGCGCTCCCTGCTCAGCTCATCGGCGAGGGCACGATCTTGTCGGTCGAAGTTCGATACGTGTGCGCCGCCGCCGTCCTGGTCGCTGGCGCGAAGGCGATGACGCCGGGTGAACGTTCCATCGTACGCACCGGCGACGCCGTGGCCGGAACCGAGTTCTCGCTGCCGTGCACGGTCGCGTGGGTGCACCACGCGACCCCGTACATCATGGCCCTCGCGATCGATGGCGTCCCCACGCGTACGCTCCTCGCCGAGCCGCGAGCGGCGCTCCGCATGTTCTCCATCGGGCGCCAAGCCCGTCTCGTTGGTTGAGGGCGCCAAGCCCGTCTCGTTGGTTGAGGGCGCCAAGCCCGCACATTTGGTCCGCTGTACCGATCGAAGCGACTCTGGCATAGTGCCGGACTCCAATGTCCTTGGAGATCCAGCTTCGAAGCGATCCCTCCCACACCCTCGTGGCCGATGTCCTTGTGGTCGGCGTCCTGCAGACCGGCCCCAAGGGAGGCCTCAGCCCGGCGCTCAAGCCGCTCGACGCGGCCCTCGGCGGCGTCCTCGCCAAGATCGTGGCGAAGGAGGAGTTCACGGGCAAGCGCGATCAGTCGCTGACGTTCGCGACGCTGGGCCGCATCCCTGCGGACAAGGTCGTGCTCCTCGGGCTCGGAGAGCGCCGCGCCGTCGGCGCCCCGGACGTGCGCACGTTCGCCGCGAAGGCCGCGAAGGCCGCGAACGTCGAAAAGGCGTCGTCCCTCGCGCTGGCGCTGCCCGCCGGCCTCGAGGGCGAGCTTCGCGCCGTCGCTGAGGGCCTCGAACTCGGAGCCTACCGATTCAACAAGTACATGACGGGCGACCGCAAGCCCAAGGCGACCCTAGGCAGCGTCATCGTCGGTGTGGCGGCCAAGCTGCGTCCAACGGCGAAGGCGACGATCGCGCTCGGCCAGCAGGTGGCGGCGGCCGTCAATTTCTCGCGCGATCTCAGCAAGGAGCCGCCGAACGTGCTTTACCCGGAGACGTTCGCGCAAGCGGCTGAGAAGGCGGCCAAAGAGAGCGCGCTCAAGGTCGTCACCTTCGACTTCAAGGAGATTCGCCGCCGCGGAATGAAGCTCATCGACGCCGTGGGTCGAGGGAGCGCACGGGAGCCGCGCCTCGTGCACATCTCGTGGACGCCCAAGGGCGCGAAGCGAAAAATGGTCTTCGTCGGCAAGGGCATCACGTTCGACACGGGCGGGATCAGCATCAAGCCGGCCGCCGGCATGGGCGACATGAAGCACGACATGAGCGGGGCCGCGAACGTCGTGGGCCTGATGCTCGCCGTCGCCGCGCTAAAGCCCAAGGTCGAAGTGCACGCCATCGCCGCGTGTGCCGAGAACATGCCGGACGGCGACGCCTATCGGCCCGGTGATATCTGGGGTTCTCTCGACGGGAAGACCGTCGAGATCGTGAACACCGACGCCGAAGGGCGGCTCGTGTTGGCCGATGCGCTGGCGTACGCGCGCACCCTCTCGCCGGACGTCATCGTCGACAACGCGACGCTCACGGGCGCGTGCGTGGTCGCCCTCGGAAGCACGTGCTCGGGCTGGTACTGCGGGCACGAAGACACGGCTCGCGAGTTCGCGGCGGCGCTCAAGCAATCGGGCGAGCAGATGTGGCGGATGCCGCTTCTCGAGGATCTGCGCGACCAGGTCAAGAGCGACGTCGCGGACGTGAAACAGGCGGGCGACCGCTACGGCGGATCGATCACGGCCGCGCTCTTTTTGCGAGAGTTCGCGGGTCCCGGTCGCTGGATCCACTGCGACATCGCCGGCCCGGCCGCCCTCGAACGGCCGATTGCGTGGATGCAGGCCAAGGGGGCCTCGGGGCACGGCGTCTTGACGTTCCTCGCGATGGTGGAGCGCGCCTCGCGCTGAGCCGGGCCGGGGGCGCCGTCCAGTGCTACCCCATGAGGGGAGATGACCGGCGCGCCGTCGTACGATCTGCTCGAGAAAAAACTCGGGCGCGCCGCGTCGCGCGCCATCGCCGACTTCTCGATGATCGCCGATGGGGATCGCATCCTCGTCGCCGTCAGCGGAGGCAAGGACAGCTACACGATGCTTCACCTCTTGCGCGCCTTGCAGCGCAAGGCCCCGGTCTCGTTCGACCTGCGTGTCGTCAACGTCGACCAGGGGCACCCCGGTTACCCCGCCCAGGTCCTGCGCGACTACATGGCGCGGGAGGGCTACGATTTCACCATGATCGAGGAGGACACGTACTCGATCGTGACGGAGAAGATCCCGGCGGGCAAAACGTACTGTTCCCTGTGCTCGCGCCTCCGGCGCGGGATCCTCTACCGCGCGGCCCGCGAGTTCGGCTGCAACAAGATCGCTCTCGGTCACCACCGCGACGACATCTTGCAGACGTTGATGCTCAACTTGTTCTTCGCCGGCCAGCTGGCTGCGATGCCCCCGCGGCTCGTCGGGGACGGCGGCGCAGTCACCGTGGTCCGACCCCTCGTCTACTGCGCCGAGGACGACATCCGAGCCTTCGCTGAACTCGCGGCCTTCCCGATCCTGCCCTGCGATCTATGCGGCTCGCAGGACAACCTCCAGCGCAAGGCGATGGCGCGCTTGCTCGATGGGATCGAGCGGGACAACCCGGGCGCGAAGAACGTCATGCTGTCGGCGCTGCAGAACGTCCGGCCGAGTCACCTGCTCGACCAGGGCATCTGGAAGGCGCTGGGCCTCCCGGTCGCGCGCGACGAAGAGGAGGGCGCTTCGAGGGCGCACATCTCGGCGCAGCGGCTCGTCCGTGACTGACGACGGGTCGGTCGTGTCGGGCGGGTCGGCGAAGCGGGTCGTCTTTGGCGCCGCCGCGCAGGCGAGCCTCGCGGGCGCCTATGCGTGGGCGGTCGCTGTCGCGCCGCTCGTGTGGGCGCCCGGGGCGTCGGCGGCCACCAAGGTCGGGGCGGGAGTGGCGCTCCTGGCGCTCGCGTGGGGCGCCGCCGGCGATCGATGGGGCCTGCGCTGGACGCGGCCGGTGTCGCTCTGGGGCGTCGTTCTCGGCAGCGCGTTCACCTGGTCCACCTTTCCGATCGGGCTGGGCATCGCGCGAATCGATCCCGTACGAGGAATCTCCGGGATGGTCGCATGGGCGCTCTACGCACTGGCGTACGCGGGCCCGGCCCTCGAGCCTCTGAGCGAGCCGGCGCGGACCTTACAGGATGCTGCTTTGGTCGAACGCCGCAAGCTCCGCCCGGGTGACCTCGCCTACGTCGTAGCGGGCACCGTCGTCGCGTGCGCTTTGCAGCTGCCAGGGTGGACTTTGCCCGATCCCGGGCGTGCGCTCTTGACACGTCTCGTCGCGGTTGCCAGCGGCCTGGCTGCCATCGGGATCGCGACGGATCTCGCGGTGCGCCGAAACGAGCCAATCGCTTCGCGAGCGAGGAGAAAGAAGCGACGACGGATCGACCCGCAGCTTCTGCTCCAGGTCGTCGTTCTGGTGGCGCTTGCCCTAGCGTGGTCTCTCGCATGGTTGCCCGGAGGGATGCAGCCTTGAGGGGAGGGTCGGCCTTCCGGGTTGCTCTCCTGTGGCTTCACCTCCTCGGGTGCGGCGGCGAGCGACCCAAGCCACCCTCGCCCGAGTCGTCGCCCGCGGATGCCCCGGCCAGAGTCGCCGGTGTGGTCATCCCGGCCTCTGTGGTGGCCGCCGTGGGCGGGACGCGAGGGGAGCCCGCGCGGTCTGCGCTCGACGCGCTCGTCGAGGACGCGCTGGTGGCTCGCGCCGCGCTCGACCAGCATCTGGATCATGACCCGGCGGTCGCCCTTGCCGCCGACCTGGCTCTTGCGCGGCGCATTCCGCGGTCAGCGATGGCCGACGCGCGCGCGGCGGGCCCGCCGAGCGACGAGGAACTGGAGTCGGTGACGGTGGTTCAAGCCGTCGTCATGCGCTCGGCAAACCTCTCGGAGGACAACGCCCTCGCGGTGGCCAACAACGTTGCGCGGGCCGTGGCGGGCTCGAGGAGCGCCGACGAGTTCCAGCGCCGCGTCAAGGACCTCCCGTGGCAGCACGCGCGCGTGATAGCGCAGATGGTGGGGCCCTTTACCATCGATGGCCGAACGCCGGATGGTGTCATCGACCCGACGTTCGTGGCCGCCTCGTTCGCACTCCCGGCTCCGCTTCGGATAAGTGGTGTCGTCGCCACCCCGTTTGGGTGGCACGTCATCCAGATGGTCTCTCGCGAGCCGTCGAAGGACCTCTCGGCAGAGCGGCGCGCGGCGCTCTCCGACGCCGCCATAGAGATCCGGGCCCGCACGGGGTTGGCCGAGGTGCTGCGCCGGCATCGCGAAGGGACTCCGGTCGAGATCTCGCACGACGCGGAGCCCCTCATGGCGCGTGCCGTCGGTGCAGCGCCGTGATTCGCGGGCGCCCCGCACGACGCAGGGGCATTGCCGCGGATGCTCGCGACCAGCGGGAGAGCGCCTTCACGGCTATTCTCGCCGACTTGGTGCGCCGCGTTCCAGGCGCCCGCGCCGCGGCCCTCGTCGATCGCGGCGG
>PLIR01000455.1 GCA_003139415.1 Myxococcales bacterium | reverse complement strand
GCTACACGCTCGCAACTCCCATCGCCGGCATCACCGGCTCGGTGCTGCCTGCGCCTCTCTGCCTGCCGGCCCCCACCGGCGACGACTGCGATCCCGCCCCCCCATTGGATCCCCACGGCAACCTCCCCCATTTCTGCGACGGGCCCGACGACCCCAGCTCCCCTGGTCTCTGCGTCCCCGACAATCCGCTGCAGCCGGAGTCGGGCATGGGCGTCTGCCAGCCGAAGTGCGCCTTCGACGTGAATGGCGCGACGCAGGTGGGCTGCCCGGCGCCGGACACCTGCACGTTTTCCATCTTCGCGCAGTTGACGTCGGGCGTTTCGGGCTCCGTTCTCGGCTTTGGATATTGCCAGGGGACATGCCAGCGCGATGCGGACTGCACGGCGTTCGGCGCGGCAAGCGTCTGCCAGACGGATGTGGGTATCTGCACCTCCGAGCCCATCACCCGGACATTGGCGATCGGAGATGGGTGCACGACAGCAGACTTCATGTCCGGGGCATGCAACTGCGATTACGACCTGAACACCGGCGTGGGCTTCTGCACGACGACGTGCGTGGTCGGGGGGACGCCGTGTCCGGCGGGCTGGGTTTGCGACACCGGTGAACCGAGTGCCTTCAACCTGGGCAACGGCAACGTCACCGTGATGACGCAGACGGCTGGTCTCTCCGGTATTTGCTTGCCGTCGTGCAGCGCGTCGTCGGGGGTGGTCGTGTCGTCGGGGGTGGTCGCGGTTGACGCCGGATCACCGGATGGCGCGTCCGACGGCGGCACCGACGCGAACGTGGCGGGCGACGGCGCATCCGACGCCAGTCACCCCCTTTCGGCGTGTCCGGGTTCGTCCTCGTGCACGTCGGGCACCGTCGCCGGACCGGATTGCTTGCCGTAAGGGCTCCTCCGCGGCGGTGCGCGTGGAATCTCACTTCTTCCAGTACGGCTCGGACCTGCCAGAGCGGCTTTCACTTCCTGTCGAGATCCCTCGCCGAATCCGTCTTCACCGGCGGCCCCCTCACCCCCTCCTCGATCTGCCCCCGCGCCTTCACCACCCGCGGCTGCGCTTCGCCCCCCGGGTCGATCCGCTTCGCCTCGTCCAGCTTCGCCCGGCACTCCGCCCATTGCGCCGCGGCGCACCGCCCGATCGCTTCGTCTCGCAGGCGCTCGGCCATCTGCACCTCCGGCCGGCGCGGCTCGGGCCGCACGTCCCGGTCCGGGCCGATGGGCGGCGCCGGTGTCCCTCGCAGGTACGCCTCGATCGCCGGCGCCTTCGTGGCGACGATGCCCGCGACGACCAGCGCGAGCGCCGCGGCGAGGAGCCACACGATCCGCCCTGGGCGCCGCGCCGGCAGCTCCGGTTCGGGCGCCGGGTCGCGCCGCTCGCCATCGGCGTCGGTCGCCATCGCCGACGGGACGACGCCGCGGCCGGCCGCCGCGCGCGCCTGGACGCGAGCGAGGAGGTCTTCGGTGCTCGATGGTTTCCATGGGGCGCCGCCGCCCTCGGCGATCTCGGCGCGGAGCTCGTCGTCGGTGAGGCCTTCGATGCGCTTGGCTTCGTCGTCGGCGACGCTGCCCAGGACATACCGCGCGGCGTCGGGCGACAGGGGCTTGTCGTGGGTGCTCACGCGGTGACCTCCTTCTCCTCGGCCGTCTCGGTCGCCGGCGCCGTGGCCGCAGCCTGCGCCACCATCATGCGCCGGCGCTCGGCGCGATCCCAGTCCATCAGGGCCTTCCGGGCGTGGCGTTTGAGGGTGGCGAAGGTGTCGTAGACCGTCTGGACGGCGCAGCCGAGCCTCTCGGCCTGTTCGGACGGACTCTCGATTCCCTGGGCTCCGAGCTCGCAGATGGGGCGCACGAGGGGATGATCGTGTTCGAGGGTGCTGACGACCTCCTCGAGGAGGGACGCGCGCAGGGCGAGACCACGGAAGCCATCGAGCTCGTCGTCGGCGCGGGCGAGTTCGCCGGGGGTGCTCTCCTCGCCGGTGAGGCCCCCATCCAGGACCTCTCTGCGAGTGCTGGCTCGACGCATGTGCTGAGCCCACGTCTGCCTCATGACGAAGTTCATGTGACGGACGAAGGGGTATTGCCCCGGGTCCCAGGGGGAATCGTCGGGGTCGAGGACGCGGACCAGGGCGTCCTCCACCAGGTCCTCGGCGGCCGCGTCGGACGCGGTCCGAGAGAGCGCGATCTGGTGCAACCGCTCTCGCACCATCGGCTCTTCGAGCTCGAGGATGGCTCTCTGCGATGACGGGGCCCCCAGGTCCAGCACGGCGGCGCCGACCCTACCACTTTGCGTGGCCCTCCCTCCACGCCGCAGGTCGAACTCCGAAGCCTCGGATGCCGGGCTCGTACGTGATCGGAGTCGTTATCCGAAGCTTCGGATGTCGGTTCGGACACGATGGGACGTGATGTCCGAAGCTTCGGATGTCGGTTCGGACGCGATGGGAGTCGATGTCCGAAGCCTCGGATGCCGGGCTCGTACGTGATGGGAGTCGATCTCCGAAGCTTCGGATGTCGGTTCGGACGCGATGGAAAGCGATCTCCGAAGCTTCGGATGTCGGTTCGGACGCGATGGGAAGCGATGTCCGAAGCTTCGGATGGTGTCGCCCGACAAAAAAGCGCGCCGACCCCCCAAAATAGTTTTCAGAAACGGGTCTGCTCGCACCGCATTAGGGGGAGAGAGCGGCGCGCGGCACGGTGCCACGCGTCGACGCTCTCGTTCATGCAGGAGTCACCCATAGAAAGCAGGTACGTCATCATGGCCAGCAATACGCCGAAGGAAAATCGAACCAACGAGATTGCCGCCGATCAGAAGTTGATCGACGGCCTGACCAAGCACGCAGCGACGCTGCCGTCGTTCCTGATCGCCGGAGTCTCGACGACCACGACGAACGTCATCGCGAAGCTGCAGGCGCGGATCGCGGCCGAACAGGCCGTGCAACCTGCCAAGGCGACTTGGCAGGCCACGATCCAGCAGGCACGGTCCGAGATCGCGGCGACGAAATCCGTCGTCTCCGCGGTGAAGCAAGCGATCCTCACGGCCTTCGCGGGCCAGGTGGATACGCTTGCAGACTTCGGGCTCACGCCGCGCAAGGTGCGTGTCCTGAGTCCGCAGCAAAAGGTCGCGGCCGCAGCCAAGTCGAAGGCGACACGGGCGGCGCGACACACGACGGGGTCCGTGCAGAAGCAGGCGGTCAAGGGCGACGTCACCGGCGTCGTCGTGACCCCCGTCACTTCGGCACCGGGCACCGTCGTGTCCCCGCCGGGCGGTCCGGCCTCGCCGACGCCGGCCGGTTCCACCACGACCAGTGGCGGAGCCGTGCAGGCGCCGGCGCACTCGACGTAAGCCGAGGACCGCGTGGCGACTAAAACAAGGGAGAGGGGAGAGGTCGTTCGACAAGGAGCGGCCCCTCCCGCTCCCGCTCCCGCTCCTCCGCGGCGTCGGCGGTTCGGTTGGCATCGTTGCTACCGAGGTAGTAAGATGCTCACCGCGACGATAGGCCACGCTCAGAAGGTCAGCATCTCGGTCGAGGCGAACGATCTCAAGTGGCTTCGCCGTCGCGCCAAGCAGCGGGGGGGCAATCTGTCCGCGGTCTTCGCCGAGGCCACGCGACTGCTTCGCCAACGTGAAGCACGCGACCGTCTGCTCGAGAAGTTCGGCGACGACGCGAACGTCTCGGCGGCAGAAGCGGACGCAATTCGAGCCGAATGGCGGGCCTGACGTTCGACACGGGGGCGCTCATCGCTATCGAGCACCGGCGCCATCGGATCCGGCGCGTCTTCGCGACCGCGGTGCGAGACAACGTGCGCGTGACGGTTCCCGCCGCGGTGGTCGTCGAGTGGTGGCGCGGACGGACCGACATCGCGGAGGACATCTTGGCCGCGGTGGACGTGGAGCCCCTCGACGAGGGGTTGGCCCAGGCGGCGGGCGAAGCGATTGGGCTCGTGCCGGGGGCTACGGCCGTCGACGCCATCGTGATGGCGTCCGCCGCGCGGCGCGGGGACGTGGTCTACACGTCCGACTTCGCCGACGTGACGCGATTGCAAGCACACTTCCGTGCGGTCCGCGTGCTCGCCGTCTGACGCAGCCGCGGCCCTCACTTCTTCCAGTACGGATCCCTTAGCTCGCGCTTCAGCACCTTCCCGATCGCGTTCCTCGGCAGCGCTTCGCGCAGCTCGACCTGCGCGAGCCGCTGAGCCTTGCCCACCCGCGCGTTGCAGTACTCGCGCAGCTCGTCGGCCGTCGCGGCGCCGCCGGCCTTGCGCACGACGAGGGCGATCGGCGTCTCGCCCCAGCGCTCGCTCGGCACGCCGATGACGGCGACCTCCGCGACCTCCGGGTGCTTTGCGAGCACGCCCTCGAGGTCGGTCGCGTAGACGTTGAAGCCCCCGGAGATGATGACGTCCTTCTTCCGATCGAGCAGGTAGAGAAACCCGTCTTCGTCGAACCTTCCCAGGTCGCCCGTCCGGAAGAAGAGCGCGCCGCTGGCGTCGCGAAAGAGCATCGCCTGGGTGTCGTCGGGCCGGTTCAAGTACCCGCTCATCATGTTGGGCGATCGGCCGATGACCTCTCCGGCCTGGCCGGCCGGCACATCGCGGCCCGCGTCGTCGATGATGCGCACGTCGTGGCCGGGGGCCGGGCGGCCGACGCTCGCCAGCTTGTCCGGGTGCCGGCGCGCCTCGAGGATCGCGACGGGGCCGCCCTCGGTCAGGCCGTAGATCTCGATGAGGTCGGCGGGCGTCTCGTCGAGGATGCGGCGCTTCGTGGCGGCGGCGAGCGGGGCGCTCGTCGAGAAGAGCATGCGCAGGCTCGAGAGGTCCGTCGCGGCGAAGCGCGGCGACTGCAGGATGCGGTCGTACTGGACCGGGACGAGCATCGCGTGCGTCACCCGGTGGCGCTCGACGGCGTCGAGCAGCGCCTCCGGCGTGAACTTGCCGAGGAGCACGTTGGTCCCGCCGCGCGCGGTCGTGATGAACCAGGTGACGCTCGTCGTGTTCGAGTAGAACGGCGTCGCGATGACGTTGACGCTTCGCTCGTCGAAGTACGCCGCCCGCCCGCCGCCGTAGCTCGCCTTGCGCGCCGCGTGGCTGTGCACGATGCCCTTGGGGATCCCGGTCGTGCCGGAGCTGTAGATGACGTCGAAGGCGTCGTCGGCGCCGATGGGCACGGGAGGCGCGGGCGCCGCCGGCCGGTCCGCGAATGCCGCGTACCGCTGGAAGGCGTCGTCGTCGAAGTCGAAGCCGACGCGCAGGGCGACCCGCTCGGCCGCGGCGTCGGCGACGCTGCGCGCCACGGCCCCGTACGCGCCCGACGCGAAGAGCGCCCTCGATCCCGAGTCGACCATCATCCGCGCGAGCGCATCGGCGGAGGCCATCGTCGGAAGGGGCACGACGCACGCTCCCGCGCGAAGGGCCCCGAAGAAGACCTCCGCGTACTCGATGGAGTTCTCCGCGAGCACCGCGAGGCGGTCCCCCGGCCGCAGGCCCGCGTTCATGACCCCCGCGGCGACGCGCTCGGCCCGCTGGTGCAACTCCGCCCACGTCCTCCGCGTATCGCCCCGCACGAGCGCCACGCCGTCCGGATTGTCCCGCGCGTGCCGGGCCACGATGTCCGCCAGGTCGTCGCCGGGCTGCCAGGCGATTCGAGGGGTGTCCAGGGTGGGGGACGGCATCCGTAGTGGGCTATGGCTATCGCGAGCGTGAGCGTGAGCGCAAGCGCGGGCGCGTGCGTGCGCGCCCGCGCCCGCG
>PLIR01000174.1 GCA_003139415.1 Myxococcales bacterium | reverse complement strand
GTCGCATGAAGACGTCGAAGTACTCAACGCAGTCGCGATTGAGGATGACGGGGTAGCGCTGCCCGTGCGAGCGCCGCAGCGGCAACGCGGTGGTGAAGCCTTCCGGCGTTGCCGGCCTGATGCTGCGTACCTTGACGACGACGTTCTGGATGCTCTTGTCGGAGCGGTGAGACACCCGGACACGGGCCAGGTTCCTGCCTGGCGCGGGCAAGCACTCGTCACCCTTGATGTCGATGTCGAGCGGGCCTCTTGCGGCGACAGCCTTGAGCGTTGCCAGCTTTGACGCCTCGTTCGCGTCGAGGGGCTCCGTCGTCTTCTCATCGGTGCACCACACCACCAGCTCTTGGAGGATCTCATCGATGCCGTCCTTGGTGAACGGGCGGCCCTGCTTGGTCGTCATCGGGCGACCGAAGTCGGTGCCGCTGATGTCGAGGAAGAGCGGGTACACCTTGCCCCTGTTCCCCCAGACGGCAGCAGACTCCCACCAGATCCACGGTGACTTCTTCGATCGCCAGGAACAGATCGGGATCACTGCGGCTGCATGGCCCAGCTCCTGGTCGAACATGCGACGGTCAGAGTCCTCACCAGGGCGGATGTCCCTCGCGGCGACGAACACTTTCCAGTCGTCCGGCAAGCGACGCTTGACGACGTCACGAATGAAGTCAGCCCATTCCAGCTCGCCGGTGTCATACGAGATGAAGATCCGCTCGCTATGGCGTGTCTTGTCCACGCCGGGATCTGTAGCTCGGCATGCTTTCGCGATCGTCCCCGGCACGCTCGCGCCGAGCCATGACAGGAAGCGCCTCTCGGGAAAGCCGCGAGCGAACCGGGATGCCCTCACCATACTGGCGGCCGCGGGCCGAGCAAGTGTTCATCGCGCCACGCCGTTGACCGGCCGCAGGGCGACGACNNACGTCTGCGGGTCGCGCGTGAGATCCATGGGCTGATCGTCGAACGGGTGCCATGGGAACCACTCTCGCGGCACGCCGCTGCCGCCTGGCATCGGCGGCATGCGGAGCTGCCAAGGGAAGGGGACGCCCGAATGCAGGTGCCTGGAACGGAGCGCGTAGATTTCCCGCAAGGGCTGCTCCAGCCCCACCCAGGTCCACTCTTGGACGCACTCGTCGGGTCGCTGCGCGGGTGGGTCGGGCGTAAAGTCGTGGACGAACGTGACGAACCTCTTCGTTGCGCCGAGGAGCTTCCTCTGAGCCTTGGCAACGTCCTTGACGCACTCATGGCCGAACCGCTCGCAGACCTTGAAGAGTCTCGGATCGAGGTCGCGCAGCATCTCGACGGCCGACCACTCCTCTTCCTTGCCCTCGTAGTGCACCGCCGCCGCTGCCTCGACGGCGGAAGCGAAGAGGAGCCATGAGAGCGCGGCGTCGCGCTCCGAGTTCCAGAGCGCTTCCTGGTACAGACGAGCGGCTCGCACAAGGGCACTGGCGGCGGGCGGGGAGAGCCGAGCGTAGGTGTCGAGCAGGCCCAGTTCGTCCAGATCGGCGACGCGCTTCGCGT
Organism: Myxococcales bacterium; assembly: GCA_003139415.1. Taxonomy (GTDB): domain Bacteria; phylum Myxococcota_A; class Polyangia; order Polyangiales; family Polyangiaceae; genus Palsa-1150. The sequence continues at coordinate 4,217 of PLIR01000174.1, read as the reverse complement.
GGTGGATGATCGGCGTCCTCGCGCCCGGCAGCAGGACGGGCCGCACAATCTCCGACTGCGAGCGTGGATGCCCGGCCGGGTCGTCGCCGTGGCGGTCCAAGTAGCGCGTGCGGTCTCCCGCGCGGAGGCGGATGCCCAAGGCGAGCGACATCAGCGCGGCGACCTCGTCGATGTGCCTGCCGCCGTGCTCCGCGTCTTCGACCCTGGCGTTGGCGCTCGTCACGTGCTGGATGCGAACGGTGACGACCGGGTGAGCAAGCACGCCCTCGAGCGGCGGGCCCGCGATCATGTTCATGAGGCGGTACGGCCCCGCCTCGCGGTCTAGGCCCCGGATCTCGCTGTCCGAATACAGCTCGTACTCCTCGGCGCTCCGCGGTTGCTTCTCGCGGTCGTAGGCGTTCCAATTCGCCCAGCTTTGGGGCCGCTCCTCCGCGTGCTGTTCCTCCCACGGGCGCCACTCCGCACGTCCAGCCGGAAGGGGCGCGTCCGGGTCCCGGTCTGGCTCCGTACCTGACGGATCCGTCACGTTCCCGTTCATGGCGACCGCAACCAGTGCGCTCTCGTCGAAGATACGAAACGCGCGGTCGCGCTTCGCGTCAGCCTTCTGCCGCGCGAACTCCCTCGCCTCCGAGTAGGAACCGAAGAACATGAGCAGCGTCGAACCGCGGCTTCCGTCGTACTCGCGAACCGTGAACCGGGAGCTGGCCGCGTCCGCGGGGTCTCCCGCTCCGCACTCGCTCGGGTCGTCGTCGTGCTCGGGGCTCATCGTCGCGGTGATCCTACGCCAGAGGGTCACGAGCACGTGCCAGAGGGTTGCAGCAGCGCGCGAGAAGAAGCCGCGCTCGCCACGATCCATGGTCTCGTACAGGTGGTCGTCTACCCCTCCGGCGTCAGCGTGACTTGACCCAGGCGACGACCTTCGTAGCGAGCTTGCGCGCCCCTTCCTCGCTCGCGCCCTCGTAGAAGGAAAAGCCCCCGTCCTTGGCCTCCAAGCCCAGCGAGGCTGCCCTGATGATGCCGCTGATAAGGGTCACGCCAATCACTGGGTCGTACCCTTCCGCCTTGTATTGGAAACCGGCGGCGTCGAGCTGCATCTTGCCGCCCAGCCACTTACCGGGGAGGCCGGCCTTGATGGCCTCCTTCATGATTTGCGCTTCCTTCTCGTACATGTACTCGGTCATCGTTGTCCCCCTTGGGTGGACCGCTTGCTTTTCGTGCTCATCGGCAAGATAGCGTCGCGCGCCGTAGCTCTGCGCCGAGTTGCACGTGGCCGCGCGGTCCGTGTGCACCGCCCTTGACCGGCCGCAGGGCGACGACGTCCGCGCCCGTGGGCAGTCGTCTCACGCGAACGTCGCTGAGTGGACGATGTGCTGCGTAGAACATGGCGCGTCGTGCGAGCGCTGACGGGATCGGGGCCGCCGCTGCCGATTCATGACGGCGGCCGACCTCGCCATCGTGCGCGGCGGTATGGCGCCTCGGGCCTGGTCGCCTTCAGCTCTTAGACCAAGTGCCGCACCTTTTGCTCCTGAAACCTTTGTCGCTGGGGGCGATCGTGACGATGCCGTTGCCGTTCGCGATGAGGTCGCCCATCTGTCCGCTGAATCCTCGTAGGCGCGCCCAGTAGCAGCCTTGCGGGGCATCCGAGCGCCACGTACCGGGCGCGATGTCCGTCCCGACGATGTACATGCCGTCCCCGAAAGGCGCCGAGGGGCCATCGGTGATCGCGGAGAAATCGGTCACCCACAGCCCGCAGCGCTTCGACTCGAAGCCCTTGTCGGACTTGCCGATCGTGATGATCACTGGGCCGGTCTCGTTGTCGTTGGCGAGGACTTCACCAAGCTCGCCGCTGAAGCCCGCCAGCCGGGCCCAGTAGCAGCCACGGCCCCCTTTCCTCGTGCGGTATGTGCCCGGAGACAGATCGGTGCCTACAACGAAGGAGCCGTCACGGAAGGAGCCGGGAGGGTCGGGTTCTCTCTCGAGAAGCTCGCGGAGCCGCGCACCCTCGCCAATCACGTCGTCCGCGTCCTTCTTCGCCTTCGCCGTGCGCTGCTCGGCCTCCGCGCGCTCTCGCGATGCATTTTCCATCGCGACCCGAACGACGATTGCCGCGAGAAGGAGCACTGGCACGAGAAGCCATGGGCTATACGATCGACTGCGCACTGTTGGGGCCAGATCGGGCACGACCTCGGCTGTCCGTGGCCGCCCGCATCCAGGACACATGGGCGCTACGTCCGAAACTTGACGCCCGCAGTCCGGGCATTGAACGAGCGGCATTAGCTCATCCTATCAGCTCGGATGGGCGCGCCCCGTCGGCCGGTCCTCCCCCTACTTGCTGAGCACCTACGGTCTGGTGCTCGTGCTGACGCCGTTCGTCTTCCACAAGCAGTCGAGCCCGATCATCGAGGCGGCGAAGGACGCGAGCGTGGCCTGGGCGCTCGTCGAGGGGTACGGGGTCGCCGCGATCAAGCAGGGCCTCGAGCGGTTCCTCGGCGGGCCGAGAGGCGGGGCCTCGACGCCGATAACCGAGGAGGACGAGCAAGCCAACACGCCACGTGACGGGGAAGGGCGGGATCGCACGCGGCGAGCGTAGGATCCTTCTCGGTCTTCTCGGTCGCACACCGAGACCTGGGCCAAGCCGCTCGATCATCGACACCGGCGACGCGCGCCAACGTCATGTGACGCTACGGGGCGCTCGCGCGAGCGACCTCCGCGTACGCGTCGGCCGCCAGTCGGTGCACAGTGTTTCGAAGTCTCTCCCGTTCCTCTGCGGTCACATGCGGATGCTCGGCCACGATAGGTAGACGCGCCTCGAACGAGTGACGGAGGGCGCGCTGAACTTCGAGCGGTACACCGACGGCGGTAAGGTTTGACGCGTAGTTTTCGGCGGCGGTGACTACGTCCCAAAGGTCGTCCATGCCGGCCAGCGCGAGCGCGGCGCGAGGGCCGGAATCTGGACCAACGATCTTTGCTACGAACGCCCAAACGTAGGCGGTGGCAAGCAGTACGCGGGGATCGTTGAACCGAAGGGGTGAACATCGGGTCCAGGCTTGAAGATGGTCCCAGACGAGGCCGATCAATCTATCGGCCTCCGGTCCGCGCCCTTCGATCGCGCAGAAGTGGGCCGCAGCCGCCCCTACAATCACTGCGTGCGTCACCTTCGGCACTGACTTGAACCACCGCTGCAAATCAAAACCCCACCCCTGCGATGGTCTGGTGACGGCGGCTAGCCATGCCTCAACCTCGTCGGTCGGCGATGGCAAGCGGGCGAATAGCTTCGCCAACGCCTCAATCAGGTCGTCTTCGTGCGTGTCCAAAGGCGCGCGCCAGAGAACGTCGTCCTCGCAGCACCATCTACGATACGCGTCGACCGCCACGCGAACGCGATCCGGCGAAGGTGCACGGAGCACCCAGAGCGCGCCCGAGAGAAGAGCCGCCGAGGTCAACCCGTCGGTGAGCAGAGCCTCGACCCTGACATCGCGCTCAAGCAACTCAATCAGCAGGCGTTCCCGCAGCATCGCGCGAACGTCCGGGAGCGCACGTCCGTTCGTTGGTGGTATCGACCGCAGGTGGCTCATGAGCACCACGACGGCGGTCCTCCCGTCTCCGGACGCCGCCAGGAGCCGCGCGAGACGTTCGAGCCGCGACGGCAGTTCGACCTTACGCCACGCCTCCAACCAGCCGGCGTACTCGGCTCGGGCTGCGTCGTCTGCCGGATGCGCCCACTGCATCGAGGCAGCAGATGCGAGGGTTCGATCAATTTGCTCCAGCAGCTCGATGGCGCGGCGAACGACAAGCACCGTCACGATCGAGCGCGCATCGGGCGGCGCCCACACGGACGCGCAGACGCCGACGAGGCCCTCCACCACGTCCAGATCGCTTAGTTCGTCCACCGCAATCGCGGTCAGCAGCGCGTGAGGTAGGTTTGCACCCCAGGTCATCCATGCCAACGGGCCGGCTCGCTCCAACAACGTGGACTGCACGGAGATCTCCGAACCGAAATGGGCTTCGTCGGCGTAGCGCTCGACGGTGAATAGCCAGGCCCCGACATGGCTCGTCTTGGCGCGTTGCTCGTCGAGATCCTGAAACACCCCGGCGAGCTGTCCAGGTTCTATCCGGCGAAAGTGGTCGAACCACCGCTTCTCGTCGACGGGCAAGCGCATCAGATCCAGTGACCTCCGTTCGAGAGCTTCAACGGGCACTGCCGTCAGGAACTCCTC
>PLIR01000549.1 GCA_003139415.1 Myxococcales bacterium | reverse complement strand
CGGGGACACCGGCGGCCGAGGCTTGGTAGAGCGCGTCGATCACCTGCTTGTCGACGAGAGCGTTCAGCTTCGCGAAGCTGCGCGCGGGCTTGGAAGCCCGGGCTCGCGCGGTCTGCGCCTCGATCTTCGCCAGGATGGTGGAACGGAGGGTCACCGGCGCCACGGCGAGCTTGCGATATGTCGGCGTGCGGGAGAAGCCCGACAGCGCGTTGAAGAGCTCCGTCGCGTCGGCTCCCAGGTCGGGGTCGCACGTCAGAAGGCCCGTGTCGGTATAGAGTTTTGCGGTGCTTGCGTTGTAGTTGCCGGTCGACAGGTGCACGTAGCGCCGCAGCGCGTGGCCTTCACGCTTGACGACCAGGAGCGCCTTGGCGTGCGTCTTCAGGCCGGACGCGCCGTAGAAGACGTGCGCTCCGGCGCGCTCGAGCGCGCGAGCCCAGAGAATGTTGTTCTCCTCGTCGAAGCGCGCCTTCAGCTCGACGGACACGGCGACTTGTTTGCCCCCCTCCGCCGCGCGCACGAGAGCCGCCGCCGTCTCGGAGTTCGAACCGGCTCGGTACAGCGTCATCTTGATCGCGAGCACATCGGGGTGCTCCGCCGCAGAGCGCAAGAACTGGAGCACCGTGCCGAAGCCGTCGTACGGGTGATGCAGCAGGATGTCGCCCTCGGCGATCGCCTCGAAGATGTCGTCGGGGCCGTCCCACTCGACCGTGCGCGGGACCAGCGGGGGATCCTTGAGCTCGGGCCGAGGCTGCGAGGCGAGCCCGAAGAGACCCGAAAGGCCGAGGAGGCCCTCGGTCTCGTAGAGGTCGTCGTCCTCGAGCTCGAGCTTGTCGAGCAGGAGCTTCCGGACGCGCGCGGGGAGGCCCGGCGCCACTTCGAGCCGTACGGCCGCACCGAAGCGCCGCTGCCGGATCTCGCGGTCGACGACCGACAGCAGGTCAGCCGCCTCCTCTTCGAGGATGTCCATGTCCATGTCCCGGGTGACGCGGAAGAAGAGACAGTCCTCGATGACGACCCCTGGAAAGAGATCGCCGAGCGAATGGGCGATGAGATCCTCGAGCGGCAGCAGGTGGGCGCCCCGGCCGTCGGTGCCGCCGAGGGCGACGAAGCGGGGCAGGCTCTCGGGCACCTTGATGCGAGCGAACCGGCGGTCGCCGGTCACCGGATCGGTGGCCTCGACGGCGAGGGACAGGGACAGGTTCGAGAGAAACGGGAAGGGATGAACCGGGTCGACCGCGAGGGGAGTCAGGAGGGGAAAGACGGACTCGCGGAAGTAGCGGTGGGCCCACTGCTTCATGGGCTCGGACAGGGAAGTCCACGTCTCGACGTGAATGCCTTGTCGAGCGAGCTCCGGTAGGAGGTCGCGGATCAAGAGGGAGGCCGCGCGCGCCACCTCCGCCTGCACCGTGACGCGGATCGCCGCGAGCTGATCCTCGGCCGACGTCATGTCGGGCGTCGCGACCGGCACGCCGCCGAGCTGCTCGTGCAGTCCGGACACCCGGATCATGAAGAACTCGTCGAGATTCGAGCCGAAGATCGCGACGAACTTCAACCGCTCGAGCAGCGGCCGCGTCGGGTCGGCGGCCTGATCGAGGACACGCCTGTTGAACTCGAGCCAGGACAGCTCTCGGTTGACGTACCGGGGGTGTGCTTCGCGTTCTTTGGCTGCGACCGTCACGACTGCCGTCTTCACACGGATCTGTAACCAACAGGTGACAGAATGCGAACCGGCGCGCGAACCCTCGAGTACGGCTGGGGTGTCAAGGCAGGGGTGTACGCCCGGCACCGAGGAAGGGCATGCCAGCGCCGCTACCGGCGTCGCGCTGCACCAGAGCCACGATCTCGGCCTGCGCGCGCGGCATCCCGGCCGGGATGGGGAACGTCACCGTGGCCCGCGGGCCCTGCGCGGTCTCCCAGGCGCGTACGACGTGGGTATGGCGCAGGGTGCGTCCGCCGTTTTCGCCCGCCCGCACGTCGACGACGGCGTAGCCCTGCACGAGCGCGATCTGCAGCCGCGCGTCGAGCGGGGTGCCCGGCGCTTCGACGTCGACCTCCACGTCTTGCAACGAAGCGGCGCGGGCGCGCACGGTGACGCCGACGGCGGGGGCCGAGGCGAGAGTGCGCGCGATGGCCGCTGAAGCGCGCTTGCGATCCGAGCCGGTGAAGGACTCGGTCCCGCCGACGATCATCTCGGGCGTGTAAAGGTCCGACGTCCCGAACGACGCCGCGTAAAGTCGCTGGCGCGCCGTCCATGCAGGCGACGCGAACGGGTCGGCCCAGCCGAGCGAATCCCAGTAGTCGACGTGAAACGCGAGCGCATAGACGGACGGCGCGTCGCCGCCCAACTCGGTGAGCAACGCGTCGGCCGGCGGGCAGCTGCTGCAGCCTTCCGACGTGAAGAGCTCGACCACGGCGATGCTGCCTGGAGCGTCCGGGCCACCGTCGGCCGCTGCCTGACGTTCGCCGGCGTGGGCTTGGGCCACGGCCGAGAGGCCCGAAGGCGATCGGCACGCGAAAGCGAGGAGAACCCCGAGCATCGCAGGGCGCACGGTCATGCCTGAGTACGTGCAGGGACGGTGCCGGGTTACGGCGCGAGTCGCGCGGGCGACGAGGCCGGCGTCGCGAATCTCGGCTAACCTCTGACGTTGCGGAGGCGCGCCCATGGGGGAGTTGGCAAGGGGTATCGATTTCGACCGCGCAGAGTACGGCGCGAGCCAGCCGTCCGCGACCCCGTGCGCCAATTGCAAGCGCCCGATCGAGGATCAGTATTGGACGTTCCGGAGCAGTGCCGTCTGCGGGGCCTGCCGGAGCGGGATCGAAGCCACGGTGGCCAAAGCGACGTCCGCGGCGTCGTTGGGCAGGGCCGCCGTACGCGGCGGGGCTGTCGCGCTCGCGTGCGGGGCCGGGTACGGCGTCTTCGTCGGGGTCACACACCTGCAGCTCGCCCTCGTCACCATCGCCATTGCGTTCGTCGTCGCGAAAGTCGTCCGGAAGGCCTCGGGGGGGATCGGCGGGAGGCGCTTTCAAGTGCTCGCGGTCGCGCTGACGTACCTCGCTTCCGTGATGGGTTACATGCCGCCCATCGTGAAACAGATGTCCGAGCACCGGCACGCGGCGCACGCCACGAGCCCATCGGATGACGGCGACGCGGTCTCGCAGGGGGCACCCGATGCGCCGCCCACGTCGCAGGGTGTCCTCCGTAGGGCCGTCGTTCTCGCGATGGGCGTGAGCATCCTGATAGGCCTCGCGCTCGCGGCTCCGTTCCTCGAGCTCACCGAAGCCCCCTTGGGGTTACTCATCGTGGCTTTTGGCCTGTGGGAAGCGTGGAAGCTCACGAAAGAAGTACCCGTCGTCTTCGATGGGCCATACCGGATCGCGCCCGCCGTGGGGGCCGCGCCGCCGCCGTGACGTCGACCGCGACTTGTCGCGCCTGCGAACACTGCGGAGCGGAGATCGCCGACGGTCTCCTGGCGTGTCCCGGGTGCATGCGGCTCGTGCACGCGGCCGAGCTTCGCCGCCTCGCCTCGGCGGCCGAGGCCTCCGAGGCAGCGGGGGACATCTCGGCGGCCCTCGCGTCGTGGCGGCGCGCATCGGAGCTACTACCCCCCGGCGTGACCCAGGGCGCGCGCGTCGCAGAGCGCATGCAGGCCCTCAGCGCCGCGCTCGACGGACGCGGTCCCGCCCCCCGGAAGGCACCCGCGAAGCCGACGTCGGGGCGAGGCAAGGTTGGCGCGGCAGCCGCCGCTGCCGGCGTCGCGCTCGCCAAGTCGAAGGCCATCCTCGCGCTGCTGCTCGGCAACGGCAAGCTGCTGCTCCTCGGGCTGACGAAGATCCCGACGCTGCTCACCATGCTGATTTATGCGCGATGGATGAGCGGCAGCGGGGCGGGGTTCGGGATCGGCCTTGTCGCATCCATCTACGTCCACGAGGTCGGACACGTCGCGGCGCTGAGGCGCTACGGGATCGAAGCGTCCGCGCCGATGTTCGTGCCCGGCTTCGGCGCGTTCGTGCGCATGAAGCAGTATCCGACCGACGCCCACGAGGAGGCGCGCACGGGGCTCGCCGGCCCGCTTTGGGGGCTGGTCGCCGCCTGCGTCGCGGCCGCGTACGGGCTCTTCACCGGGTCCGCCGTGGCGCTCAGCGTGGCTTCGGTCGGTGCGAAGATCAACGCCTTCAACCTGATCCCGGTTTGGCAGCTCGACGGGGCACGAGGGATGAAGGCTCTCTCTCGCGCCGAGCGGTTCGCGATCGTCGCGGTCGCTGCCGCCGCCGCGCTCTTCGCGCGCCAGTGGATGCCAGCGCTCGTTGCTGCGTTTGCCATCCCGCGCGCGCTTCGGGCCGACGCCACCGAATCGGGCGATCGCGGGGCCTTCGGCCTCTTCGCCGTCCTCATCGTGGCGCTCGCCGTGGTCGGATCGTTGCCTGCCAGCGTCCGGTGGTGACGGGATATCGGGTGACGCCCCGGGCCTGCGGCCCTATGAGACGGGAATGGACGCGGTCGCGTGGAGCCGGATCCAATTCGCGTTCACCATCACGTATCACTACCTGTTCCCGCAGCTCACGATGGGGCTCGCGTTGCTGCTCGTCGTGTTCAAGGTCCTGGCCGCGCGCGGCGCGGATTCCGTATGGAACGACCTCGCCCGGTTCTGGGGCCGGATCTTCGCCGTCAACTTCGGCGCCGGTGTCGTGACCGGCATCCCGCTGGAGTTTCAGTTCGGCACCAACTGGGCGCGCTTTTCGAGTGCAACGGGCGGGGTCATCGGTCTCACCCTCGCCATGGAAGGCGTCTTTGCGTTCTTCGCGGAATCCGTCTTTCTCGGCTTCTTTCTGTTCGGCGAGAAGAAGCTCGGGCCCCGCGTGCACCTGGCCTCGATCCTGATGGTCTTCCTCGGCTCGTGGGCATCGGGTTACTTCATCGTCGTCACCAACGCGTTCATGCAGGCCCCGATCGGGTGCGCGGTCGGCGCCGACGGGCGGTTCGCGGTGACGGACGTGGGCCGGTTCCTGTTCAACGCGTGGGGCTTCTGGGAGTACGCCCACACCATGACCGCGGCGGTCATCACGGGGTCGTTCGCCGTCGCGGCCGTGGGCGCGTACTGGGCCCTCATGGGCGAACACCTGCATCACGCCCGTTCGGCGCTCAAGGTGTCGGTCGTCGCGGGCCTGGCCGCCTGCGTCCTGCAGGCGTTTCCGACCGGCGATGAGCAAGGCAAGCTGGTCGCCGAGCGGCAACCGGCTGCCCTGGCGGCGATGGAGGGGGAGTTCGAGACGAGCGACCGCGCCGGGCTCGCGATCCTCGGTCAGCCGAACGTCGCCGAGCACCGGCTGGAGAACCCCATCGTCGTGCCGCGCGTGCTGAGCTTTCTTGCCTACGGTTCGTTCGGGGCGTCGGTCCGGGGACTGGACGACATCCCGCGGGACGATTGGCCGGACAACGTGGAGCTCGTGTATTTCGCGTACCACATCATGGTGGGGCTCGGGACGATCTTGCTCGCGGTCATGGCCCTCGCCGCCGTCCTGCTGTGGCGCGGCTCGCTCCTTGGCGCGCGCCCCGTCCTGTGGCTGCTGCTTCTTTCGTTCCCGCTTCCGTACATCGCGACGACCGCGGGGTGGACGACCGCGGAGCTCGGAAGGCAGCCTTGGCTCGTCTATGGCTTGCTCCGGACGGTGCATGGGGCGTCGCCCGGCCTCGGCGCGGGCGACGTGGTGTTCTCGACGGTCGGATTCTGCGGGCTCTACTCGGCGGTCAGCGTGCTCGTTCTCTTGCTGGTCGCCAAGCAACTCGCGCGTAGTCCCGTTCCCGCGCCGGAGTCCGCGTGATGGGCGCCGCTTGGTACTTCGTGCTGGCGGCGATGCTCACCGCCTACGCGGTGCTCGACGGATTCGACTTCGGGGTCGGGATCGTGCATCTCGTCGTGGCGCGCGACGACGCCGAGCGCCGGGTTGCGCTCGCCGCCATCGGCCCCTGGTGGGACGGCAATGAGGTCTGGCTCATCGCCGCGGGCGGCTGCTTCTTCTTCGCGTTCCCGCGCGCGTACGGCGCGGCGTTCTGCGGGCTGTACCTGCCGTTGATGGTCACCCTGTGGCTGATCATTCTCCGCGGGCTCGCCATCGAGCTCCGCCCGCAGATCCACCACCCCCTCTGGCGAGCCGCATGGGATGCCGTCTTTGCGGGCGCGTCGGCGGCCATGGCGATAGTCCTCGGAGTCGCCCTGGGCAACGTCCTGCGGGGCGTCCCAATCGACGCGAGCGGCTACTTTCACGAAGATCTCTTCTCGGGAATGGGCAGTCACGCCGCGGGCGCGATCGATGGATTCACGGCCGCGACAGGCGTCTTCGCGCTGGTGCTCCTGGGCGCGCACGGGGCCTCCTTTCTCGCGTGGAAGACGGAGGGCGAACTCGCGACGCGCGCCCGGGCGCTCGCCCGAAGGCTCTGGCCCATGGCGCTTGCCGCCGGCGTGCTCGCGACGTGGCTGCTCTTCGCCCGCGATCCGGCCTTCTTCTCCACGGTCGCCGCGCGTCCCTGGCTCTGGCCTCTGCCGGCGGGCGCGATCGCGGCGGCGGGAATCGGATGGCGGGCCCTCGGCGCGCGACGCGACCGCCTCGCGTTTCTGTCGTCCTCGGCGTTCATCGTGACGATGCTGTTGGCGTCGGCGGGGGTGCTGTATCCCGCCATCCTCACGTCGACGGTCGACCCGGCATTCACGATCGACGCTCGTTCCGCCGCCACGGGATCGGGGACCCTCGCGGTCGGGCTCGCGATCTTGGGTCCCGCGCTGGCCGTCGCCTGCGGCTACTTCGTCTTCCTGTTCCGCGCATTTCGCGGCAAGGTCGACGTTGCCGCGTACGACCACGACTAGCGGCGGAGGCGCGTCAGTTCTCGCCGTTCGGATCCATCGCGCCGTTTCGAAGGAATCGGACCAGGCGTTGCGGGTCGATGGGCTTCACGAAGTGGGCGTGGTACCCGGCCTCGGAGGCCTGCCGGCGGTCGTCCTGCTGGCCATAGCCCGTCAGGGCGACGAGCCGCAGGTGCGGATGACGCCCGCCGGCCCGGACACGCTGGGCGAGCTCGAGCCCGTTGAGCCCCGGCAGCCCCACGTCGACGAGGGCGACGTCGGGACGCATCGTCTCGATGAGCTCCAGTCCGGCGAGGCCGTTGTCGGTCGAATCGCACGCGAAGCCGGCCATCGACAGGACTTCGCACAGCATCTCGCGGCTGTCGGCGTTGTCTTCGATGACGGCGACCTTCGACACCTCGATCCGGCGCGCCATCTCGACGGGCCGCGACGGCCGCACGCTCGCGGGCGCCGGCTCGACGAGCGGAAGCCGAACGACGAACTCCGCACCCGTCCCTTCGCCCTCGCTGAGCGCCACGACCGTGCCGCCGTGCATCGTGACGAGCGATCGCACGAGCGTCAGGCCAACGCCCAGACCCCCTTCGGCACGGTCGAGCGTCCGCTCGGCCTGCACGAACATGTCGAAGACCTTGTCGAGCATCGCAGGGACGATGCCGGGGCCGTCGTCCTTCACGCGAATGACGGCGTCGGCACCCTCGCGGCCGAGGATGAAGCGCACGTGCCCATCCGCGGGGGTGTACTTTGCGGCGTTGCTCAGCAAGTTCGCCTGAACCTGCTGCAGACGTGCCGCGTCGCCGTAGACCCAGAGAGGCTCTTCGTCGAGCTCGACGTGGAACTCTACACGACGGTTGTCCATGCTCGAGCGCATCGACTCGACGGCGTCCCTCGCGACGTCGCGGAGATCGATCGTCGTCTTGCGGAGCTCGATCTTGCTCTCCGTGACGCGCGTCACCTCGAGCAAGTCGTCGAGCAGACGCGCCATCTGCTTGGTCTGCCGATCGAGGACGCGGATCAGGCGGGACCTTTGCGCCTCGTCTTGAGCGTTGAGCAAGGACGTCGCGGTCACCATCGCGCCGAGCGGGTTGCGAAGCTCGTGCGACAACATCGCGAGGAACTCGTCGCGCCGGCGCACGCTCTCTTTGATGCTCTCTTCGACGCGCTTCTGCTCGGTGACGTCGCGGAAGACCCCGATGACACCGACGGCGTCGCCCGACGGGTCGCGGATGGGCAACCGCGTCACGAGATCCCACTCGATCCGCCCGTCCGGCCAGGGGCACTGCTCGAGCCGATAGTTGTGCGCCTGGCCAGAGTCGAGGACGGCCTGGTCCTCCTTGTGAAGCGCCAGCGCCGCCGTCTGGTTCGGCAATTCGAGCGGCGTCTTGCCTACGGCCTCGCTCGGATCGGACAGGCCCAGGCGCCGCGCCATGGCGTCGTTGGCGCGGATGAATCGGCCGCGGGCGTCCTTGAAGTAGATCGCGTCGGAGATGCTGAAGAGAAGGCTGTTCAGCAAATGGCGCTCGTGAAAGAGCGCGTCCTCGGCGGCCTTGAGCCCGGTGACGTCGATGAGCGTCAGGACGGCACCCTCGACGGCGCCCTTCACGCGGTAGGGAAGGACCCTGAGAAACGACGTCTGTCCGCGCGCCTCGCGCAGCTCGCGCTCGACGCGCTCGCCCGTCTCCACGACCCGGCGGATGTCGTCGACGAGGCCCGCGTGCCCGAGGTCGTGACGGAACGTCTCGATCGAGCGACCGACGTCTTGCGCCAGAAGATTGAACTTGGACGCGATGGGCGCGGTGAACCTGCGGACGCGAAGCTGCTTGTCCAAAAACAACGTGCCCACGTCGGTGGCCGCGAGCAGGTTGTCCATGTCGTTCGTGAGCTCGGTCAGCTCGGCGATCTTGCGCTGGTACTCGGCGTTTACGGTGTAAAGCTCCTCGTTGACGCTCTGGAGCTCCTCGTTGGTGCTCTGCAGCTCTTCGTTCGACGCGAGCAGCTCTTCGTTGGACGCCTGCAGCTCCTCGTTGCTCGTCTGCAGCTCTTCGATCGCCGCTTGGAGGTTCTCCTTGGTGAAGGAGAGCTCTTGCTCCAGACCGGCCAGTCGTTCGCGCGACATGTCGCCCAGCGTGATCTCGTGGGCGGCCGGACCCGAGCGCGCCGAGAGCGTCTGCGTGGACTCGAACGTGATGAGGAAGCTGGGCGTCGTCTCCGTGGGATCGCCGACGCGTTCGATGGCCACGTTGTAGAGCGCGTCGTCGTCGGGGGCGACGTGAATGCCCTTCAGGACCAGCGGCGTCGGGTCCTTGAACGCGCGCTGTAGGGCACCGAGCAGCACCGTGCGGAGCTCCGGGTGCACGACGTCGAGCACGTCGAGCGCTTGCCGGCCGTCGCGCATCCGTAGAAACCTGCTGGCCCCCGAGAACGTGTGCACCAGCTCGCCGCGGTCGCTGACGAGCAAGCCGGGGGGCATGTGCTTCGCGAGGAGCGTGTCGTAAGTCGCGAGGAGCTGCGCGATCGAGTACCGCGTCCCCCCGGCGCCGACGCCGGAGGTGACGGCCAGCCGCGACGTAGAGAAGTTCGGCCGGAGCCGCGTGTCGACGTCGATCCGCGCGTTGCTGTACTTGCGGTACATCCGCCAGTGCCGGTCCACGGGCTCGAAGTCGTTCAGCAGGGTGCCCGGGCTCTCGCTCGGTCCGAGGAAGAGGACGCCCCCGCGGTTGAGGGCGAAGTGGAACAAGCTGAGCGCCTTCTCCTGCGCGGCCGGCTGGAGGTAAATGAGAAGGTTGCGGCAGGTCACGAGGTCGACGCGCGTGAACGGCGGATCCCGGATGACGTTGTGCTGCGCGAAGACGACCATGCGTCTAAGCTCGGGGATGACCTCGAAGCCGCGCGCCCGCCGCCAGAAGTAGCGCTCGAGGCGGACGGGGGTCACGTTCGCTACGGCGGCCTCGTCGTAGACGCCTCGCGAGGCGCGGTCGAGCGAGCCCTTGTGCACGTCCGTCGCGAAGATCTGGATCGGGCGAGGCCCCAGGCGCATCGCGATCTCGTCGAGCAGAATGGCCAGCGAGTACACCTCTTCGCCGGTGGCGCACCCGGCGACCCAGGCGCGGAACGGCGCGCCCTGCGGCAGCCGGGCGAAGATCTCCGGCAGGACGCGGTTGGCCAGGATGGCGAAGGCCTCTTCGTTGCGGAAGAAGCGCGTCACGCCGATGAGCAGGTCGCGGTAAAGGATGTCGAGTTCGTCGCGCCCGTTGCGGAGCCGCTCGACGTAGTCCGCCATGCTGCCGGCGCGTGACAGCTGCAGCCGCCGCTCGATCCGGCGCGTCACGGTGCTCGGCTTGTAATGGGTGAAGTCGATGCCGAACTCTCGCTGGAGCATCTCGTAGACGGTGCCAAGGCCCTGGGCCGGGCGCTCCATGCCCGTCGGCGGCGTCGTGATCGCGCGCCGGCGCACGTGGTCCACGAGGACGCGCGGCATCTCGTCGGGCGGCAGCACCCAGTCGGCGACGCCCGCGTCGCGCGCCGTCTTGGGCATCCCGTCGAATTGGGCGCTGTCCATGTCTTGGACGACGACGAGGCCCCCCGCGTCGTGCACCGCGCGGATGCCGCGGGACCCGTCGGTGCCGCCGCCGGACAGCACGACCGCGACGGCCCGTTCGCCGCAGTCCTGCGCGAGGGAGCGGAAGAAGACGTCGATGGGGAGCGACAGCTCGTGCTGCTGCCGATCCCTCTCGCTGAGGAGGAGACGCCCTTCGGAGATGATCATCTCCTTTTTCGGCGGGATTAAATACACGTGGTCCGGCGCGACGGCCATCCCGTCTTCGACCAGCGTGATGGGCAGCTCGGTGTGGCGGGCCAAAAGCTCGTCCATCAGGCTGCGAAAGTCGGGCGACAGGTGCTGCACGATGACGTAGGCCATCCCGCTGTCGCGCGGCACCTTGTCGAAGAAGCGCTCGAGCGCGTCGAGCCCCCCCGCCGACGCGCCGATGCCCACGACGAAGGGGGCGGCCTTGCCCGAGGGGGCGGGGCGGTCCGCGGGTTGGCGATCAGGGGCTTCGAACAAGAGCGGTGAACCGTCGGTCGACATGGTGGTCGGAGCGTAACCGTCGAGTTCGGGGTGCCTGAGCAGGAGCCGTACCAACGGATGTGCCCACGCGAAGTCCCAATGAGACCGAGGGTTTTCGTCGTCGTTGCGGCAGCTGTCTCGGCAAGAACGCCCCAATGGGGTGCCCATGTCGAGCCGACTTACGCGAGAGGGGCATACAGCCAGCGCATTCGCGCGTGAATGACGTGGATGGGCGCCCCAGGAATGAGCGAGCGCATCGCGAGCTTCGACCGGCCATCGCGGGCCATGGGATCCCGACAGGGCGGGCATGGATGCCCGCGTCCCGTGAATTCGAGGGGCTTCAAGCGGCCTGTCTCCTGCGACGGAATGGCCCCGGGGTTGCACTTCCTGCTCCCGAGTGCGACCTCCGATGAACCTGCTCCTGACAACCCCGTTTTACAGTCCGCTGGTGGGCGGCAGCTCGCGGCTCCTCGTCGACATCGTGGAGCATCTCCAGCAGCACGACCATACGGTCAGCGTCCTCACGTACACGTCCGGTTCGCTGGCACGCGACAGGGCGTTCGATTCGCGGCAAACGTACCCGATCTACAGGGTGGGCGGGTCGAACCGCGGGAGGGTGCCCATCGGGTCGCTCTCGATGCTCGGCAACGCGACGGCGCTCGCCACGAAGAACCGCTACGACCTCCTCCTCTCCGGGGCGGCCTATTCCAACGCCATCGTGGCCCACGCTTGCGCCGTTGCCACGCGGACGCCCTTCGCCGTGTACGCGCACGGCGAAGACGTGTCGTGCGTGGCGGGTTCGAACAAGGCGAGCTTGCTCTTGCGCCGTGCGCTTCGGGCAGCGCGTCTCGTCATGACCAACAGCGACTTCACCGCCTCATGCGTGCGCGACCTCGGTGTCCCAGGTCAGCGCGTTCGGCGGTGTCCGCCGGGGATCGAGCCCGCCCCCTACCTGTGGAGCACATCGGAGCGGATCGAGGGGTTGCGGCGGCGGTTAGGCCTCGAAGGCAAGCGCGTGATCCTCACCGTCGCGCGGCTGTGCGAGCGAAAAGGGCACGACATGGTGGTCCGCTCGCTGAAGCAGGTGGCCATGCACGCTCCGAACGTCCACTACCTCATCGTTGGCCTGGGCGACGCCGCCCCGTTGCTCGCCCTCGCGAACGCCGAAGGGGTCAGCGATCGGGTGACGATCGTCCCGTATGTCGAGGACGCGGAGCTGCCGGCGCTCTTCGCCCTCGCCGAGGCGTATGTGATGGTCAGCCGAATGGATTCGGTGACGCACGAGGTCGAAGGGTTCGGGATCGTGTATCTGGAGGCGGCGGCCAGCGGACGTCCCGCCGTGGGCGCGCGCGCAGGGGGCGCCGTGGACGCCATCGAGGACGGAGTTACGGGCCTGCTGGTAGACCCGACTCAACCAGGCGAGATCACCGCCGCGCTCTTGTCTCTTCTCCTCGATCGCGATCGCGCTCGAGCCATGGGGCAGGCCGGGCGCGAGCGCGTGCGAAGGCGATTTCATAGGACCGACGCGTTGAACCGTATCGAGCGGCTGCTGGAGCGGGCTGCGGGCTCCTCCAGCCCTGCGGCGTCGTCGGCCCTGAGGTCGTCGGCTGCGAGCGAGTCCGTCGACTCCTCGCCGTGACGTTCAGCCGACGGCCAGCAACTCGACCTCGAACACGAGCGTCGCGTTGGCCGGTATCACGGGGGGGAAGCCGCGGGCGCCATAAGCGAGGTCCGGCGGGATGGTGAGCTTTCGCACCTCGCCGATGAGCATCCCGGCCACCCCCCGATCCCAGCCCTTGATGACCTCTCCCTTGCCGAGCGTGAAGCGGAAGCCCTCGCCCCGGTCGCGCGAGCTGTCGAACTTCGTTCCGTTCGTCAGCGTGCCGACGTAATGAACCGTGACCCGCTTGCCCAAGGTGGCCTCGCCGCCCGTGCCGGCCTTCACTTTCTCGATCTGGAGCTCGCCCATCGGGTGAACCTGCCTTTCACGGCAAGGATATCACTTCGGGCTCGGTCCCTCGCCGTGTCGGTTCAACCGCCCAACTGCACGGCCTGCCTGACCCAGGTGGGTACCACGCAGGCCTCGACGAGGAAGTCGGCGACGTCGGCCCGCGAGATCGACGACGGGACGGGCTCGATCGCAGTGGTCTTCACGTAGGCGGACCGCGCGCGTCCGTCGGTAAGGCGGCCCGGCCGGGCGACCACCCACTCGAGACCGCTCGCCCGAGCCAGCTCCTCCTGTCGCTCGTGGTCCGAGAAGGGGCCCTTGAGGAGGAAGTCGACGACCAAGAGCCGCAAGACGGGATTGAGCAGCGGCCGGCTGGGACCGGTGCCGAGCGCACTGAGGATGACCAGCCGGTCGACATGGGCCTGCTTCATGGCGTCGATGGCGTAGCCCGTGCCCTGCGAAAAGTAGCGAGGGTTGTCTTTGAAGCCGCGCAGGCTCGTCGCCGATGCGGTCACCACGACGGCGTCGTGCCCGGGCACGGCCGAGCGCACTGATTCCGGCTGGTGGAAGTCGCCGCGGACCTTTTCGAGCTGCGGGTGCTCGAGCTCCAGCTTCTGCGGGCTTCGCGCGAACGCCGTGACCTGATGGCCCTTGGCGAGAGCTGCGCGAACGACCAGCGCCCCCGTCCCTTGCGACGCCCCCAGCACAAGGATCCGCATGCGACTCGGATGCCCTGCCCTCGGCGCAGGTTGCGCAGCGCGCAGTCCCAATCGTGGCAGCGCGCAGCCCCGACGTCGCCTCTATCGTGAAACGCGGAGTCCCGGTTAGGGGTGTGGGGGAGCGGCCGCGCTCCCCCACTGCGACGTTCCCCCGGCACGTCGCTCCTAAAGCGTCTGGAGCTGGATGCCGAGCTGGAGCGAATTGGTCGTGAGGGGGCTCATTTCGCCGTGCTGGTACGTCAGAACAACCCGGCCGGAGTAGTCCTTGAATACGTACGCCAAGGCGGCGTCGAACAGCGTCCAGCCAGGATTGAACGTCTCCTGCAGCCGCACCATCGGCTGCAGCTTGCCAGGCCCGAACACCGGGTTCGGCGTCAAGTACGAGAGCATGATGAAGTAAGCATCCTGGGGCGTGCTTGGGTTGCTGAAGTGGTAGTACTGCCCGATGCCGGTGAACGTGCCGACGCCGGTAACATTCTCCTCGACCATGGCGTCCGCCATGAAGAGGCCCGCATCTTGAGTCGCGCTGGTTCCGTCCTTCTGATACTGGCCGGCAACGCCGATCGTCACCACGTTCGCCGCGCCGTAATACGTACTCGATCCGAAGTATCCCGGCTCGCTGCCCTGGAGCGTATAGGAAACTCGACCCGAATAGTACGGATTGCCCAGCGCGGGCACCGTGGATACGGGGCTTCCCTGATCGAGCCCGTAGGCGCCCCCGTAGTACTTGAGCTTCGCGTCGAGCGCGTTGCCCCAGACGGTGATGCCCTGATCGCGACCGGTCGCTCCCGTGTGCGGCAAGACGACGNNCGCCGTTGGGGTAGAAGCCGGGATAGTTCCAGGGGATCGTGAAGAATGGGCCGCTGAAGTTGAAACGGTCCGACGGCACGAGTAGCCGCCCGGCCCAGATTTGGAACTCGTCACACGCCTTGTATTGCGCGATGAGGTCCATCACGTTGAGGGTCGCATAGGTGGGCACGCCCACCGAATTCATGGCCACGGTGCCCGACGCAGCGCCGAGTGTGCCCGCGAGGAGGTTCGCGTTGAAGTTCGCGACCCACGAGAAGTTGTCGGTCACGGCGCCGTGNNAATCGCGCCTCGACGACCGTGTCGTACGCACCCGAGTCGAGGTGCACCTCGCTCATCTTCTTGAGCTGATCGGGGTCCTGCAAGCGGAAGCCGACGCGCACGCCGAAGCTCGATCCCCAGGCCGGCGCCGAGGGGGGAGGCGGCGGCGGGGCCGGAGGCGGTGGAGGCATGGGAGTGGGCGTCATCTCTGGCGCCTGGGTGGGGACCGGCTCCCCCGCAGGCGGCGGCGCTCCGGGCGGCATCGTCGGAGCGGCGACAGGAACGGGCCCCGGCGGAGGGGGCGGGGCGGGCGTCATCTGCGGCGCGGCCGTGGGCACGGGCGGAGGGGGCGGCGGCGGCGGGTCGGCGGCGAGGGCAGGCCCTGTCAACGAGGTTAGAAGCAGGCAGGTGGCGAGACCCAACACTCCCGGGAAACGCCTAAGGGCTCGTTCTCGTGTCATGCGGAAGCTCCTTGTTCAGTTGAATCCCGAGCGGCCGCATTTCGGCCTGCGTCCACACGACGCCCGTCGACGCTCGAGGCGAAGGCTTGCGACCTCGTCCTACGAACCTTGATACTGGCCTTCGAGTGTCGAATCTATTTCGCCTCCATAAATGTTCGCCACATGCCCACAGCCCCCCTGAACCAGGCGGTATAAGGACATGGCCCGTCGCGCCCCGCGCCGGGCACAGAGGCGCATCCGAAAGCGAAGACCACGGCGGAGAAACTCCCCATGACGCACGTATCGGCGGTCCCCTATCCCTGGCCTTTCGACGGCGACTTGCGAAGAGACAACACGGCGTTGACCGTCATCGACATGCAGACCGACTTTTGCGGAAAAGGCGGCTACATCGATTTGCTCGGCTACGACATATCGATCACGCGGGCGTGCATCGAGCCGATCGGGCGCGTGCTGTCCGCTTTTCGCGAGCGAGGCTACCCGGTGTTTCACACGCGCGAGGGACACCGCCCCGATCTCGCCGACCTCCCGGACAACAAACGATGGCGCTCACGGAGGACGGCGTCGGGCGTCGGCATCGGAGACGCGGGCCCCTGCGGGCGCGTTCTGGTGCGGGGCGAGCCAGGATGGGAGATCATTCCCGAGCTGGCCCCGTTACCCGCGGAGACGATTGTCGACAAGCCCGGGAAGGGGACCTTCTGCGCCACCGACTTCGAGCTGATGCTGCGGCTCCGGGGCATCCGCAACATCGTCCTCGTGGGGATCACGACGGACGTCTGCGTCCACACCACGATGCGCGAGGCGAACGACCGCGGCTTCGAGTGCGTCGTCTTGAGCGACTGCTGCGCGGCGACCGACCGCGGCAACCACGAGGCCGCGCTCAAGATGGTGACGATGCAGCAGGGCGTTTTCGGCGCTGTCAGCGACTCGCGCGCTCTGCTCGAAGCGCTGCCGTAAAGGCCGGCGCCGCTCCGCTCCAAAGGACTGTGCCTTTTATCCAGACGCAATCACGTGGAAACAGCGTCCATCGTAGTTTTCGAGACGTCGGAGTTCTCGGGCGGCCTCTTCTGAGGATAGGACGTGCCGCGAGCCGGCGAGGAGGCGGCGATGTCTCGAGCCACCATCAATGCTGAACCGGAGCCGATCACGATCGCCGTGGACCGTACGGCCCTCGTCATCATCGACATGCAGCGAGACTTCTTGCTGCCGGGGGGCTTCGGCGAAGCGCTCGGCAACGACGTCTCCCGGCTGAACGCGGCCGTTCGGCCCTGCGCGTGGCTGCTCGAGGTCGCGCGGGCGCGCAAGATGCTCGTGATCCACACGCGAGAGGGGCACCGTCCGGATCTGACGGACGCGCCGAAGGCAAAGGTCGAGCGAGGCTCGCCGACGATGCGCATCGGCGCGAAGGGTCCGATGGGACGGATCCTGGTCCGGGGCGAACCGGGGCACGACATCATCGCCGAGCTGTATCCCCGCGAAGGAGAGCCGATCATCGACAAGCCGGGCAAGGGCTCGTTCTTCGCGACCGACCTGCACCTGATCCTGCAGAACGGCGGCATCGAGAACTTGATCGTCTGCGGCGTGACCACGGAGGTGTGCGTGCACACGACGGTCCGCGAGGCGAACGATCGCGGCTATCGCTGCATCGTGCCGGGGGATTGCTGCGCCTCGTACTTTCAAGAATTTCACGACGTTGCACTCAAAATGATCAAAGCCCAAGGGGGGATCTTCGGCTGGGTGACGGACTCGGCCCAGGTGCTTCAAGCCTTGGCGCACGAAAAGTGACTCGACGGCACGAGCAACGGGATTGGAGGACTACATGGCCGAGGTGACATCGACCCCAGCGAGCGAACCGAAGTTGTGGACGCCCGGGGATTGGAACGCGTTCTTCGGGTTCGGGACCAACATCTTGGTCAACCTGCTCGTGCTCACGGGGCTCCTGCGCTTCGTGCTCAAGATGCCGGACGCCCTCGTCTTCCAGCGCATCCTGCCGGCGACCGGCATGATGATGTGCCTCAGCACGGCGTACTACGCGTGGCTGGCGTACCGGCTCGCGAAGACGACCGGCCGCAAGGACGTGTGCGCGCTGCCGTCGGGGATCAGCGTCCCGCACATGTTCGTCGTCGTTTTCGTGATCATGCTGCCCATCGCGTCCAAGACGGGGGATCCCGTCAAGGGGTGGGAGGCGGGGCTCACGTGGGTCTTCATCCAGAGCTTCGTGCTGATGGCCGGGGGGTTCTTGGCGCCGTTCGTGCGGCGGGTCACGCCGCGCGCAGCTCTGCTCGGGACGCTGGCGGGCGTGTCCATCGCGTTCATCTCCATGCGTCCGGCGCTCGAGATGTTCATGACGCCGGTGGTGGCGATCCCCTGCTTTGCGATCATCCTCGTGAGCTGGTTCGGGGGAGTGCGCTACTTCAAGGGGACTCCGGCCGGGCTCGTGGCGATCGCCGTGGGGAGCCTGGTCGCGTGGGGCTCCACCGCCCTAGGGTTCAACTTCGGGGGCATGAGCGCCTCGAACGTCAGCGACGCGTTCGCGAACTTTCACTTCTCGATACCGATTCCGGCGATATCGCACGTCTTCGGGGGCTTTCAGTTCCTCGGCGTCATCCTCGTGACGGCGATCCCGTTCGGCATCTACGACCTCGTCGAGGCGATGGACAACGTGGAGAGCGCCGCCGTCGCCGGCGACAGTTTCCCCACGACCCGCGTGCTCACGGCCGACGGCATCGTGAGCCTCATCGGTTGCATGATGGGCAACCCGTTCATCAACGCGGTCTACATCGGTCACCCCGGGTGGAAGGCGATGGGCGGCCGCATCGGTTACTCGGCCGCGACGGGGTTGATGGTCATCATTCTGTCCTGGCTCGGCATCATTTCTCTGATGGTGGCGCTAGTGCCGGTCGTCGCGATCTCGCCCATCCTGCTCTACATCGGGATGCTCATCGGTTCGCAGGCCTTCCAGGAGACTCCCAAGAGCCACGCGCCGGCGATCGTTCTGGCGCTCACGCCGCACCTCGCGGCATGGGGCAAACTCCAGATCGACAACGCCCTCGGCGCCGCGGGAACAAACGCCATGACCGTCGGGCTCGATAAGCTCGGCCAGACGGGGGTCCTGTACAAGGGGCTGTCCGTGCTCGGGGGGGGGTCGATCCTCGGCGGTCTGGTGCTCGGCGCGATCGCCGTGTTCGTGATCGAACGTCAGTTCATGAAGGCCGCGGCCTTCGCCGGCGTCGGGGCGGTGTTCACGTTCTTCGGCTTCATGCACGGCGAGGCGATCGGCATCGCGCAGACGCCGCTCGTCGCGATCAGCTACGTGGGTGTCGCCGCCATCCTCGTCGGATGCGCCAAGTTCGCGACGGCGGCGACCACCGACAGCGTCCCGCCGGCCGTCATGGAGCACGGCGCAGTTCCCGGCGAGTAGCGAGTAGCGGCGGCGCCCGTACCAGGATTCGACCGCACAGCGCTCACGGCAGAGAGAGAGGTCTCTCTGCCGTGAGCGCTTGTGCTGAGTCAGACGGTCAAGTGCCTGGTCACGAGGTCGTCCGTCAGCTCGCCCATCGTGCCCTTGGCGACCACGGCGCCCCGGTCCATGAGGAAGAATCGTTCGGCGACGCGGCGCGCGAAAGGCAGCTTCTGCTCGACGAGCAAGACCGAGACTTTCTCCTCGGTGTAAAGCTTGCGGATCACGTCGCCCAGCTCGTGAACGATGCTCGGCTGGATGCCCTCCGTAGGCTCGTCGAGGATGACGCACTTGGGCTCGAGAGCAAGCGCGCGGCCGATCGCCAGCTGCTGCTGCTGACCGCCCGAGAGGTCGCCCCCCCGGCGGCGGAGCATCGTCTTGAGGACGGGGAACAGACGGAACACCAACTCGGGAATGCCGCCGCCCCCCGAGCGCCGCCCCAGCACTCCGATCTGCAGATTCTCCTCGACCGTCAAGTCGGCGAAGATGTCACGCCCTTGCGGGACATAGCCGATGCCCGCGCGGGCGCGCTCGCTGACGTTCTTGCCTGCGAGCTCGAGGCCGCCGAAGCGAATGCTGCCCGAGCGCAGCGGCACGAGGCCCATGATCGCGCGAAGGAGCGTCGTCTTTCCCACCCCGTTTCGACCCATGATGCACGTGCACGAGCCCTCGGGCACCGTGATGCTCGTGCCGCGCAGCGTGTGGCTCCCGCCGTAGTACTGGTTGATGTCGTTGGTCTCGAGCACGGCTCACGCTCCCAGGTAGACTTCGATGACCTGCGGATCGGCCTGGACGTCCTTCATGGGACCTTCGGCCAGAACGCGGCCCTCGTGGAGCACCGTCACGGTGCGCGCGATGCTGCGGACGAAGTCCATGTCATGCTCCACGACGACGACGGTGTGTTTGCCCGCCAGGGAGGCGAGGATCTCGGCCGTACGCTCGATCTCCGCCTGCGTCATGCCGGCGACCGGCTCGTCCACGAGCAGGAGCTTGGGCTGCTGGACGAGGAGCATCCCGATCTCGAGCCATTGTTTTTGCCCGTGCGATAGGAGGCCGGCGGCCTTCGCTCGAAGGTCGGAGAGGCCGATGAGATCGAGCGTGCCGTCGATGGCTTGGCGCTCTTCGGCCGTCAGGCGGGCAAACAGGTTCCGCGTGACGGCTTTGCTGCCGTGCAGGCTGAGCTCCAGGTTCTCGAACACGGTGTGCCCCGGGAAGACTGTCGGCCGCTGGAACTTGCGCCCGACGCCCAGGCCCACGATGACGTGCTCCGGCAACCGAGTGATGTCCCGTCCATCGAAGTGGACCTTGCCCGAAGTGGGTCGTGTCTTGCCCGTGATGACGTCCTGCAGCGTCGTCTTGCCGGCTCCGTTCGGTCCGACGAGGCATCGGAGCTCGCCCGCCTCGAGCGTCAGCGTCAGGTGGTCGAGCGCTCGGAACCCGTCGAACGAGACGGTGACGTCGTCGACTTTGAGAAGCGCGCTCACGACCCTGCGGCTCCGCCGGCGCTCGCACTGCTGGCCTTGTCGTCGACGAGGGTGACGGCCGGCGGCGGCGCAGATGACGGGCTGCCCACGACGGACGCATCGACCTTCACCCCCGGTGTCCTGAATCGGGAGAGGACGTTCCATGCCCGCGGCCCCATCCCGATGAGTTGCATGATGCCGCCGGGCATGGCCAGAGTAACCACGACGAAGAGCGTGCCGAGCACGTACAGCCAAGCTGCCGGAAAAGCGGCCGTGAGCCAGCTCTTGAGACCGTTGACGAGCAAGGCTCCGATGGCCGCGCCCGCGAGCGTTCCTCGCCCGCCGACGGCCACCCAGATGGCGATCTCCACGGAACTCGACGGCTGCATCTCGCTGGGGTTGATGATGCCCACTTGCGGCACATAGAGCGCCCCGGCGAAGCCGCACAGCACGGCGGACAGCGTCCACGCAAAGAGCTTGTACCGGACGGTGTCGTAGCCGCAGAAGCGGACCTTGGGCTCGACGTCGCGCATCGCCGTCAGCACTCGGCCCGCGCGCGACCCGACCACGGCACGGCACAGCGCGTACGCGAGGGCGAGGCCCGCCCCGGCGAGGGCGCACAGTACGGCGCGCGTCGACGGCTCGCGGAGCGGATAGCCGAGAATGCGCTTGAAGTCCGTGAGGCCGTTGTTCCCGCCGAAGCCCGTGGCGTTGCGAAAGAAGAGCAGCATCGCCGCGAACGTCAGCGCCTGCGTGACGATCGAGAAGTAGACACCGCCGATGCGCGACCGGAACGCGAAGAACCCGAACACGTACGCGATGACGCCAGGCACGAGGAGCGCCATCAACGCGGCAAACCAGAAATGGTCGAAGCCGTACCAGTACCAGGGCAGCTCCTTCCAATCGAGGAAGACCATGAAATCGGGGAGATCGCTCGCGTACATGCCCTGCTTTCCGATGGATCGCATCAGGTACATGCCCATCGCGTAGCCGCCGAGGGCGAAGAAGAGGGCGTGGCAAAGACTGAGGATGCCCGCGTAGCCCCAGACGAGGTCCATCGCGACCGCCACGATCGCGTAGCAAGTGAGCTTGCCGATGACCGTGACGAAGAAGTCCGGCACGTGGAGCGCGCTGCTCTCGGGTACGACGGCGTTGCAGATCGGGACCACGATCGAGACGATCACGCAGAGGATTGCGATGATGCCCGTGTTCAGGTGGGGGCCCAACCACGCGCGGAGCCGTGCGAGAGCGGGCGTCAAACGGCCTCCACCGAGCGACCGCGCGGCGCAAACAGGCCCTGGGGCCGCTTCTGGATGACGAGGATGACTGCGAGGAGCACGACGATCTTGCCGAGCACGGCCCCCGCGATCGGCTCGAGGACCTTGTTGAGGATCCCGAGGCCGAACGCGGCCACCACGCTGCCGGCGATCTTGCCGACGCCGCCGAGCACCACGACGAGGAACGAGTCGACGATGACGCCCTGGCCGAGTTCGGGCCCCACGTTGCCGAGCTGCGACAGCGCCACGCCTCCCAGGCCGCCGACCCCGCAACCGAGCGCGAAGGTCCAGGTGTCGACCCGCGCCGTCGAGATCCCCATGCACGCCGCCATGGGACGGTTCTGAGTGACCGCCCGGACGCGAAGCCCGAGCGGGGTTCCGCGCAGCACGAACGCCACGAATGCGACGACGACCGCGGTGAAGACGACGACCGCCATGCGGTTGTACGGGATGACGACGTCCTCGAAGAGCTCCGTGCCCCCCGAGAGCCAGGGCGGGTTCTCGACCAAGACGTTCTGCGCGCCGAAGATCGATCGAACGATCTGGATCAAGAGAAGGCTCAGGCCATAAGTGGCAAGGAGCGTCTCCAGGGGGCGACCGTAGAGGAAGCGGATGACGGCGACCTCGAGGAGCGCGCCGACGAGCATCGAGGCCACGAGCGCGACCGGGACCGCCGCCACCAGATAGAGCGACTCGTGCACCGGGAGGTGCTCGTGGAAGAACACCTGCGTCGCGTACGTGGCGTAGGCACCGATCATGACCAGCTCCCCGTGGGCCATGTTGATGACGCGCATCAGGCCGAAGGTGATGGCCAGGCCCAACGCGGAGAGCAAAAGGATGCTGCCCGTGCTCATGCCGTAAAGGACGTCCGCGGCCCCATCCACGAAGATCTGCTTTCGGTGCAGGCTGCTGATGGTCCGGGAGGCGGCGGCTCGCACGGCAGGGTCCGGCTCGGCGGGCGCCGTCGTGAGGGCGGCGAGCTTAGGGGCAAGACCCAGAGCGCCGGCCTCTTCGATCGCTTCCACCGCCCCGAGTCGCCGTTTCGGATCCTCGCTCGCAAGGTCGCCCTCGGCCAGGGCCGAGACGAGCGCCCTCCGGACCGAGCGCACCTTCTCGTGCTCGAGCGCATCGCGCATGGCAGGCGCGTCCTCTTCGTTCGACCTCCTCGCGAGCTCGCCCACGGCCTCGAGGCGCTCGTCGGGGTCCGGCGATTTGAGCTCGAGGCGCGCGATGAGCGTGTCGAGTACGCGCCGAATCTCGTTGTTGATGGTCGCCGCGTGGCCGGAGGCCGGGACAGGCGCGCCCGACAGGGCGTCGACCATCGCCCCGTTCTTGTCCCGGATGAGGACGTGGCTCGCATCGTCGACGTAGAGTTCTGCGTCTCGGAGCGCCTTCAGGACACGGATCGCGCGCGGGTCGCCGCTCTCTCCGAGCGCTCGAACGGCGTGCGCAACGTCATCGCCGGAGAGCTGGGCGAACCCGCCGAGCGCCGCCACNNCGCGGCGCGTGCGCTCGCGACGATCGCGAGCGACATGGCGAGGACAGCCCAAAGCTTCACCGCTTTGCGACCGCGTCGGAAGTGGCGTACTTTGGTTCAGTGCAGTTGCCGCATACCCACGGGTACGTCCAGTCGGCGACTTTCTTGGAGCTCTCCGGGATGAACGGGCTCCACGCCTGAGCTCGGATTGGGCCCTCCGTCTTCCACACGATCTGGAACTGGCCGTTGGCCTGCACCTCCCCGATGAACACGGGCTTGTGCAAGTGGTGGTTCTTCGCGTCGAGGCTGATGTTGAAGCCGGACGGGCTCATGAACGTCTGATACCCGGCCGCCTGGCGCACAGCGTCTACGTCCGTTGTGCCGGCCTGCTCGACCGCCTGCGCCCACATGTGCATGCCGATGTACGTCGCCTCCATCGGGTCGTTGGTGACACGCTTGTCGCCGCCCGGCAGATTCTGAGCCTTGACGTAATCTTTCCACTCCGCGATGAACGCCTTGTTCTGCGGCGTATCGATCGACATGAAGTAGTTCCACGCCGCCAGGTGTCCGAGCAGAGGCTTGGTATCGATGCCGCGGAGCTCCTCCTCACCGACGGAGAACGCAACGACCGGGATGTCTTGCGCCTTGAGCCCTTGGTTGGCTAGCTCCTTGTAGAACGGGACGTTCGAGTCGCCGTTGATCGTCGAGATGACGGTCGTGCGCTTGCCCTGGGCGAACTTCTTAATCTCGGCGACGATCGTCTGGTAATCGCTGTGGCCGAACGGCGTATATTCTTCCTTGATGTCGTCGTCGCTGACGTTCTTCGAGTGCAGAAAGTACCGAAGAATTTTGTTCGTCGTGCGCGGGTACACGTAGTCGGTGCCGAGGAGGACGAAGCGCTTGGCCCCTCCGCCCTTCTCGCTCATCAGGTATTCGACGGCCGGGATCGCCTGCTGATTGGGCGCGGCGCCCGTGTAAAACACGTTGTACGACGACTCTTCGCCCTCGTACTGCACCGGGTAGAAGAGCAGGCCGTTGAGCTCCTCGAAGACCGGAAGGACGGACTTCCGGGAGACGGACGTCCAGCATCCGAATACGACGGCGACGCCGTCTTTCTGCAGGAGCTCGCGCGCCTTCTCGGCGAACAGAGGCCAGTTGGAGGCTGGGTCCACCACGACGGCCTCGAGCTTCTTGCCGAGCAGGCCGCCCTTCGCGTTTATCTCGTCGATGGTCATGAGAGCGACGTCCCGCAACGATGTCTCGCTGATTGCCATCGTGCCCGACAGCGAGTGCAGGATGCCGACCTTGATCGTGTTGCTCGTCGGCGCCGCAGGCTTCATCGCCGCACTGCTCGACGGCGCAGCCTTGGTCTCCTCGGCCGGCTTGGGGGGCTCCTCCTTGCTGCAAGCAACGTTGATCAACTGCGCGCACGCCACGGCCACGCCTAGCCATTTTCGCATGACAGCCCTTCCATCCGGCGCCGCATTCCTGCGGTGCATGCGGAAAGTCTCACACAGGGCCTGTTTCCGAAGCTTGTCGTCGCAATAAATTATGATCTCGAGACCTCATCCGCTGGCGCCCGGCCCCGCCGCGGCTTTCCAGGCCAAAACGACGGCGTCGACGATCGCCTGGACGCCGACTCCATGGCGCGCCTGCGCGAAGACGAAAGGGCCGTCTCCGCGCATCGCGCGCGCGTCGCGTGCCATCACGTCGAGGCTCGCGCCCACGCGTTCGGCGAGATCGGTCTTGTTGATGACGAGCAGATCGCTCTGCGTGATCCCCGGTCCGCCCTTTCGAGGGACCTTGTCTCCACCCGCGACATCAATCACATAAATGGTGAAATCGACGAGCTCGCGGCTGAACTGCGCGGCGAGGTTGTCGCCGCCGCTCTCGACGAACATGAGCTCCGGTCGGACGGCGAACATCAGCTGCTCGAGCGCGTCGAGGTTGTGGCTGATGTCCTCGCGGATCGCGGCGTGGGGGCAACCGCCGGTCTCCACCGCGCGGATGCGCTCGGGGGCGAGCGCCTCGTTCCGGTGCAAGAATTCGGCGTCCTCGCGGGTAAAGATGTCGTTCGTGACGACGCCGAGGCCCACGCTGTCGCGGAGCGCGCGGCACAGCGCGAGTACGAGCGCCGTCTTTCCGCTGCCGACCGGGCCGCCGATCCCCACGGTGAACGCGCGTTGGGCGAAGTCCCTGCGCCTGACGGGGGCGCGTTCCGGGAAGCGCCCCGGGTGCTCCCATGCCTCGTGGTGGTGGTCGTGGTCGAGGTCGTGTCCCATGCGGCGGCCCTCAGCTCTGGAAAAGACGCGCGTATAGGCGATCGTGGGTGGCGCCGAGCACGTCGAAGATCGGCGTCACGCAGGCGGCGTCGTCGGGCGATAGTGTCCGGCACTCGGCCATCACCGCGTCCAGCGTCGCCGCGTGATGACCCTGGACGCGTTGAGCCTCGTTCGGGCCGACGATGCCCAGCCGGACCGCGGCGGACAGGACGCCGCGCAGAGCCAGGAGCAGATGGATCCCGAGAGCATCGTCGAGCCCAATGCCCAGCGCGGCGAGCGCGGCGCCGAAGACCGGCGCGTGGTGTGCGGCGATCTCCCGCGCAGTGGCGCGAGCCGCGAGTGTCACGACTTCCCGGGCGTCGAAGACACGCGCCGCCGTGGCGAGAAACGCGCGCCCCTGGGTGCGGCTTGCACGGTTCGCGACGTGGTTCGAGAGCTGCGCGTCGATCAGCCGGTCGAGCTCGTCGACGGTCGCGGGTGCGCCGTGCGCCGCGGCCACGAAGGGCAGGGAAGCGTTGCCTACGTTCCAGAGGTGCGCGCGCACGTACGCGTCGAACTGCGCCGCCGAATCGACGACGCCCGCCGACAGCGCGGCTTCGAGCCCGCCAGAATGCGCGAAGCCCCCCGTTGGAAACCCGGAGTCCGCCACCTGCAGCACGCGCCACCCCATGTCGCTCGTCATGTTGCCCTCAGAACAGGTGGTAGAGCTGCGCCAGCGGCAGGCGCGAGGCCGGCTCACATCGCAAGAGCTCGCCGTCGGCGCGAACCTCGTACGATTCTGCGTCCACCGTGATCCGCGGCAGCGCATCGTTGTGCACCATGTCCCGCTTGCCGATTCCCCGGCAGCCCCGAACCGCGACCACGTTCTTGTGCAACCCGAGGCTCGACAGGGACCCCTCTGCGGCCGCGCGCCCGGACACGAACACGATGCTCGACGAACCTGCGGCGCGCCCCAGAGCGCCGAACATCGGGCGCATGAGCAAGGGCTGCGGGGTCGGGATCGACGCGTTCGCGTCGCCCATCTGGGCCCACGCGATGAAGCCGCCCTTGAGGACGAGCTCCGGCCGGACCCCGAAGAATCCCGGGCGCCAAAGGACGAGATCGGCCCACTTCCCGATCGCGACGCTCCCCACCTCGGCGGCCAGGCCATGCGCGATCGCGGGGTTGACGGTGTACTTGGCGATGTATCGCTTGATGCGAACGTTGTCGTTGTCGCCACGCTCGGTCGGCAAGGCGCCGCGCTGACGCTTCATCTTGTCGGCCGTTTGCCAGGTTCGCGTGACGACCTCGCCCACGCGCCCCATGGCTTGGCTGTCGCTGGAGATGATGCTGATGGCGCCGATGTCGTGCAGGATGTCCTCGGC
>PLIR01000117.1 GCA_003139415.1 Myxococcales bacterium | reverse complement strand
TGGGTGGGGGCGCATTCAAGGGGCGCGGCGATCGCCGCAGTGGCGTTCGTCGCCTTGCAGTCCCTCTCGCGCTGGGCCGTCATCCGCTGGCACAGCGCCGCGGCCGACGCCCTACAGACGACGCTCGTGGTCGCCGCGATGACGCTGGGGCTCGCGGCCGCGCCGCTCGCCATCCTGCGAGTGGCTTGTTGGTGGGCGGGGCGTCGACCGGCGCCGACCGCGGGCGCCTCCTCCCCGAGCTCGCGCCTGACGCGACGGCAAGCGGTCGAGCGAATCGGCGGCGTGGCGTTGCTGGGCGCATCGGGCGCCGGGCTCACCTGGGGCGCCGTCCGCGGACGCCACATGTTCGAGATGACCGACGTGCCCGTGCGCATCCCGGGGCTTCCCCGCGCCCTCGACGGGTACACCATCGTCCAGATCAGCGACATCCACGCCGGCGTTCATGTCGGTGATCGCATGGTCTCGGAAGGCCTCGAGGTCGTCCGCAATGCACGGCCCGACCTCGTCGTCGTGACGGGCGACCTCGTCGACGTCAGCGCGTCCTTTGCGCCGTTCATCGCGCGCAAGCTCGCGGACTTGCCCGCGCGCGACGGCGTCGTCGCCATCGCGGGCAACCACGACTACTACGCCGGCGTCGACGACGTGATGGCGGCGCTCCGCGCGGCGGGGATCGTGACGCTCGTCAACCAGGGCAAGGTCGTGCGCCCGGGCGACGGCGGCGGCTTCGCGCTCCTTGGCGTCGACGATCGGTGGGCGCCGCGCTACCGGCGCTCGGGGCCCCTTCTCGGCCGCGCGCTCGCCTCGGTGCCGCGCGACGCGCCGCGGATCCTTCTCTCGCATCAACCGCCCACGGTCGACTTGTGGGCCGGCCAGGTCGCGTTGCAACTCAGCGGACATACCCACGGCGGCCAGATCAACCCCGGCTTCCGCCCGGCCGAGCTCTTCTTCCGCTACATCGCCGGCGCGTACGACGTCGGCGGCACCACCCTCTACGTGAACCGCGGCTTCGGGACCGTCGGCCCCCCCTCCCGGATCGGCGCCCCTCCGGAGGTGACACGGATCACCCTCGTGGCGGGGTGAATGGTGCGGCCGTGCGCCCGCCGCGCGCGGCGAGGCCTTGAGCGCATTTCACGAGCGAATCCGGTGGGGAGCGACGAGTGCACCGCCGTCGAGATGAGCTCAAGGTTTGCTGTCATCCTGAGCNNCGTCATCACGACGGCGCTGCACTCTAGTGCGGCGCCGCGGTCGGCATCGGGGGGACGCAGAGGCCCATGATGCACGCGTTGGGGTTGATGCAATCGACGTTGCTCTGGCAGGGGAAC
This sequence comes from Myxococcales bacterium, assembly GCA_003139415.1. GTDB lineage: Bacteria > Myxococcota_A > Polyangia > Polyangiales > Polyangiaceae > Palsa-1150. The sequence continues at coordinate 3,468 of PLIR01000117.1, read as the reverse complement.
GCGCACTTGCCGTACTGCGTGTTGCAGTGGTGTGTGCCGCACGGAACGTCGTTCTGGCAGGTGAAGGCCACCGGCCCGGGCACGGCCATCGCGGCGGACGCCGACGGGGCCGGAGCGACAGGGGGTGCAGGCGCCGCGGGAGGCGGGAGCGGCTGGGGCGCCGGCGCGGGTTGGGGCTGCGGGTAGGGCGCGTACGTCGGAGCGGGCTGGGCGTAGCCGGCCTGCGGCGGAGGCGGGTAGGCGCCTTGGGCGGGCGGAGGGTACTGATTATACCCCGCCGACGGCTGCGGGGCGGCGTTGGGCTGCTGGGTATTGTCTTGCCTGGGCATGCAGGCCAAAAGACTCGCAGACCAAGCCGCTACGGCGACGCGCGTCGAAAACCATCTCATCTCGAGTCTCCTTCGACGGCCGCAACTTTGACGACGGCGGGCACGATCGTCAATCTCGACGGCGGATCCTCATCCCGAGACGACGCGAAAGTGGCATCGTCGCGGAGCGCTGTCGTATAGGCGCCCGATGACCGTCCGCATCGCCAGGGACGTCTCCTTCCCTTGCATGCTCCTCGTCGCAGCCGCCTCGTCGCTCGGCTGCACGCAGGGTCCGCCGCCGACGCCACCGGGATCGCCGTCGGTGGCCTTGCCCGAGCTCCTGGCCGAGAGCTTGCCCGCGCCGTCCGCGCACGAGGCGCCCCCTTTGCCCAGCCGAGCACCGCCCCCGGCTCCCACCGTTCCCCCCGCGGAGGCCTCCGTCCCCTCCGCGCTCGCCCAGACTCGCGACCGGCCCGCGGCCGCCGGTGCGGCGTTCGAGGGACGGCGCGACGCGCTCTGGGACGCGATCGTGAACGACGCCCCCGAACGCGCGATGCCGTTCTTCTTCCCGCTCGAGGCCTACGAGCAGGTCAAAGACGTGGGCGATCCCGCGGCCGACTGGCGGCGCCGCCTCGTCGCGGCGTACAAGCGTGACATCCACGCCCTTCACGCCAAGCTCGGCGACGACGCGGGGGACGCGCGCCTCGTCTCGATGACGGTGCCGGACGACCGCGCGACCTGGGTCGACCCCGGCGAGGAATGGAACAAGGTGGGCTACTACCGGGTCTTCGGCTCCAAGCTGCGCTACAGCGCGCACGGTCAAGACGCCGCCTTCGACGTCAAGTCCCTCATCTCGTGGCGCGGGCAGTGGTTTGTCGTCCATCTGAGCGCGATCAAGTGAACCTCGTTGCCACCGGATGGCGGCACGTGAAAGGCTAGGTCGACTGGCCTTCGGCTGCCGTCCGACGGACGGCGGGCCAAGGAGAGCGTTGAACCCGATCCCCGCCCAAAGCAGCGTGCCCACGAGCTCTACGGACGGCGACGTCCTCGTCCGGATGGAGGCGCGCTGGTCGCGAGGCGCGGCCGTCCTCGTCGCGCTCGCGGCGGTGGCGCTGTGTCCGCTCCTCTTCGGTCCGTTCTTCGGCGACGACTACCTGCACATCGAGGTCGCCGCGCGCCTGCGCGAGGCCGTCTTGGGCGGCTGGGTCCTGCACATCGATTCGGTCGGCGCGTGGTGGACGCCGCCGGGGCTGACGGTGGAGTACTTCCGGCCGCTCATCGTGGTGTCGTTCGCTCTCGACCACCTGCTCTACGGTGTGAACGCCGCGGGCTATCACCTCACGAACCTCGCCCTTCACGCCGCCGGGACGTGGCTCGTGTGGGGCGTCGGGCGGCGGGTTCTCGGTCCGGGCTTCGGCGCGTGGGGCGCGGCCGCGCTCTTCGCCATCCATCCCTGCCACACGATGGCGGTCGGCTGGATCTCGGGCCGCACCGACGTGCTCGCCGGGGTCCTCTATCTTGCCGCGTTCCTCGCGTACCTCGCGCAGCGGGCGACGCGCGGCGCGACCGGGCGACGCGCGCTGCTGCTGGTCACGACGCTGATCCTCTTCGCCCTCGCGCTCTTCGCCAAAGAGATGGCCGCGACGCTCCCGCTGGTCATGCTGGGCGACGCGCTGCTGCGCCCGCATGGCGAGCCGCTCGCGCAGCGCCTCGCCGCTCCGGCGTTGGCGGGGATCGTCGCGGCGGCGTACGTCGCGCTGCGGGTCGCCGTTCTCGGCGGCTTCCATCCGCCGCCCACACCGTTCGCCTATCACCTGGGCGACCCGGGCCTCGCCTGGCACCTGGCGACGGCGCCCCTGCTTTACCTGGCCGACTTCGTCCTCTTCGTGCCCGCCGACCCGATGGCGACCGAACCGTTCTGGCGCGCCCACCCGGTGCTCCTCGTCCTCTTCGCCGCGGTCGTCCTGCGGACGTTCTGGACCACGCTGCAGCGCGCGTCGGACCGCACGACCGCCGCATGGGCCCTTGGCTGGATGGGGGTCACGATCTTGCCGGTGATGATGCTCACCATCGGAGAACACTTTCTCTACCTGCCCTCGGCCGGATATTGCCTGCTCGTCGGCAGCCAGCTCCCGGCGGACCCGACGAAGCTCGCCGGCAAAGACCGGCGCGGGCTCGCGATCGTCGCGGCGCTCGTCATGGTCGTGTGCCTCGTGAGAACGACGCTGTTCACCAACCTCGCGCGCGAGTCCTCCCGCACCATCGCCGCGGCCGCTGCGGCGCTGCAGGCGACACCCAACGCGCGGCGGCTGCTCGTCGCAGACCTGCCAGTCGCAGCGGCCCTTGCGTTTCCCCACGCCGTACGGCTCGCTCTGCCGGGACGCGACGTCGACGTGCAGATCCTGAGCCTCCTCTCGCACGTGATGCCGGGCCCCAGCGACTACTCGTCCGTCGATTTCGCCGGCCACTCGCGCCTGCGGCTGCACCGCGCCGAAGGCTTTCTGGGCTCCTACCTCGAGCGCGCCCTGGGCGGGCCGAACCTCCAGTTCCAGGTGGGGCAGACCATTCCAAGGGACGGATACGAAGTGACCATCCTGGACGCCCCGGGCGGGCGCGTGGACACTTTCGGCGTCAGGATCGCCGACCCGGGGAAGACGCTTCTCTTGCGCGGCACCCAGTCCGGGCTCGCGCTGCTCTCCCCACACACGCACGAACCGATCTCCGCCCCCACGCCTCCGCGAGGCTCCACGCCATGACGCAAGCCATCGAGAACGCCACCGCCTACAACGAATCCCTCTACGAGGACCTCTGGGCGCGGATGCCCTTTCTGCCCCCGGACACCCTGCCCTGGTGGCCCGCGTTGAAGGAGCTCGCCGACAAGGCCCCCAACCGCCTCGAGCTCGGCCCGGGCGTCTTTCCGCGGCTGCCCGTCGTGGGCACGCACGTCTGCGACCTCTCCAAGGTGGCGCTCGACGTCCTCGCGAAGCACGGCGCGATTGCGCACCACGGGCTCGTTCAGGATCACAAGTTCCCCGACGGGACGTTCGAGCTGGTGGGCCTCTTCGAGGTCCTCGAGCACGTGCAGGACGACGAGGGCCTCTTGCGCGAACTGGCGCGCATCACCAAGCCCGGCGGGCACCTGGCGCTCACCGTGCCGATG
>PLIR01000191.1 GCA_003139415.1 Myxococcales bacterium | reverse complement strand
CGTGGGCGTTGACGTAGTCGACGTCGTCCGTCCCGACCCGCGCATCCTCGAGGGCCATTCGCATCGCGCGCTGCGCCCCCTCGTGCTCGGGCGCGGGCTGCGTCAGGTGATACGCGTCGGTCGACGCGCCGTAGCCCGTGAGCTCGGCGTAGATGCGCGCGCCGCGCCGTCGCGCGCGCGACAGCGACTCGAGCACCATGATGGCGGACCCTTCGCCGCAGACGAATCCGTCGCGCCCGCGGTCGAACGGCCGGCTGGCGTGCGCCGGGTCGTCGTTTCGCTTGCTCAGGGCGAGCATGGCCTCGAACCCGGCGATGCCGACGGGGGTGATGGTGGCCTCCGTTCCACCCGCCACCATCACGGCGACCTTGCCGCGGCGGATCCACTCGGTGGCCTCGCCGACGGCGTGCGCGCCGCTCGAGCACGCGCTCGTCGTGCAGTAGCTGGGGCCCTTCAGCCCGTGAGCGATCGCGACCTGACCCGCGGCGAGGTTCGCGATGATGCCGGGGATCGTGTAGGGGCTGACTTTCGTCGGCCCCTTGGTCATCACGGTCTCCTTGGTCTTCTCGAGCGTCGCCAGACCGCAGAGTCCCACGCCGATGAAGCAACCGGCGCGCTCTCGGCCGGCGTCCGTCAGCTCGAGCTTGGCGTCGTCCACCGCCATCGCCGCCGCGCCGAGGGCGAACTCGGTGAAGCGGTCCATCTCCTTCAGCTTCTTGCGCTCGATCCAGCGGGTGGGCTCCCAGCCCTTGACCTCGCCCGCGATGCGCGCCCGGAACGCGGAGCAGTCGAACCGTGTGATGGGGCCGATGCCGTTGCGGCCCTCGAGGAGCCCCTGCCAGGCCTCGGTCGTCCCGATCCCGACCGGCGTCACGAGCCCAATCCCGGTGATGACGACGCGTTCCATGACGAAGCTCTTCGTGCTGGCTTCGAACCGACGGGTTCGAAGCTACTTCTTAGCGTGCTTCTCGATGTAGTCGATCGCGTCCTGGACGGTGCGGATCTTCTCCGTGTCCTCGTCCGGGATGTCGATCTCGAAGGCTTCCTCGAACGCGAGTACCAGCTCGACGAGGCCGAGGGAGTCGGCNNGACCGTCGAGCGGCAGAGGCGCGAAAGCGTCTGCGCGCGTCGACAGGTTCACATTTGCATCCCGCCGTTGACCCGGATCTCTTGCCCCGTCACGTACCCCGCCTCGTCGCTGGCGAGATAGGCGCACGCCGCGGCGATGTCCCTCGGGCTGCCCGTCCGGCCGAGGGGCACGGCCTTCATGACGTACTCCTTTTGCTGCGGAGTCATGGCCGCCGTCATGTCGGTGTCGATGTACCCGGGCGCGACGACATTGGCGGTGATGTTTCGGGACGCGTATTCGCGCGCGATGGATTTCGCCGCGCCCAGCAACGCGGACTTCGTGGCAGCGTACGCCGTCTGACCGGCGTTGCCCATGTCGGCGACGACNNTCGTCGCGAACACGCAGAAGGAGGCCATCGATCGAGATGCCCGCGTTGGCGACGAGCACGTCGACTCGGCCGTGCTTCTTGGTGATGGCTTCGATCGCCGTGTCGACGGCCTTCGAGTCGGCGACGTCGAACCCCGAGATCTCCGCGACGCCGCCGTGGCTCTCGATCCCTGCGGCGACCTCACGGGCCGCGGTCTCGCCCTTGACGTAGTTCACGATGACCGTCGCGCCTTGCGCAGCGAGCACCTCGCAGCAGGCGCGCCCGATCCCGCGCGAACCCCCCGTGACGAGAGCGACCTTGCCGTCGAGTCGGAACATGCCACCCTTCATCAGCTACGGGCCAGGCGCACGCTTATAGACTCGAGGGCCGGCGCCTTCAACTTTGGTCCTCGCGGCCATCAAGTCTGGCAAGCATCGGCGACGAAAGCCTGGGCCGCGTCGATCGACGCGCAGTCTCCCACGCTGAGGACCTTGATGTCCTTGGCAATGCGCTTGACCAGCCCCGCGAGCACCTTGCCCGGGCCGATTTCGAGCGCGTGCGTCACGCCGCTCGACGCGAGAAAGCGAACGGTCTCTTCCCAGCGGACGGGCCCATCTATCTGACGGATGAGAAGCTCCTTGGCGCGCGCGGCTTCGGAGTTTGGCGCGGCGTCGACGTTGGCGACGACGGGGATGCTGGGGGCACGGAGGTCGACCCGCTCGAGTTCACTCGCCACGACCCCGGCAGCCGGGGCCATCAGCCCACAGTGAAACGGGGCGCTCACTTTGAGCGCGATGACGCGTGCGCCCTTCTCGGCCGAAGCCAGCGCGCCAAGCCGCGCGACGGCGCCTGCGTGTCCGGCGACGACGATCTGCCCCGGCGCGTTGAAGTTGGCTGGCGCCACGATCTCGCCCTCCGCCGCCTGGTCGCAAAGAGCGGCCAGGCGGTCTGCCGCGACCCCCATCACCGCCGACATCGCGCCGACGCCGGGCGGTACGGCGTCTTGCATGGCGCGACCGCGGATGTGCACGAGCCGAACGGCGTCCTCCAAGGACAGCGCTCCGGCGGCGACCAACGCCGTGTACTCGCCGAGCGAATGACCCGCGGTGAGCACGGGAGGGGGCAAATCCGGCGCCCGCTCTCGGAGCGCAGCCAGCAAGGCGCAACTCGTCGCTACGAGGGCCGGCTGGGCATTCGCCGTCAACATCAGGACCTCTTCAGGGCCCTCCAGGATGAGGCGCGACAGCGGCTGCGGCGCCGTAGCCGTCTCGGACAGCGCTTTGTCGGCCCGCTCGAATACGTCGCGCGCCGCGGCGGACGCCGCGAGGACGTCCTTCGCCATGCCGACCGACTGCGAGCCCTGCCCTGGGATGTGCCAAGCGAGAGTCATGGCGCGATGGGCTTGCCGGGCACGTAGGGCTCGACGGCGGCTAGGACGTTGCCTTCGGCTTTACGACGCGGCCCTTGTAGTGCCCGCACGATGCGCACGCGCGATGCGGCACGGCCGGCTCTCCGCAGTTGGGGCAGGCGACGAGGGTGGGTGCGGCCACCTTGTCGTGGTTTGCGCGCCTCATGTTTCGTTTCGAGCGGCTGGTGCGTCGCTTGGGAACTGCCACGACATTTCCTTTCTAGGTCTTCTTCTTCAGCGCGAGGAGCGGTCGAAGGCGTGGGTCGACACCTTGGGCGTCGGGAGCCTCGGCGCGATCGTCGAGCTTCGGGCTGATACCTGGGCAGGCCTCGGAACACAAGGGGATCATGGGGATCCCGAGCAGCAGCTCGTCCCGCACGAGGTCGTCCAGGACGACGTTGTCGCCGTCGTAGGGGATGACGTCGGCCTCGCCGGACTCCAGGATCTCCTCGTCATCGGCCTCGTCCCTGTGGGCCTTCGGCCGGCCTTTTGGGCCGCGCGCGGACCGGGGTGAAGGTCCCGGAACGGCCAAGAGGCTGAGGCTGGCCTCGACCGCGACTGGAGTCGGCTCGAGGCAGCGCGAGCACGGCACTGTCATTTCGGCCGAAATGGAACCCCGCAGCACCACGTCGCTGCCGCTCTTCGAGAGCCGGAGGTGCAGCTCCCCGTCCTTTGTCGAGGCTTGGACGTCGGTGCCCTCGAGCACACCTCGCAGCCACGCCGCGCGCACGGGCAAGTCGAAGTCGCGTCCGCCCGCATCCAGATCGTGGACCGGGATCGAGAACTCGAACGCAGGGGAGGGGGCTGTCGTACGTGTCGCCATGGGCAGCTCGGCGCCGGCGAACATGATGCGGACGGGCGGTTCGCGCAAGACACCGGCCTCGGCCGCCCGTCGAGCCTCGTGACAAGACGCGCCGAGGCCGTTACTGTTTCGTGTACGAAGCATCCTCCGAGACTCCGCCCAGGGACCCTCCGGTGCCGGCCCCGATAGCCTCCGACATCAAGCCCGACGTCGACTCCGTCCTCGAGGCGATCCTTTATCTCTATACCGAGAGCCGCCGCCTCACGAAGGAGGTCGCACGGCAGGTCGAGCTCACCGGCCCGCAGCTGACGGTGCTCAAGCTCCTCGAAGGGGTGGGAGACTTGTCGCTCTCGGCCCTGTCGGAGCGCATCCGTGCGCAGAACAGCACCGTGACGGGGATCATCGACCGCATGGAGCGCGAGGGCCTCGTCGTCCGTGCGCGCTCCACCGAAGACCGGCGCGTCGTGCACATCCGGCTGACCGACAAGGGGGCGCGCATCGCGCGGGCCGTCAGCATCGAACCGATGGAGATCTTCCGGACCGCGCTGCAGGCGCTGTCGGCGCGCGAGACGCGGGAGCTCTTGACGATCTTGACGAAGATCGCGCGCGGCGTTCAGTCGATCGTGAAGCGAGAGGTCGGGTCCCAGCCGCCCAAGGCCGACGAGGCCAATCGATGACTGCCAAGCGCGATCCGGACGTCTGCGTCGTCACGTGCGCGCTCACTGGCGTCCTGGCGAACCGCGCCCAGTGCCCGTACTTGCCATACACCCCCGCCGAGATCGGCGAGGAAGCGAAGCGCGCGTACGACGCCGGGGCGACCGTCGTTCACATCCACGCCCGCAACGACGACGGCAGTCCCACGTTCAGCCCAGCCACGTTCGCGGCGATCAAGGGCGAGGTCCGCGCCCGCTGCCCCGTGCTCCTCAACTTTTCGACGGGGACGATCGTCGACGACGTCAGCGAGCAGTGCACGACCATCCGCGAGAGCCGTCCCGAGATCGCGGCGCTCAACATGGGAACGATGAACTACTCGAAGTACTCGGAGAAGAAGAAGGCGTTCGCCTTCGATATGGTCTTTCCGAACACCTACGCCAAGATCGGCAAGCTCGCGGAGGCGATGAACGCGGCTGGGGTCAAGCCGGAGCTCGAGTGCTTCGACGTCGGACACACGCACGGCGTCTGGCCGCTCGTCGACATGGGCTTGCTCCGGCCGCCGCTGCAGTTCTCGTTCGTCGTCAACGTGCTGGGTGGTCTGCCGCCGTCGGTCGAGAGCGTCCAGCTCCAAAAGCGCGTCGCCCTCGATGTCGCGCCCGGCAGCGAGTGGGAGGTCATCGGCATCAGCCGCTGCCAGTGGCGCATGCTGGCCGTGGCGCTCGTCCTCGGCGGCAACGTCCGCGTCGGGTTGGAGGACAACCTCTACTTGCCCGGTGGCGCCGCGGCCCGATCCAACGGGGATCTCGTCGAAGTCGCCGTACGCATGGTGCGCGACGTGGGGCGAAGGCCTGCCACGATCGATGAGGCGCGCGCGATCTTGGGGATCGCGGGGGTGTCGTGAGCGTCATGACGACCGGCGCTCGGACGTACGAGCGGATCAAGGTGGAGCGCGACGGCCTCGTCGAAAAAATTACGCTGAACCATCCCAAGCGTCGCAACGCGATTGGCCCGCGAATGGCGACCGAGCTGTGGTGGGCGATCGACGACGCGAGAACGTCCGACGGCGTCCGATCGATCGTGTTGACGGGGGAGGGGACGGCCTTCTGTTCGGGGGGAGACTTCGCGGAGATCACGTCGGGGTCGCCAGCGCCGCCCTCGAGCCTGCCTCCGCGCGACTTCGCCGAGCTCTTGCTCGCGATCGCGCGAAGCGACAAGCCCATCGTCGCGAAGGTCAACGGGGACGCGCTGGGCGGGGGGCTCGGGCTGGCCGCTGCGTGCACGTTTGCCGTGGCCTCGACCGGGGCCACCCTCGGCACGCCGGAGATCAACGTCGGCATCTTTCCGATGGTCATCATGGCCGTGCTCTCGCGGCACGTGCCCAGGCGGCGGCTCGTCGAGATGATGCTGCTCGGCGAGAAGCTCGGCGCCGAGGAGGCCGCACGCTTCGGGCTCGTCAACCGGGCCGTCGCGCCGGAACGTCTCGACGCCGAGGTGGGCGCGATCACCGATGCGCTTGCCTCCAAGAGCCCCACGGCGGTGCGCCTCGGGCTTCGCGCGTACGCGGCCCACGATGGTCTCGACCTCGAACGCGCACTGCCTCTCCTTCACGACCGGCTCCTGGAGATCCTCGGCACCGACGACGCTCGCGAAGGGCTGACGGCGTTCCTCGAGAAGCGGCGCCCGAGCTGGACGGGGAGGTAGGCTCCTCGCCATGGCCACGATGCGCGAGATGGTCGCCGAGCTCGAAGAGCGGCGCGCCCGCGTGCGCGAGATGGGCGGCGCCGAGCGACTCGCCAGGCAGCGCGCGCGTGGCAAGATGAACGCCCGCGAGCGCCTCGCCGCGTTCTACGACGACGGCGTCTTTTACGAGGTGGGCGCCCTGGGCACGCAGATGGGGCTCGCGGCGGGCCCGTCCGGCGACGACAAGCCGCCCGCCGATGGGGTGCTGACGGCGTTCGGCAAGGTCGATGGGCGCATGGTGACGTGCGCCGCGTACGACTTCACGGTGAAGGGGGGCAGCATCGGTTACACGGGCGAGGAGAAAGTCACCCGCCTGCGCTCGATGGCCCTCCGCGGACGGTGGCCCATCGTCTGGTTCATCGACTCCGGCGGTGCGCGCATCGACCCTGGGTCGAGCCACCCCGACATGCTCTCGCTCTTCGCCGGGACGGGGCACCTGTTTCGCGAGCAGGTGATGATGAGCGGCGTCGTGCCGCAGGTCGCCGCCATGGTGGGCCCCGGGGCCGCGGGCACCGCGTACATCCCGGGCCTCGCGGACTACGTGCCGATGGTCAAGGGGATCGGCAGCCTCGCGCTCGGCGGACCGGCGCTCGTCAAGGCGGTGACGGGGCAGGACGTCAGCGAGCAGGACCTCGGCGGGTCGAAGGTCCATAGCGAGACGAGCGGCGTCGGGGACGGTGAGTTCCAGGACGACGCGGCGTGCATCGCGGCCGTGAAGAAGTACCTGTCGTTCTTGCCGTCGCACTGCGACGACGCCCCGCCGGACGCGGTCTGCGACGATCCGGTCGATCGGCGAGACGACGCGCTCCTCGACCTGCTGCCGGAGTCGACGCGCAAGCCGTACGACATGTACAAGCTCATCGGCTCGATCGTCGATCACGGCGACATGCTCGACATCAAGCCCCGTTTCGCGCGGAGCATCATCACGTGCTTCGCCCGCATCGGCGGCAAGACCGTCGGCGTCGTGGCCAATCAGCCGATGCACCTCGGGGGCATTCTCGACAACGATTCGGCCGACAAGGCCGCCCGCTTCATCCAGATTTGCGACGCGTTCAACGTGCCGCTCGTGTTCTTGCAGGACGTCCCCGGCTTCATGGTGGGGTCGAAGGTGGAGCACGCGGGCATCATCCGGCACGGGGCGAAGATGCTCCACGTGATGAGCGCTGCGACCGTGCCCAAGCTCACCGTCGTCGTCCGGAAGGCCTACGGCGCGGGCTACTACGTGATGTGCGGGCGCGCGTACGAGCCCGATCTCATCGTCAGCTGGCCCACCGCCGAGATCAGCGTGATGGGCGCCGAGGGCATGGTCTCCATCGCGGCCAAGAAGCTCTTCGGAGACGTGGAGCCGCCGGCCGACGTCAAGAAGGGCATCGTGGAATCGATCCGGGCGAACATCGACGTCTACAAGGTCGCCGGGTGGGGCCTCGTGGACGACGTGATCGACCCGAGGGACACGCGCCGCGTCCTCGCCTGGGGGCTCGAGCTCGCGCGTCACAAGCGAGTCGAACGACCTGCGCGGAAGCGGGGCATCATTCCGGTGTAGCGACGGCGAGTCGCGTAAGCAGCGGCCGGACGGCGCCGTACAAGCGCGGGTAGGGCTTGAGCGACGCGATGCAGGCGGTAACGCGAGCAGCGCTGGACTCCGGTCCGTCCTGGCCGTCGGTGGGAAGCATCCCGTCGAGCCAGGCGCCGAGCACACGAGGCAGCTCCGCCGCGGTGCAGGCGCTGAGCGCGCGCGCCGCTCGCACCGGATCGGGCGCGATGGCGAAGTACGTGACGAGGCGCAGGACGTCGCGCGGTCGATCGCTGTACGAGAGAATCTCGGCGAAGACGGCGCTCGCCGAGGCGTGGCCGGTGACCTCGAGCATCTCCGCGCCGACGGCGTCGAGCGCCGCCTCACCCCCGCGCGCCACCGCGGTGCGCGCTCTCGCGGGCGTCGTCTTGCCGACCTCGAGCGCCTGCGCCATGGCGCCCGCCGTCGCGGGTGTCCACTCGGTGGGGACCCACGACGCGAAGCCTCCGGGAAGCTCGCTCGGCGGCGCGTCGTCGATCTCCGGCGGGTCCGGCTGCGAGAGCGCCGCCACGACAGTCCCGTCCTCGGCCAGCAGCCGAGCCAAGTCGGCCACGAACGTGGCCACTTCGGCGCCTGCGCCTCGCTCCGCACGGTCCATGCGACCAATCGCCGACCCCAGCTCTCGCGGGTCCATCGCGACGAGCGCATCGAGCGGCGCCCGATGGATCGCCGCCATCCTCCGGTCGCTCGGGGCGATCTCGTCGTCGACGCGGCGGGGGAAGATCGATGTGGGGGGATCTCCGAAGAGACGCACGCCGATCTCGGCGCGCTCGAGCTGCGTCGCGATCCATCGAACCCGGTCGGCGGCGCGTGGCCGCAGCGATCCCAGCGCGGCGAGCCTGACGCAGGCCTCGAAGGCAGGGGCCCGCTTGTCGGCGGCGCGGCTCGCGAGGCGAGCATCGTACCGGGCACACGCGCGAAGGACCTCGGGATCACACGGCGAGGCCTCCCCGGCGGCCGGAGCGATTTCCGAGAGAGAGGCGTCGGCGTCGGGTGCCGATGCCACAGCCCAAACGAGGACGGCGATCGTCGACTCGGAGGCCTCGAGGGTCCCCTCGTCCTCGGCGACGCGGGCATGGCGTGCGATCGCACGCCGCACCGCCTCGTACGCCGGCGACTCGGCGCGAAGGAGCGAGCGCAGGTGAACGTCGCGCGCCGTGTCGTCGGCGCCGTGCCCTCCTGCCACACGCGTCCTCGCGAGCAAACGCGCGGCGGGGATGCCGTGGAACAGTGCTCGGGCCAACGGCGAGTCGACCACGAGAAACTCGATCCGGTCCCCCGCCTTTACCTCAAGCCGAACGAATCCTGCGCCGATAGGCATTGCCTGTGGCCCCATTTCCCACCCGGTCTACCCACGTGGAGTAGCAAATGGCGCACCGAGGTCCACGCCCCATTGCGTCCCCCAAACTCCATGCTTCCCGATCGGCGAACGGGGTCGACGTCCCCCAACATGGTTGCCGGACACCCCGGGAGGAGGAGGGCTCGACGTAGGTAACAGGCGTTACGGCGACTCTGGAGTGTCGCCGACCGGTCTTGCCTGAGGGCGCGTCACGGTCGGTTGGGCGAGGCCCCGATGCACTCGCAAAAGCGTGGGCCTGGCTGCCACCACGACGCCGTCGAAGGCACGAAGCCCAATGTGCGCACCCGACGCGCCGCGGGTGTCGAGCCGTGGGCGAACGATCAGGAGCCCCCCCTGGTCGAACGTTCGCGTGGGGCAGTACGCCGAGAGCTCGAGCTCCAGCGTCGTCGCGGCCTTTGGCGCCAGCGTGGTGAAGAGGTCCGGTGTGGGGGCCGCAGGCAGCACGGGCCAGGCGCAGTGCTGGGCGCCGGCAGGGCCGATGACGTCGAAAGCCACCGTCTCCGGGCGGAAGCGGACGACGACCGCGTGGCCGCTGTCGTTCGCCAGGGTCATCGGAATCTCTAGGCCTTCCGGCGCTTCGGCATCGACGGCGCGCGCGGCGGACAGCACCAGTCTCGGCACGTCCAACGCCGGTCGTGCAGGCTCCGGCGAATCGTCGATCTCGTCCGGCAGCGAGACCGGCTCGGACTGGACGCTCTTGCGGGGGGCGATCTCTTGCTTCGCTCCGTCGACGGCCGAGACCTCCAACGGAGGTGAGGTGCCGCCGCCCGTCCATCCGAGGTACGCCACGACGATGGACATTGGCGCGAGGGCATCGAGGTCTGGCCCCTGAAAGCAATACAGCCGCGGATCGAACCGCTCGACGTATTCGTGCTTGGGAGCGAGCACCAGCGGGCGCTGCAGGTCGTCCTGGGGCCGCATGTCGGCCGGAAGCTCGCACGTTCGCGGACGCGCCGCGCCGCGCGCCGTCACCTCGAGTCGAAGGAGGCGCGCGTCGGCCACGATGACGACGGGGACGTCCCCGTCGTTGACGACGTGCATCGTCCAGTGCCCGATGGTGGATGGAACCTCGAGCGAGAGCTTCACCGGCGACGGCAATGGAGGCGCGGCGGGAGCTGCGGGCTTGCGAGGGGCCTTGCGCGCGGCCCCAGTCGCCCCCGCGGCCGGCATGGCGCCGAACGCCAGCGCCAGACACCACGCCGCTGTCGCGAGTCGCATCGGCGGCCGGCGCCTATCCGCCGCGAAGGGCCTCGAGGAGTTCTAGATCAGGGATCGCGACGGCGTACTTCGTCTTGACGACCCCGACGTCGATGTCCTCGAGGAGCTTGCAGAGCGCCAGGCCGTCGTAGAGCGTCACCGGGGTGGTGCCGAGGGCGGCGGCCTCCTCGCGCGCACCGGACAAGACCTGTCCTGTCGTGATGAGCCAGGCCGCGTTGGCCGGCCCGTAGTGATGCAACGCTCCGCGCACGTCGGTCACCCGCTCGCGGCCGATCTCGCGGCCGTCTTTGCGGATGACGATCGCGGTCGGGATGGCGTCGCCGCCGGTCTTGTGGATCGCGGCGAAGTGGGCTTCGCCGCCCGGTGCGCCAGAGCGGCGGACCGTCCGAAGGTTCATCAGGCCGGCGCGCTCGCAGGCAACGAGCACCAGCTCGATGAGGGCATGTCCGGGCAGCTCTTGAATGCGCCGGAGTAGAGCCCGCCGCGAGGCCTCGCGATACCGATCGACCGCGGCGGCGACTTCTTGCTCCAAACGGGGCAAGTCGCCGGTCAGGGCCCAATCGGTCAAGGCGACTCGCCCGCCGCTACCGAACCGGAAGCGGGTGCGCTGCGCATTGGCCGTTCGGCGCAGGTTGTCGGCCCGCATGGCGGCTCCGGCTTGCGCCGTCGCGACGGCAGGGTCGCCCTGCAGACGACCGCGGCGAGCGAGAGCCTCGGCGACCGCTCGAATCGGGGCAGGCCCCGCGTTTCGATCGAACGACGACAGGACCGCCGCCGCTGCGTCGGCGAGATCCCGGCCAGCGAGCTCCTCGCCCTCGCCCACGGGCACGTCGATGCCCGTCGGCTGTCCCCACGACATGATCTGCTGCCGATCCCGCACGACGGGACGTGGCGCGGCGCCGGGCTCGCGACCCTCGCCATTCTCTGCCTCGGGGGCACCCGAGACGCCCTGCCCAGCCTGCGGGGCAGCCGCATCGATTCTGCCTTGGGAGGACCGCTCGGACGTCGCACCACCGGCGGCCGCGTCCGTCTGGCTGGAGCCCCCTCGTCCACGCCGCCGGCGCCGCCGCCGTCGCCTGGTGGCGTCGGCTTGGGGCGCCCCTTCGGGCTGCGACAGCGGGGCGAGTATCGGTTGGTCGTCGTCGTCCTCGTCGTCGAAGAGCTCCGCGCCGCTTGCCGCGAGATCCGCCCGAAGAGCCTCGTCGCCGGACACCTCGGTCTCGCGATCGTCCTCGGCGTCGCCGCCCTCTCCCTCGTCCTTCTCGGCGGCGGCGGCGGTCTCTGCACCGCGCAGCGCGGCCTCGATCTCGAGGGCGTTCACCTCGACCTCGCCGTCCGGGGCGGCGTCGGTGTCGTCCGCGACCGGCTCGGGGGTCCCTGCGGGTGCGCGCTTGCCCTTCTTGTCTTCCCATTCGCGCAGGGCGAAGACGCCCGGTCGAACGCGCGTGATGGGCACGTCCTTGTCGTCCTTCTTGATGGCCGCCGTGAGACGGTGACTCATGGTCACGTCGGGCGTCTTGCCGACGTGCGAGAGCAGGTTCTTCGCGACGGCCAGCTCGGTGATTTCTTTGTAGTGCAGGGGTTTGCCGGCTTGGCGGAGGACTTCCGCGGCGGCTTCGATGAACGTCATGTTTTCTTCCGTTGTTCCCGTCGTCTTGTGGGGCGTCCGGGACTCTGTTCTGGACGCCTCTGGCAGCACGGCCAAGTGGCCGTCCGGGCGTCCGCCTCGTTGATTGGCTTCACGTCCGCGCCGGCCGCGCCCGACCTCGGGCTGACCGCACGCTAAAACGCGTCTTCTCCCCGCTCATAGCGCGTCTCGCCTTTGACGTCAAACGGGCCAAACACGGCCGTAGCGCGTCTTCGAGCGCCTCCGGCCGCGAATTTCAGTGCGCCGACGACGCGGGCGGAGGGGGCGGCGCGCTTGCGGAGGGCGCCGCGCTGGGGGTCCCGTCCGCCTGCCCTGCGTTCGAGGTGCCCCTGCTCTCGCCTCGGGGCTCGCCGAGGAGCCGCTCGAGCTCCTTTTGCCGCGCGGCCTCGTTCTCTTTGCCCGCGCTGAGCTTGCTCGCGTCGAACGTGAGGAGCGGAAGCGACCCGGCGCTGTATTGCGGGAGCTTGCCGTCCCAGTGCTCGATCGCCCGATACTGCAGGACCGCGGGCGTCATCGAGAGACGGATGATCTCGTTGGCCTGGGCTTCGGCCCGCGCTCGGATGAGANNGAAGCGCGTCGGCGTCTCCCTCGGCCTTCTGCCGTGCGGCTTCGGCCTGCCCGTGGGCCTGCGTAATCGCTTGCTGCGCCTCGGCCTCCACCTGCCCCACGCGATTTCTGCTCTGGATCGCGTTCTGGGTCGCTTCCATCGCGCGGTTGATGGCGTCCATGACGTTCTGCGGGAGCCGGAGCGTGCCGTTGATCGTGAGCTGATCGATCACGATGCCGTCCTTACCAAAGACGTCGTGGCACTTCTGCGTCACTTCCGCGAGCATCTTGCTCTTGCCCGCCCCGTAGATGTCTTGCACGGCGAGTCGCGACGCGACGTCGCTGAACGCCTCGCGCACGGTGTTCCGCATGTACCCGTCGGCGAGGACCGGCAGATCGTTGAGCCGGAACCGCGAGTAGAGGCGGGGGGCGAGCCCGGGGTCGATGTGAAAGGACAGACCGATGTCCGCGTTGATGTTCACGCCCTCGCTGGAGCTGAACGTGATGGACTCGTCGAACGCTTTTCCCTCGTGAGCCGACTGCGTCCAGACGACGTTCTGGACGCTCGTCGGGAACATCACGATCTGCTCCGTGAGGGGATTGTAGAAAACCCACCCCGTGACGACCGGCATGTCTTGGACGCCGCGATCGCTGCCGGCGAGCCTCACTTTGATGCCCACGTGGCCGGCGTCGACGCGCGTCACCGTCTGGCAGCCGAGACCCCACGCGACGCCGCCGAGCAGAATGAGCCACGCGATGACCCGAAAGGTGCGGCCCGCAGAGGCGGCGGAATCGATTCGTGCCATGCAATCGCGGAGCGTACCCGATACACTCGCGCCGCATGGTCCCGAACCGCGGCCGGCGGGGACGTCTCTGAATGCGGGCTACCGTGGCCTGGATCGTCGCCGTCGTTCTCCTCACGGGCGCGGCATCCTACGTCGCGTTCGGCCTGTGCGAGTCGGGCTCGCTCGCGTTCTGGGCGGCGGCCGTAGGACCCGCGGCGGCGCTCGGACTCGTGGCGGCCGCGTGGGCCAAACACGAAGACTTTCTCGCCGAGTGGCTCCTGCCGCGATGGGGAGACCTCACCACGTCGGTCCTCGGCGGCGCCGCCCTGTACGCGGCGGCGTGGGTCTTCGTCCGCGTCGTCGCCCCCGTCGGCTCGCCAAGAGAAGTATGGTTCGTCCCGCTCTACGGTCAGATCGGCGACCCGCGGGTTCTGCAGTCGCATGCCCTGTTCCTGGTCGCGACCGTCGCCGTTGCGGCGCTCGCCGAAGAGCTCCTCTGGAGGGGAATGGTCACGGAGCTCCTGGCCGCGCGCGTCGGCTCCCGCACGGCCTGGATCTGGTCGGCCGCGCTCTACGTGATCGCCTTCGTGCCGACGTCATGGGCACTGCGGACCGCCGCAGGGTTGAACCCGATCCTCGTCTTCGCCGCGGCGGGCGTGGGGCTCGGCTGCGGCGGCCTCGTGAGGGTCACCGGCCGGTTGCTGCCAGCCGTCCTCGCGCACGCCATCTTCGACTGCGCCGTCGTCCTCGCAGCCCCCTTGTGGGGCCCCTACGCGCTCCGCTTTTGAAGCGGCGCCCCGCTACGCGGCGAGGCTCGTCGGTTCCTTGTCCTTGGAGTCCTTGGCCGGGGGACGCATCGCCTGCGCACCGTCCATGTCGATGATGCCCACCACGTTGAGGACCCGCATGACCTGATACGTCGGGTCGATCTCGAACCAGCGCGCCGCGAAGTTCGGGCTCATGCCGTACTTGTGGTGGTTATTTTGGAACAGCTCTCCGCCGGTGACGAAGTCGAACACGAGCGTGTTTCGCGACTTATCGCCGTTGTCGAAGTTCTGGTAGCCGTAGCTGTGTCCGCACCAGTTCACGATCGCGCCGTGGATGGGGCCCATCACGAACTGCAGCGGGAGCAGCGCCCACTCCCACGGGTGGGTGGCGAACTTCACGTAAAAGAGCGTGTAGGCCGCGCACCACGCGATGCGCGCGGGCCACGACTGGCCCAGCCTGTCGATCGTGGGCCACATGGGGACTCCGCCGTCGAAGCGGGCCTCGGGCTGGATGCGGTCGTACGCGTAGTCGTCGTACGTCTTTTTCGTCGCGAGCATCATTTGCACGACGCCCGTGTGATTCGTGGGCGAGTGCGGGTCCTTCGGCGTGTCGCTGAAGGCGTGGTGCATCCGGTGCAAGATCGCGTAACCGCGGGGCGAGAGAAAGCTCGGCCCCTGCGTCAGGTACGTCGCGAGGTGGAAGAACCGCTCCCACCCCTTGCTCATCGAGAACATTCGATGCGCGCCGTAGCGGTGGAGATAAAACGTCTGACAGAAGATCGACAGCTGCCAGTGCGCGAGAAAGAAGATGGCGATGGCCACGGTGTTCTCCCGGTTGCTGTTAGTCGAGCCAGGCTCGCTGAACGTATTGCCGCGTAGGTGTACCCACCCGGCGGGACCTCGACCGTCATGCTTCTGTCACGGCCCCTTGAGCTGCCGCGCTCGCGAGCCCCAGAACCGCGCGAAAGTACAGCGCAAGTTCGCTGCCCGGCCTAGACTCGACTTCGCCGCCCGTGCGTGCCGAAGACGTTTCCCCGAGTGGCTTTCGCGAGGCTGACGTCGCTCGCGCGAGGGTAGCGTCGGGGCTCGCTGCCATCGGCGTGCCGGCCCGCGACGACCTCGTCGAGCTCGGCGCAGTCCTTCTTTGCGCGTACCCCGCCTTCGGTCCCCAGATCGACGCTTACCCGGACGACCTCGTCTCCGTGGCGCCGACCCTCGACGCCCCGCGCGACATCCGCCAGTACCGCCGGCACGCTCTCGCCGCCATCGGCGATCGATCGCACGCCGATGGCGTGCGGCATGGCCTGCGCAGGTGGGCGGCGCGCGAGAAGCTGCGGATCGCCGCCCGAGAGCTCCTGGCCGGGCCGGGCCGGGACGTGGACGTGACGGCGCGCGAGCTCTCGGACCTGGCCGACGTGTGCTGCGAGGTCGCCCTCTCGGAGGCGCGGGCGTGGGCCGATGCGCGATTCGGAAGGCCCGTGGCGGACGCTGCCTCCGTCGAGGGCAGCGAGCCGCGCTGCCCGTTCGTCGTCATCGCCATGGGCAAGCTCGGCGGCCGGGAGCTCAACGCCGGGAGCGACATCGACCTGATGCTCTTTTACGAGACCGACGACGGGCACGTCGTGAGGACAGCGCCGGCCGACCCCTCGGCGCCTTCGCCGCATAGCTACTCGCTGCACGAATACTTCACCCGGCTGGCGCAGCGCTTCGTCTCGACGCTCGACGCTCCCACGGAGGACGGGACCGTGTGGCGCGTCGACTTGCGGCTGCGCCCCGAGGGCTCGCGCGGTCCCCTCGTCAACGCGCTCGCGGCCGCCGAGCGGTACTACGAGACGTGGGGTCGGACGTGGGAGCGCGCGGCACTCCTTCGTGCCCGACCCATCGCGGGAGATCTCGACTTTGGGTTGCGGCTCCTCGACGCGCTCGCCCCGTTCGTCTGGCGCCGGGCCGTCGACCCGCGCCTCGCCGACGAGATGGCCGCGCTCCTGATGCGCGGGCGCGCCGAGGCGGGCGCGGGCGTCGAGAATGATCTGAAGCTTGGCCCCGGAGGGATCCGCGAGGTCGAGTTCTTCGCGCAGAGCCTGCAGCTCGTATGGGGGGGCACCGAGCGGCGCCTGCGCGTCACCAACACGATCGACGCACTCCGCCGGTTGCGCGTCCGCGGATACGTCACCGAAGGCGAGGAGCGGGACCTGTCGGACGCTTATCTCTGGCTGAGGCGCGCCGAGCACAGGGTGCAGTTCGCGACGGGACAGCAGACGCACTCGATCCCGCGTGAGCCCATCGCCCTCGATCGCCTCGCGCGGTCGCTCGGCTATCCCGGGACGGCCGCGTTTGCGCGAGACCTCGACACCGTCCGCGCCACCGTCTCGCGCCGGTTCGCGTCGCTGCAACAGGCCGGCAACCGCGTGGAGGATCCGGCGATCGAGCGCCTCTGGGCGGCGCTCGACGCCGACGACGAGGCGGCCGTGGGCGCCGCGGCAGCCGAGTCGTTCCCCGTTGCGTCGGCCGACCTCCCGCGGCACCTGCTCGCTCTCTCTCGGCCCCCCCACAGTCCTCTCGGTGCTGCCACGCGCGACGGACACGGGCCCTTCGCGCGCCGCCTCGTCGGAGCCCTGGCCGATGCGGCAGACCCAGAGCAGGCCGCTCGACTCCTCGCCGCCTTCTTTGCCCGCTTCGCGACGCCCGGCGCTTACGTGCGCGCGCTGGCCGAGGATCCTCCCCTCGTCCGTGCTCTGTGCACCCTTCTCGGCGCGAGCTCCTTCCTGGGCGAGTCGCTCGTGGGGCATCCGGAGCTGGTCGACCGCGTCCTGCAGGAGCGGGGCGTGCCGACGCCGGCGCTCGCCCGCGCGCAGGTCGACGAAGAGGTCGCCGCGCTCAGCCCGGAAGAGGCGATCGACGTGGACGCGTTCGTCGGCGCGCTCAGGCGGGCCAAGCGCCGCGTGACCTTCGAGACGGGCCTCGCCGACCTCGCCGGCGACATCGACACGCGCGAGGCCGGCTACGCGCTCTCCAGCCTCGCGGACGCGACGCTCGAACACGCGCTGCGATTCGCGATGGACGAACGCCGCCGCGCGGACCCGGCCTCTTCGCATCCGGCCGGCGGTCTCGCCGTCATCGCCATGGGCAAGCTCGGCGGGCGGGAGATCGGATATGGCTCCGACCTCGACCTGTTCTTCGTTCACGACGCTCGAAACGAGGCCGAGGAGGAGCGGCTCGTGCGCGTTGCGCAGCGCGTCCTGCGGCTCCTCTCGACCCCGCACGACGAGGGGCCGGGATACGAACTCGACACCCGCCTGCGCCCTTCGGGCAACCAGGGGCTGCTCATCGTCTCGGCGGAGGCCTTCGCGCGCTACCAGGAGCAGCGGTCCGAGGCATGGGAGCGCCAGGCGCTC
The DNA here is from genome assembly GCA_003139415.1 of Myxococcales bacterium. GTDB lineage: Bacteria > Myxococcota_A > Polyangia > Polyangiales > Polyangiaceae > Palsa-1150. Next base: position 2,751 of record PLIR01000191.1, on the reverse strand, counting down.
GTGAAGGCGCGGGTCTGCGCGGGCGACCGCGCGCTCGGCGACCGCGTGATCGCCGTCGCGCACAAGGCAGCGTACGAGCGCGAGCCGCCCGATCCGGAGGCGCTCCACCGCCTGCGGGTGCGCATGGAGCGCGAGATCGGGGGCGAGCGCCTCGACCGTTCCCCTGCACGCTACGACCTGAAGGTCGGTCGGGGCGGCATCGTCGACGTCGAGTTCGCGACGCAATGGCTTCAGATGAAGTACGGGCAAGACGCCCACGTGCGTACGACGGAGACGGAGAGCGCCCTCGCCGCCCTCGAATCGCAGGGCTGGCTGCCCCCCGCCCAGGGCGCAGCATTCCGAGATGGCTGGTGGTTCTTGCGACGGCTCGAGCAACGGGTGCGTGTCTCCCACGGCGCCAGCGTCAGCCTGCTCGAGGAAGGAGCGCCGGGGCTCGCGACCCTGGCCCGGCGGATGGGGCTGCGCGACGGCCCCTGGGTCCCGGCGGGCCGCGCGCTCCTCGAGCGCTACGAGGCCGTGACGCGCGATGTCCGAGCGGCATACCTGACGGTGCTCGGCCTGACGTAGACTGGCGCCCGCCGATGAAGCTCTGCCCTCGCTGCGCCGAGCCCTATGCCGACGAGGCGAGCTTTTGCCCGCTCGATGGGACGGAGCTGGTCCGCTCGACCGATCCGCTCCTCGGCCGGACGCTGGCGGCGCGCTACCGGCTCGTTCGCCGGATCGGCGGCGGCGGCATGGCCGTCGTCTATCTGGCGCGTCACGTGATGATCGAACGGCTGAGCGCGATCAAGATCCTGCGGCCGGATCTCGGGATGGACGCGTCGAAGCGCGAACGGTTCCTCCGCGAGGCGCGCGCGGTCAACCGGATCAACCACCCGAACATCGTCGAGATCACGGACTTCGGCGAAGACGGTGGACTCGTCTTTCTCGTCATGGAGTACGTCGATGGCGAGTCCCTGCTCGCGGCGCTGAAGGCGGGCGCGTTCGACTGGGAGCGGGCGGCTCGGATCGCCATTCAAATCGCCTCCGCCCTGGGGCGTGCGCACGAGCAGGGCGTCATCCACCGCGACCTCAAGCCGGAGAACGTGCTGCTCATGCCGCGCGCCGACGGCGAGTTCGTCAAGCTGACGGACTTCGGGATTGCGAAGATCGTCGATGCCCCGGCGCTCACGCTCAGCCCGCAGCGCTTCGGGACCCCGGGATACATCCCCCCGGAGACCCTCGAGGGCGAGGCGGCGAGCGCGCGGGGCGACCTCTACAGCCTCGGGGTCGTTCTCTACGAAATGCTCACGGGGACGCTGCCCTTCGACGCCAAGTCTCCCATCGATCTGCTTTTGCTACCGAGCAAGCAGGATCCGATCAAGCCGAGCGCCCGCAAGGAAGGGATCCCGACGGCCCTCGAGGATCTCGTCTTGCGGATGATCGCGCGCAAGCCAGAGAATCGACCGCGCGACGCGTTCACGGTCTGCGCCGCGCTCGAGGCCGCGCTCGCGGGGACGGCGCCTCCGTCGACCGGCGCGGATCGGGTGAAGGGACAGCTCGCAAGCCCGGGCGGTCCGCCGTCTGGAGGGCGCCGCGAAGCCCCCGAACCGTCGAACGATGCGCCGCCATCGGCTCCGGCCCCCTCTGCACGCTCATGGTTGGCGGTGGAGCTCGAAGCGCACCCCCTCGACGAGCTCGGCGATCGCTGGCAGTCCACGCTGTCAGCGCTCGAGGGGCGTATCGAGCGCACGGCGCGCCAGCGCGGCAACGCGGCAGCCGGCGTTCGCCGCGCTCGAGAACTCAAGGAGATCGCTCACGCGCTCGTCGTATCGCTCGATCGCGCCAAGGGCGCGGTCGCCGCTCACCAGGCCATCGTCGACGCGATCGAGGTGCGGGGTCGCGATTTTCGCAGCGCCATCGGGCACGCTATCGACGCGCTTTCCCGGGACCGGTCGCGCGAACGCGCGGAGCTCGACGCCATCTCCACCCGCCGGGCCGGGATCCGCGCCGAGCTCGGCGCCTCCACCGAGGCGCAGAGCGAACCCCTCATCTGGGAGGCCGCGGCGTTGCAGGCGCAAGAGACCAGGTCCCTCGCGCTCGAGAGCGATCTAGGCTTCCAGATCGAGACGCTTCAGCGGCAGCTCGAGGCGCAAAACGAGCAGATCGAGCGCGAGCTCGTCCAGGCGACGGGCATGCTGGAGGGAGCGCTATCCGGTATGCGCCGGATCACCGGCGAACTCGTACGTACCCTGGCGGATGCCGCAGCGGCGATCGCGTGACTCGCTGAGGGCTGCTCCGACGATTCGGAGCCAAAGACCGAGAGGCTCGAGGCGCACGCCCGCGAGCTTGAGGCCCGCGACGACGCAAGGGAGGCGGAGGAGCCTTTGCCGGAGGAGCTGGGCTTCGGCGCGGCAGGCGTGAGGGGAGAGCGAGAGGGGCCGGGGGCTCGAAGAGAACCGCGACGCCGACAGTCCGAGCGGAGCACCCCAGGACGTAAGAGCTATGGGCCCGACGCGCAGGAGTGAGTCCCTTTGAGCCAGCGACGCGCCGTTCTCGGGGTCCCACGCATCTTCTCGAAGGAGGCGCGTGCGAGGAAGGCAGAGAAATGCATCTTCGAGAGAGAGACGCGCGCGAGAGGACGAGAGAGATGCATCTTCTTGAAGGAGACGCGTGCGAGGAAGGCCGAGAGATGCATCTTCCCGAGGTGCGCGTGCTCCTCTCTGGCTGGATTGCGCGCGAGCCGCTAAGGAAGATGCTCGTCTCTGGCTG
>PLIR01000568.1 GCA_003139415.1 Myxococcales bacterium | reverse complement strand
TGCAGGATGATGCTGGCGGTGATGTAGGGCATGATGCCGAGCGCGAAGATGGAGAGGTTGCCGAGGGCCCCTCCGCTGAACATGTTGAAGAGGCCGAGCAGGCCGCCGCCCTGCTTGTGGATGACGGCGTTCATCACCGTGCGGTCGACGCCGGGGATGGTGACGAAGACGCCGATCCGATAGACCGCCAGCAGCCCGACCGTGAAGAGAATGCGCCTGCGAAGCTCGGGGACTTTCCCGATGTTGGCGAAGGCGGAGAGGGCGGACATGGCGAAGCCTTGGGCTCAGACGCTCCCGGCCGGTGATTCGGCCCCGTGACCGAGCAGGACGACCTTGCCGCCGGCCTTCTGGATCTTCTCGGCCGCCGACTTGGAGAAGGCGTGCGCCGAGACGGTGACGGCCTTGGTGATCTCGCCGTTGCCGAGGATCTTCACGCGGTCGAAGCGGCCTCGCACGAGCCCGTGGCCCTGGAGAGCGTTCACGTCGACGCTGGAGCCGGCCGCGAACCCGTCGAGATCGCCGACGTTGACCTCGGCGGTCTTCGTGGGAAACGGGTTGCGGAAGCCCCGCTTGGGCAGGCGCCTCTGCAGCGGCGTCTGACCGCCTTCGAAGTGGGGCTTGAACCCGCGCGTGCGGGCGTACTGGCCCTTCTGACCGCGGCCGGCCGTCTTGCCGAGGCCGGAGCCCACGCCGCGCCCGAGGCGCACCTTCTGCTTCGTCGCGCCCGCGGGCTTTGCCAGTTTGCTCAGGGTATCAGCCATGATCGACCTCTTCGACGCGCACCAGGTGCAGCACCTTCTTGATGGCGCCACGAAACGACGGCGTGTTGCCGACGACGACGACCGTGCCGGGGCCCTTGAGACCGAGCCCATGCAGCGTGGCCCGGAACGGGTGCTTCTCTCCGATGGTGCTCTTTAGTTGCGTGACGCGAAGATTGGGTTTCATGGCCGTTCCCAGCTTTCAAACTCAGGCGTGCGCGGGCGGTACCGCGGGCACCGGCGGAGCGGCCGGCGGGGACTTGCGCTCGATGATGTCGTCGACCTGACGACCGCGCTTGGCCGCGAACTGCTCGACGTTGCGGAGGGACTTGAGGGCCTTCACCGTGGCCCGGACGACGTTGTGCGGGTTCGAGCTGCCGAGGCACTTGGTGAGGATGTCGTGGATGCCGGCGCTCTCGACCACGGCCCGAACCGCGCCGCCCGCGATGACGCCCGTACCCGGCGAGGCCGGCTTGAGGAACACGCGGCCCGAGCCAAAGTGACCCACGATCTGGTGCGGCACGGTGACACCGTCGAGCGGGACGCGGAAGACGTTCTTGCGCGCCTGGTCGTTGCCCTTGCGGATCGCCTCGGGCACTTCGTTCGCCTTGCCCAGGCCGACGCCGACGTGACCCGCTTCGTCGCCCACGACGACGAGCGCGCTGAAGCTGAACCGCCGGCCGCCTTTGACGACCTTGGCGACACGGTTGATGTAGATGACGCGCTCCTTGAGCTTTTCTTCGTCGATCTGGAGCTGGTCGAAAGCCATGTCTCTACTCTCCAATCAAAACTTCAGGCCGGCCGCACGCGCGGCCTCGGCCAGCGCGCGAACGCGCCCGTGGAACAGATAACCGTTGCGGTCGAAGACGATGCTGTCGATGCCCTTGGCCAGCAAGAGCTTGGCGATCGCCTCGCCCACGTTCTTCGCCGCGTCGACCTTGTTGGCCTCGGCGACCGCGGAGCGCACGTCGCGCGAGAGCGTCGAGGCATGCGCGAGCGTCTTGCCCGTGACGTCGTCGACGACTTGCGCGTAGATGTGCTTGGCGCTGCGGAACACGCTGAGGCGCGGCCGCTCCGTCGTCCCGTTGATTTTCCGGCGGATCCGCAGCTTTCTGCGTTCGCGCCCCACGATTTGCATCGCCACGGGTCACTTCCCTCCGGCCTTCGCGGCCTTGCCCGCCTTTTCGCGGACCTTCTCGCCCTGGTAACGGACACCCTTGCCGCCGTACGGCTCCGGCGGCCGGAAGCCGCGGATCTTCGCGGCCGTCTGGCCCATCACTTCCTTGTCCGAGCCCGTCAGGATGACGATCGTCCCCTTCGAGTCGCCAGGGATTTCGCATTTCACGCCCTTGGGGAGCGGGAAGGCAACCGGGTGCGAAAACCCGAGGGCCAAGTGCAGCGTCGTGCCCTTCAATTCGGCGCGATAGCCGGTGCCGACGAGCTGCAGCGTCTTCGTGTATCCCTCCGTGACGCCTACGAGCATCCCCGAGAGCAGCGAGCGCGTCAGGCCCTGAAAGCGCGCGCCGTCGCGGCCCGGAATCGTGGGGACCACGGTGACCTGACCCGCGTCGACCTTGACGGTGACGTTGGGCGGCAGCTCGCGGGTGAGCTGACCCTTGGGGCCTTTGATCTCGAACAGGCGCTCCTTGAGGCCCGCCGTGACGCCCTTGGGCAACACGACCGGGCGCTTGCCGGTGCGCGAAAGACGAACCGACGGGTCGCCCTTCGGCGGCTGGTTCTGTTCCTGCTGCGTCGTCATGGGATCACCAAATCTCGCAGAGCAGCTCGCCGCCGACGCGCTGACGGCGCGCCTCGCGGTCGGTCATCACGCCGCGGCTCGTGCTGAGGATCGAGATCCCCATGCCCGAGCAGACGCGGTCGATGCGGTCGTGCCGCACGTAGACGCGGCGGCCCGGCGTGGACACGCGCTTCAGCCCGTCGATGGCCGATTGCCGGTCGCGCCCGTAGCGGAGGATCAGCGTCAGCGTCTTGCGGTCGTCTCCCTCGCTGACGCGCACGTCGTCGATGTAGCCCTCCGCCTTGAGCACCGTCGCGACGTGCTCCTTGAGGCGGGAGTGCGGCATGTCGGCGCGCTCGTGGCGCACCAAGGCGGCATTGCGGATGCGGGTGAGCATGTCCGCGATCGGGTCGGTCATCATGAGGTCACCAGCTTGCCTTGATCACGCCCGGGATCTCGCCGCGGAGGGCGAACAGCCGGAGGCAGATCCTGCAGAGTTCGAACTTGCGGTAGTACCCGCGAGCGCGCCCGCACACCTTGCACCGGTTGCGGTGCCGCGTGGAGAACTTGGGCCTCGTATTGAGTTTCGCGAACTGAGAAGCACGCGCCATGAGTTTCTTTCCTATCCCCTATCAGGCCGCCCGGAACGGCATGCCGAGCTGCTGCAAGAGAGCGCGCCCCTCTTCGTCGGTCCGCGCAGTCGTCACGAAGCTGATGTTGAGCCCCTTGATCGCGTCGATCTTGTCGTAGTCGACCTCGGGGAAGATGATTTGCTCCTTGAGGCCGAGCGTGTAGTTGCCCTTGCCGTCGAAGGCCTTGCGGCTGATACCCTTGAAGTCGCGCGTGCGCGGCAGCGCCACCGTCACGAGGCGGTCGAGGAACTCCCACATGCGGGCGCTGCGAAGGGTGACCATCGCGCCGATGGGGATCCCCTCGCGGAGCTTGAAGTTCGCGATCGCCTTCTTGGCGCGCGTGACGACGGGCTTCTGCCCGCTGATGGCGCGAAGGTCCTCGACGGCCGTGTCGATGATCTTCGGGTTCGCCACCGCGGCGCCGAGGCCCATGTTCACGACGATNNGGCACGGCCTGGGCCTTGTACTTCTCGTGCATCCGCGGCGCGATGGCCTCGGCCGTCGAGACGACCGCAGCCTTCTCGCCCGACGAACCATCGGAGCCTCGTCCGCGCTTGGCGCCCTTGCCGCCGGCCTTGTCGGAGCGCTCGCCCTTGGGCTTGGGCGCCTTCGGCTGCTCTTCGCCGCCGCCGGCGCCACCCTTGCCTTTTTTCTCGTCCGCCATGATCGACTACTCCGCCGCCGCGACGGGGATTTCCTCGCCGCTCTTGGCCGCAATTCGGACCTTCTTGCCGTCCTCGAGGGCCTTGAAACGAACGCGCGTCCCCTTGCCCGTCTTGGGATCCACCGGCATCACCTTGCACGCCGCGATCGGCTGCTCGCGCTCGACGATGCCGCCCGATGGGCTGCGCGGGGTGGGGCGCGTATGGCGCTTGACGAGGTTGATCCCCGCGACGACGACGCGGTCTTCCTCGACGAGGACGCGGCTGACCTTGCCCGTCTTGCCCTTGTCCTTGCCGCTGATGACGACGACGTTGTCGCCCGTACGAATGCGCGCGGCCATCACACCACCTCCGGCGCGAGCGAGATGATCTTCATGAACTTCTTGCCACGGAGCTCGCGCGCGACGGGGCCAAAGATGCGCGTCCCGATCGGCTCGTGCTGCTCTTTGCTCACGAGAACGGCGCTGTTCTCGTCGAACCGGACGTAGGTGCCATCGGCGCGGCCTACCTGGTGCTTGGTGCGGACGACGACGGCGTGAGCCGTCTCGCCCTTCTTGACCTTGCTCCCGACGATCGCTTCCTTAATCGAGACGACGATGACGTCGCCCAGACCGGCGTACCGGCGGCGTGATCCACCGAGGACCTTGATGCACTGCACTCGCTTGGCCCCGGAGTTGTCGGCCACTTCCAGGACGGTTCGCATCTGGATCATGGCAGCCTCATTCCTCCACGAACTTCTTGACGAGGCGGACGACGGTGAAGCGCTTGTCTTTGCTGATCGGGCGGTGCTCCTCGATCTCGACCTGGTCGCCCGCCTTGAACTCGCCCTTCTCGTCGTGGGCCTTGTAGCGCGCGCGAGAGCGCACGTACTTGCCGTAGAGCGGGTCCCGGCTGTGGTTTACCACCTCGACGACGACGGTCTTCGCCATCTTCGCGCTGATCACCTTGCCCAGGAGCTTGCGCCGGCCGCCGTGAGCGACCTCCTTCGGCTCCGCGCTGTTGGTCGCGTTCTCCGTCATGACGACTTCGCCTCGCTCTTCTTCGTGCTCTTCTTCTTGGCGGGGGCGTCGGCCGCTCCGGCCTCGCCGGACGCCGCCTTCACTTCGCTCTTCTTGGCACCAGCGGCCTTCGCCTTCTTTGCCGGGGCGGCGACGGGCGCCTTCGGCTCGACCGGGACCGCGGCGGCGGGAACGCCGGCCGCCTGGCTGCGCAGCAGCGTCAGGACCCGCGCCAGATCGCGGCGCGTCTTGCGCATCGCGCTCGTGTCGTCGAGGCGGTTGGTGAAGTTCTTGAGTCGGTTCTGGAAGACGTCGCGCGCGAGCGTCGCTCGCAGCTCGTTCAAGTCGGTGACGCTCTTCTCGCGCAGGTCGGCGGCCTTCATAGGATCTCTCCGCGGGCGAGGAACTTGTAGGCCACCGGCAGCTTGTGACCGGCCAGGCGGAACGCCTCGCGCGCCATCTTCTCGTCGACGCCGGCGAGCTCGTACATCACGCGGCCCGGCAGCACGACGGCGGCCCACTCTTCGACGGCGCCCTTGCCGCCACCCATGCGGACTTCGAGCGGCTTCTTGGTGACGGGGCGGTCCGGGAAGACGCGAATCCAGAGCTTGCCCGCGCGCTTGACGTGGCGGGTGATGGCCATGCGCGCGGCCTCGATCTGGCGCGATGTCACGCGGCCCGGCTCGACGGCCTGCATCCCGAAGTCGCCAAACGAGACATCGGCGCCGCGACGTGCAGTGCCGCGGTTGTTGTCCTTCTGGGCCTTCCTGTACTTGGTGCGCTTGGGCGAAAGCATCTCTCTACGCTCCGGCGAGCTGCGGGCGGCGATTGCGGCGCTGGAGCACCTCGCCCTTGAAGATCCAAACCTTGACTCCGATGATCCCGTACTTGGTCCGGGCCTCGGCCATGCCGAACTCGATGTCGGCGCGCAGCGTGTGCAAAGGCACGCGGCCCTCGCGGTACGTCTCGACGCGGCTCATCTCGCTGCCGCCCAGACGCCCCGAGCAGCGCACGCGGATGCCCTTGGCGCCGAACTTCATCGCCGTCGACAGCGACTTTTTCATCGCGCGCCGGAAGGCGACGCGGCGTTCGAGCTGGGTCGCGATGTTCTCGGCGACGAGCTGCGCCGCCGTCTCGGCCTTGCGCACCTCCTGCACGTCGATGAAGACCTCGTTCTCGGTGAACGACTGGACGCCGGCGAAGACCGTCTCGCCCTTGGCCGCCGTCTTGACGTTGCCGACCTTGAGCGTCTCGATGCCCTTGCCGCCCTTGCCGATCACCATCCCCGGCCGGGCCGTGAAGACGATGACCTTGCACTTGTTGGCCGCGCGCTCGATCTCGACGCCCGCGATGCCGGCGTTCTGCAGGTACTCTTTGACCGCCCGCTTGATGCGGATGTCTTCGTGGAGCCACTTTGCGTAGCTCTTGTCCTCGAACCACTTGGAGTTCCACGTCCGGATGACACCGAGACGGAACCCATACGGGTGGACTTTTTGACCCATGATCGTCCTTTATCGCTCGCCGAGGATGACGGTGATGTGGCTGAGGCCCTTCTGGACGCGCGTGGCGCGACCCATCGCGCGGGGCCGCCAGCGGCGCATGTGCTTGTTGGGGGCCTTGTCGACGAACGCCGTCTCGACGAACAGCGTGTCGACATCGACCGAGGGGCTCTGCGTCTTGGCGTTGGCCACCGCGCTCTCGATGAGCTTCTTCAGCAGCGGTGCGGCGGCCTTGTGGGTGAACTCCAGCACCTGGAGTGCCTCGCCCGCTTGACGGCCGCGCACGAGGTTCACGATGACGCGAGCCTTGCGCGGACTGATCCGCGTGAATCGGGCGATTGCCTTGCTAACCATGGTCGGGACCCCAAGAACGCGAGGAAGGAGAAGGCACGAGCCGCAGACGGGCGACTCGGGAGCGTCCGTCGTACCCACCCGCATCGAGCACGTTTGCTCGCGGCACGGGCCGTTACGGAAGCTTTGAAACAGTGACGGTGTCAGCCCCGGCGGCCGAGGGGCCGCGCGGGAGGGGCGAAGGATAAGCGTAAAACCGGACTGCGCAAGCTACTTCTTGGCGGGCGGGGGTGCGCTCTTGCCAGCGCCGGCCGCGCCACCGCCGGGGCCTCCCGCGGAAACCTTGCCTTTGCGGTCGCCCGAGTGGCCGTGGAAGGTCCGCGTGGGGGCAAACTCCCCGAGCTTGTGACCGACCATGTTCTCGGTGACGAACACGGGCACGAACTTGCGTCCGTTGTGGACAGCGAACGTCAACCCCACCGAGTCCGGCGTGATGGTGCTGCGCCGGGACCAGGTCTTGATGACCTTCTTGCTCTGCGCGGCGGAAGCCGCGGCGATCTTCTCCGCCAGGTGCCCGTCGACGAACGGGCCCTTCTTTACCGAACGAGCCATTCTCTAGTCCTAACCTTTTGTCCCACGGCGCTTGATGATCATGCCGTCGGTTCGCTTGTTGTTGCGGGTCTTGAGACCCTTGGAGAGCTGCCCCCACGGCGAGCACGGATGGCGCCCGCCGGAGGTGCGCCCCTCGCCGCCGCCCATCGGGTGGTCGACCGGGTTCATGGTGACGCCGCGGTTGTGCGGGCGCCGGCCCAGCCAGCGCGCGCGCCCTGCCTTGCCGAGCGAGATGTTCGCGTGCTCGAGGTTGGACACCTGGCCGATCGTGGCGTGGCACTCGAGGTGGACCATGCGCACCTCGCCCGAAGGTAGGCGGACCTGCGCGAAGTCGCCGTCCTTGGCCATGAGCGCGGCGGAGGCGCCGGCGGCGCGGACGAGCTGCCCGCCCTTGCCCTTCTTCAGCTCGATGTTGTGGATCATCGTGCCGAGCGGGATGTGCCGCAGCGTCATCGAGTTGCCCGGTTTGATGTCGGCGTGGCGGCTCGAGACGATCTTGTCGCCGACCTTCATGCCGTCGGGCGCCAGGATGTAGCGCTTGTCCCCGTCGAGGTAGTGCAGCAGCGCGATGCGCGCCGTGCGGTTCGGGTCGTACTCGATCGTGGCGACGGCGGCGGGGACACCCACCTTGTCGCGCTTCCAGTCGAGGATGCGGTAGCGCTGCTTGTGACCACCGCCGCGGAAGCGCGACGTGATGCGGCCGTAGTGGTTGCGTCCGCCGGTCTTCGTCTGATGCTCGGTGAGCTTGCGGAGCGGCTCCGCGCCTTTGGAGAGCTCCTTGAAGTCGGAGACCGTGTAGAAGCGCCGCGCAGGCGATGTGGGCTTGAAGTTCTTGAGTGCCATGACCTTATGTCCCCGTCGCGTCCGAGAAGAAGTCGATCGAATCGCCCTCTTTGAGGGTCACGATCGCCTTCTTCCAGTTCTGCGTCTTCGCGTGGCCGCGCCCCATGCGGCGCTCCTTGCCACGGACCAACATGGTGTTGACGCTCGTCACGCCCACCTTGAAGAGGTGCTGGACGGCGTTTCGGATCTGGATCTTGGTGGCCGTTCGCGCCACCTCGAAGATGACCTGGTTGTCGCGCTCGCGAAGGAGCGTCGCCTTCTCCGTCAGGATGATCGGCCTGCGGATGATCTCTTCCGGCGTCATCGCGTTCCTCCGTCTTGCGCGTCGCTCACCCGGTCGCTGCGGGACTGCGCCTGCTTGAGGCAGCGCTCTTCGAGCTTCTTGGCCGCGTCCCTCGACAGGATGAGGGTGTCGTGGCGAAGTAGGTCGTACACGTTGAGCCCCTCGGGCGGAAGAAACTGGTGCTCCTTGCAGTTGCGGATCGAGAGCCTCAGCCGGTCGTTGTCGCCCGAGTCGACGACGAGCGTACGCTCCTTGGCCTGAAGCGCGCCGAAGGCCTCGAGCAGGCGCTTCGTCTTGACCTCGGCCAGGTCGAACCGCTCGACGACGACGAGCCGTCCTTCTTTGCCGAACTTCGACAGGGCGCTCGTCAGCGCCTGTGCGCGCACGCGGCGCGGGGGCTCGTACGCCCAATCGCGCGGGCGGGGGGGGTGAGCCTTGCCGCCGCCGACGAACAGCGGCGCGCGGATCGAGCCGTGACGCGCGCGGCCCGTGCCCTTCTGCTTGTAGAGCTTCTTCGTGCTGCCGCTGACGGCAGACCGGTTCTTGCCCGCGGCCGTGCCCTGCCGCTTGGACGCGAGCTGGGCCTTCACGACCTCGTAGAACAGGTGCTCCTTGACCTCGGCCCCGAAGACTTCGTCGGCCAGGTCGATCGAGCCGACCTTCTGGCGTTGCATGTTGAAGACATCGAACGTTGCCATCTCGCCGCCTCCGGTCTCAGCTCTTGATTTCCACGTCGACGCCGGCGGACAGATCGAGCTTCATGAGGGCATCGAGCGTCTGCTGGGTCGGATCGAGGATGTCGAGGAGCCGCTTGTGGGTGCGGATCTCGAACTGCTCGCGTGATTTCTTGTCGACGTGCGGCCCGCGCAGCACGGTGTAACGGGCGATGTGCATCGGCAGCGGGATGGGACCGGCGACGCGCGCGCCCGTGCGCTTGGCCGTCTCGACGATGTCGCTCGCCGACTTGTCGAGGAGCTGATGGTCGAACGCCTTGAGGCGGATTCGAATCTTGGTGGTTGCTGACATTGGGGGAGTCTCGGTTCTTTCAGCTCAGGATCTTGGTGACGATGCCGGCGCCGACGGTGCGGCCGCCCTCTCGGATGGCGAAGCGCTGCTGCTCTTCGAGCGCGACGGGGGTGATGAGGTCGATGGTCATCTTGGTGTTGTCCCCCGGCATCACCATCTTGGTGCCCTCCGGCAGAGCCACCGTCCCGGTCACGTCCGTCGTGCGCATGTAAAACTGCGGGCGGTAGTTGGTGAAGAACGGCGTGTGACGGCCGCCCTCCTCCTTCTTGAGCACGTACACCTCCGCCTCGGCCTTCGTGTGCGGAATCACCGACCCCGGCTTGGCCAAGATCTGGCCTCGCTCGATCTCGTTCTTCTCGATACCGCGCAGCAAAACCCCGATGTTGTCGCCGGCCTGACCCTGGTCGAGCAGCTTTCGGAACATCTCCACGCCCGTCACGATGAGCTTGCGCGTGTCCGCGAAGCCAACCAGCTCCACCTCTTCGCCCACCTTCACGATCCCACGCTCCACGCGACCCGTCGCCACCGTCCCGCGGCCTTTGATCGAGAACACGTCCTCGACCGCCATCAGGAACGGCTTGTCCACGTCGCGAACAGGGTCGGGGATCTGCGTGTCGAGAGCCGCCAAAAGCTCGTCGATCGACTTCTCCCACTTCGCGTCCCCGTTGAGCGCAGGAAGAGCCGCCCCGCGAATCACCTTCGCGTTGTCTCCGTCGAACTTGTTCTTCGTCAAGAGCTCGCGCACTTCCATCTCGACCAGGTCCAGCATCTCCGGGTCGTCCACCGCGTCGCACTTGTTCAAAAACACCACGATCTGCTGCAGACCCACCTGGCGAGCCAAAAGCACGTGCTCGCGCGTCTGCGGCATCACGCTGTCCAGAGAGCTCACCACCAGGATCGCCCCGTCCATCTGGGCCGCCCCCGTGATCATGTTCTTGATGTAGTCCGCGTGACCNNCCCTTGGCGATGTCCTTGTAGCTGATCGCCTTCGCGAGGCCCTTCTTCGACTGCACCTTCACCAGCGCAGCCGTCAGCGTCGTCTTGCCGTGGTCGATGTGACCGATCGTCCCCACGTTCACGTGCGGCTTGTTGCGGACGAATTTCTCCTTGGCCATGACTGAAGGTCTCTCCTGTGACTAGTGTCGCGTCGGAAGGGTGGCTTGCGGATCCGTTGAGGACGAGCCCACCACGGGGCTTGAACCCGTGACCTCTTCCTTACCAAGGAAGTGCTCTACC
>PLIR01000075.1 GCA_003139415.1 Myxococcales bacterium | reverse complement strand
CGGGGCGGAGCACTATCCGCCCCCGGCCCCTCCGCGTCAGGCCGAACCAACGCTCACCGCCGTCAACGAAGAGTAGCGGCTGCGTAACGGGGAGCGCGGCGGTTGAAGCCGCGCTCCCGCCCTCAATGGGGGCTATTCGCCGTGAGCCTTCTCCAGGGCTCCGATGCGCCGCTCGTGGTCGTCGACCTGCCGCCTCAACGCGCGGTCCTTCCGGAGTTCGTCGCGGACCTCGCGCACCGCGACGGCGACCGCGACGAGCTCGGTCGCGAGGCGGATTTCACTCTCTGTCTGTCGGCGCTCGACCTGACCGATGCGGACGTTCGCCTCGTCGAGGCGGACGTTCGTCTCGTCGATCCGGGCGCTCAGATCGACGCGCGTCTGCTGGAGCTCATTGCGGACCTCGCGAACCTCGTCGCGGATCTCGCGAAGGACTTGGACGGTGACGTCTCCCTCCATGGGCTGCCCTCCAGTATGGCATCCCGTCCGAGTGAGCAAAAGACACGCCCGTGCCGATGCCGACGAGGCACCGGCGCAAGAGCCCTTNNTTCCACGGATCCCGCAAGCGTCCGGGGCCAAACGCGGCCTGTCCGCGGCCGCACTGCTCGGCCTCACGCGGATCCCGGACGCGTTGCCCGTCTGACTGATCTACTCGGTGCAGGTGACGCCGAGCGCTGCACCCCCGGACTTGACGAGGTTGTAATAGACCCCGCATTCCGACGTGTTGTTGGTCGAAACGGCGTCGTTGCACGCTGCGCCCGCGTCGGCGCTGAGGAAGCCGGNNCCGAAGTCGCAGCAGCTCTGGAGCCGCGTGCAGTAGCTGGCGCCCGCGTCGCTCGAGCCGCCGCTGGAGGAGCTCCCGCCCGAGGAGCTACTCGACGAAGTCCCCGAGCCTCCGCCCGATGAAGAGGAGCCCGTGAGCGCTGCGAGGCACGTAGACTCGCACGCCGAACAGCTGGTCGCGCAGGTGATGCTGCAACATGAGGAAACGACGGATGGGCACATCTCCTGGGCGCACGTCTGACATGCCGTGGGAAGAAGCGAGAAGTACGAGGAACCGCCCTCGCACCCGCCGGTGCTGCTGGCCCCGCTGCTCGATCCGCCGCCGTCCTCGGCGGTGAANNGACGCCCGAGTCCTCACCGGTCCCGAAGCCGCCCCCACCGTTGCTCTTGGATGAGCACGCGATGACGGCGCCCAACGAACCCACGATCACTGCCGTCCACGCCACTGCCTTACGCATTACTGCCTCCTCAAAGTGGGGCGCAGTATGGATGAAGGCGCGTACAGCATCAACGGCGGGCGATACGGTATTGCTCGAGTGAGACGGCGGATACGGAGAAATTTTCTGCTGTCACGGGCACGAGGGGGGCTACAGAGGCGTTCCCTCTGCCTCAGGCCACAAGGCCGNNACGCCGCGACCCCGCGCCGCCGTAGCTCGCGGCGGATCCCGTCGGCCCGGGGTGCGCCGCCCACCACGCGGGCCACCAGGCTCGCCGCCCACTCGTCGAGCGTCGTCGACCCGCACGCCTCGTAGTCTTCGCTCTCGCCTCGCAGGATGCCGCGCCAGGCGGCGGCCTGGGGCATCGGGGAAGCCTCCGTCGCTTGCAGGCCGAGGAGCACATCCAGCTGGGTAGCCGCGTCCGCACCCGCGCCGAACGCGACGGCGACGTCCTTCACGACGCCGGCGAGCTTTGCGAACGGGTCTTCGGGGGCGGCCTCGAGGACCATCGGGTCCACCGGCTCGTCGGACGCGGCCTCGTCGAAAGCTAGATCGTCCACGATCTCGATGGGTTCGGCGTCATCGTCGAAAGGCTCGACCATCTCGTCGTCCAAGGGGAGGGGGTCCGGCGATGCCGCCACGACCTCGGCGTCCCGACTTGGCAGCTCGCAGACCGGCGGGGCGCCCACCGCGGTCGACACCCAGATGGCGCCGCGGTGAAGCTCCGGGTTGTCATTGGGAAACTCGGAGCACGCTGCGAGCCGGTGCCCTGACCTGGAAGGCTGCATGTAGGTAATTGTGCTTCACCACCCAAGAGAGGGCCAAGTTGGCGCGAAAACCGTGGGTATTGGGATTCACACGACGGCGCCGCTCGCGTAGCGCCGCCTTGCCCACTCGTGCATGACGATGCCCGCGGCGACGGTTACTGGCAGCGAGTTGTTCACGCCATAAATCGGGATCCCGATCACCTCGTCGGCCGGGTCGAGCAACTCCCGGGGAACACCGAAGCGCTCGCTCCCGAAGACGAACACGACTCCGGCAGGGAACGCATCGACCGACAGGACCGAGCGCCTGGCGTGCTCCCTCTCCACAGCCCAGATGGGCCGCCCCGCGACGGCGCGCCGCAGGCCATCGGCGTCGGGCACCCGCACGACCGTCTCGTACTTGTGCATGCCCATCGACGCCTTCTCGTACCAGCCGCCATCGCCGACCACGAAGATCTCCCGAGCGAGGAAGCTGTGCGCCACGCGAATGACGGCGCCGACCGCAAACGCGTTCCCGGGGCACACTAGGGCCACGGAGAAGTCGCTGCGCACCGGGCTGAGCGCGCTCCGCACAGCCTCGGCCGTCGCTTCGAGCGGGATCTCCAGCGTCACAGCCACCTCGGGGGGCGGCGGCCGCCCCCAATTTGGTCCACATTGGCGTAGCAGGCAAGGCGCTCCCCCCGCCATCTCTTGACAGGACCCAGCCGGTAAGTAGATTGCGCCTCCCCGTGTTTTCGGGGGCGTGCCGAGGTGCGCCTCGCGCGGGCTTGCAGGGGTTCCACTCGAAACGATGCCCACAATCAACCAACTCATCCGTCATGGCCGGCTCGCGGCGCGCGTGAAGACCGCGTCGCCCGCCCTCAAGGCCTGCCCGCAGAAACGCGGCGTCTGCGTCCGCGTGTACACGACGACGCCGAAGAAGCCCAACTCGGCGCTGCGGAAGGTGTGCCGCGTCCGGCTCACCAACGGCATGGAAGTCACCTCGTACATCCCGGGCGAGGGGCACAACCTGCAAGAACACTCGGTCGTCCTCATCCGCGGCGGCCGCGTGAAGGACCT
>PLIR01000167.1 GCA_003139415.1 Myxococcales bacterium | reverse complement strand
GACCGTCTCGAATCAGCTCGAGAAGCTGAGTGGCAATTAGCGCAACCGTCTCCGGATAGTTCAGCCGCACGCCGCGCGCCAAACGCTTCTGAGCCAGATGACCCGCGCCGTGCAGGATCAGCTTGTCGATGTCGCGCGGCGCCAAATGCATCGTGCACGGGAGCATTGATCAATTGCGTCACGAGCGTCACCACTTTCGCGCGAACGGGTCGTCGCCCAGGACTCGCGCGAGCTCGGCGAAACTCGGACGCAAAAGAAACGACGCTCGTTCGAAACGCTCTGCCGCGACGCGCAAGACCGCCGCGTCTTCACCGACGGCGCTTGCGGCGACGAGCTCGCGATCCGCTCGCGACGGAGCCGATCGCGGCGACAGCATCGCCTCACGGAGCCGCGAAAAGGCCGGCCCGACGACGATCAGGGTGAGGACCACGTCGTAGCGGCCCATCCGTTCGGCCAGTGGCCCGTGGGCCGGGTCGAGCCGAGAAGCGTCGACGAGAAGTAGCCGAGCGTCGCGCTCGATCGAGGTGCGGGACGCGAACGAGTCGAACTTCCATCGTTCGCCCCGCGCGCCGCGGCCGCACGTATAGCCGTCGAGAAATACAAGGGAAGCATCGCGCGCGAGGGCGAAGTGGCTTCGCTGTC
This sequence comes from Myxococcales bacterium, assembly GCA_003139415.1. Taxonomy (GTDB): domain Bacteria; phylum Myxococcota_A; class Polyangia; order Polyangiales; family Polyangiaceae; genus Palsa-1150. Next base: position 14,505 of record PLIR01000167.1, on the reverse strand, counting down.
GGTATCGGGCGCCGGCGAAGCAGACGACCGGATCGGGCACGACCGCGATCATCGACGCGGCGGACGCGTTGACGCGGAGCGTCTGTTCGCACCCATGCGGCGATCGATAAATTTTCGTCGAAGCCTGAGTCCCGACCAGCGCGGCCGCCCGTTCCTCGAGGTCGATGCGAAGGTCGAGCCGATCCCCGTCGATCAATCCTCCCCCGAGGCTTGCAAGGAATACCCACGCCGCGTGGCCATGGTTATTTGGCATGAGCACGCGCAGCGGGCTCGCGGCGAACGCGCGGGAGACCACCGTCTTGCCCGACTCGCACCGAAAGCCGAGCACGCCGGTGCCCGCGCGCCGCGTCGGCTCACTCGAATTTATGTTGTGTTCAGGTTCGTGAGGCAGAGAACGAGCGATGAGCACGTGAGTCGCTGTGATAGAAGCATGTCTCGCCCGTGTCCGCCTCCGGTCGCTCGTCGATGGACCTCTCGTCACTCCGCCGCGCCTATCGCGACGGGACGGTGTCCCCGATCCAGATCGCCGACCGAGTGCTGTCGATCATCGACGGCGACGAGACTCCCGGTGTCTGGATCCACAGACGCGACGCGGCCGAGCTACGCGCGGAGGCTCGCGCGCTCGAGGCAAAGTATTCGCGTGGCCAGCTGCCGCCCCTCTACGGGATTCCGTTCGGCGTCAAAGACAGCATCGACGTCGGCGGCGTCCCGACGACCGTCGGATGCCCCGGCTTCGCGTACGTCGCGTCCGGCACGGCCCCCGTGGTCGACCGGATGCGTGACGCCGGTGCGCTCTACGTCGGCAAGACGAACCTCGATCAGTTCGCGACGGGGCTCGTGGGCGTGCGCTCGCCTTACGGCGTACCGCCCAACCCGTTCGATGCCAGGTACGTCAGCGGCGGATCGAGTTCGGGTTCGGCCGCCGCGGTGACACGCGGCCACATCTCCTTCGCGATCGCCACCGACACGGCGGGTTCGGGCCGCGTTCCGGCGGCGTTCAACAACATCGTCGGGCTAAAGCCGAGCCTGGGGCTCCTGTCGACCACGGGACTCTTCCCGGCGTGCCGCTCGGTCGACTGCATGACGATCATGTCGTTGACATGCGAGGACGCGCGCACCGTCGCGGCGGTCGCTTCCGGGTTCGACGCACGCGATCCGTTTTCGAGGGCCGCCGCGGAGGGGTTCCGCTGGTATACCGGCAGCAAGCCGCAACGGGTCGCCGTCCCCAGGCCGGAGGACCGCGTGTTCGGCGACGAGCGGTCGCGCCAGGCGTTCGATGACGCGTGCAAGATGCTCTCGACGATGGGCTTCGAGCTCGAGCTGATCTCGATGGAGCCGTTCTACGAGGCCGGCCGCTTGCTTTACGGCGGCCCCTGGATCGCCGAGCGTTTGACGGGTCTGGAAGGCTTCCTCAACGCGCATCCGGAGGCGCTCCTGCCCGTCATCCGGGACATCCTCGCGGACGGAGTGCCGTACCGGGCCACGGATGCGTTCCGCGCGCGCCATCGGCTTGCGGAGCTCGTACGGGACTTGGCACCCCTCTGGAAGCGCGTGAGCGCCCTGGTCGTCCCGACGGCACCGCAACACCCGACGATCGAAGGCGTCCTCGCCGACCCGATCGCGGAGAACGCACGCCTCGGGAAGTACACGACTTTCGCGAACCTGCTCGACCTCGCGGGGGTCGCGGTCCCCGCCCGATTCCGCGAAGACGGGCTTCCCTTCGGCGTCACGTTCCTTGGCCCATGGGGCTCCGACGCTACGCTCTTGAGTCTCGGCGCCGCATTTCACCGCAAGGCCGGTGTGACGCTCGGTGCGATGGGCTGGCCGTACCCGCCCGACGAACCGTCGGCCACATCGCCCGCTGCCGACGAACTCCTCGTCGCCGTCGTCGGAGCGCACCTGCAGGGCCAGCCGCTCAACCACCAACTGACGGACCGGGGCTCGCGACTCATCCGCGTGGCGCGGACTTCGCCGGACTACAGGCTCGTCGCTTTGCCCGGCACCCAACCTCCGAAGCCGGGGCTGCTCCGGGTGGGGTCCGGAGGCACTTCGATCGAGGTCGAGCTGTGGGCCATGCCTCTTGCCGGCGTCGGCTCATTTCTCGCTGGGGTGGGCTCGCCGCTTGCGATCGGGACGATCGAGATCTCCGACGGCTCGCGGGTCCACGGCTTTCTTTGCGAGTCGCTCGCTGCCGAGCGCGCCGAAGACATTTCATCGTTCGGCGGGTGGCGCGCCTACTTGGGCCGCTCGGAGGGCAAAGGGTCTGCGTGAAGGGCTTAGCACCGCGTGTCGCGAGCGGGGGCAAGACCAGAACCCGAAACCCATGTTTCAGAAGGTCCTTGTAGCCAACCGCGGGGTCATCGCGCGCCGGATCATCCGCACACTCAAGAGACTGGGTGTCCGTTCGGTCGCCGTGTACTCGGAGGCCGACGCGGGGGCGCTGCACACGCTGGACGCCGACGAAGCAGCATGCATCGGCGGGGCGCGGCCGGCCGACAGCTACCTCAACATGGAGAGCTTGCTCGCTACGGCGCGCGCCACGGGCGCCCAGGCGATTCACCCCGGATATGGCTTTCTGAGCGAGAACGCCGACTTCGTCGACGCTTGTGAAGCGGCCAGCGTGACATTCGTCGGTCCGACCGCGGCGCAGATACGCGACTTCGGGCGAAAGCACACCGCGCGGGCCCTCGCGAAGCTGCACGGCGTACCCGTCCTGCCTGGAAGCGAACTCTTGGCCGACGTCGACGACGCGCGCCGAAGCGCGTCCGCGATCGGCTATCCCGTCCTGTTGAAGAGTACCGCGGGCGGCGGCGGCATCGGCATGCGGCTCTGCGACGACGAGGCGGGGCTCGTCCATGGTTATGCCTCGGTCGAGCACCTCGCGCGGAGCGCCTTCGGCGACGGGAGCCTCTACGTCGAGAAGTACGTGCGCGTCGCGCGGCACCTGGAAGTGCAGATCTTCGGGGATGGTCGCGGCAACGTCGTCGCGTTCGGCGAGCGCGATTGCTCCGCGCAACGTCGCCACCAGAAGGTGCTCGAAGAGACCCCCGCTCCTGGCCTGGGCGACGGCGTTCGGCGCAAGCTCTCGGAGTACGCCCTCGCGCTCGCGCGCGCCGTCGGATACCAGTCCGCCGGCACCGTCGAGTTCGTCTTCGACGTCGAGCAGGGGACGGCTTACTTCCTCGAGGTCAACACGCGCCTGCAGGTGGAGCANNGTCCCGTCGTCGCGCGGCGTCGCCTTGCAGGCGCGCGTGTACGCGGAGGACCCGGCCAAGGACTTTCGTCCGAGCCCGGGTCTCGTCACGGAGGCACGATTTCCGAGAGGGGTGCGGATCGAGTCGTGGGTGGAGGCTGGTACGACGATCCCCTCGACGTACGATCCGATGATCGCCAAGATCATCGTCCACGCGGCCGATCGGTCGGGCGCGGTGGGCGCTCTTCAGCGGGCCCTCGATGAAACACGGATCGCGGGAGTCGAACACAACGCGGAGTACCTGCGCCAGGTCGTCGCGAGCGAGGACTTCAAAGCTGGGCGCGTTCATACGCGGTGGCTCGCCGACTTCGTGTACCGGCCGAGGACGATCGACGTGCTCGATCCCGGAACACAAACGACGATTCAGGACTACCCGGGGCGCGTCGGTTACTGGGACGTTGGGGTGCCGCCGTCCGGCCCCATGGACGACTATGCATCGCGCGTCGCCAATCGCCTCGTCGGCAACGACGAGGGAGCAGCGCTGCTCGAGCTGACGCTTGCAGGCCCGGCGCTGCGCTTCAACACCGAAGCCGTGGCGGCGATCACGGGGGCCGACATGGCGGCGGAGCTCGACGGAGTCGCCGTGGGGGGCTGGTGCGCGTTCCTGGTGGGCGCCGGAGCGGTGCTCCGGTTGCGGGGTGTCCGGGGCCCCGGCTGTCGTGCCTACTTGGCGGTGCGAGGAGGTTTCGAAGTTCCGGCGTATCTCGGCAGCCGGTCCACCTTCGTCCTCGGCGGGTTCGGTGGGCATGGCGGGCGCGCGCTGCGCCACGGAGACGTGCTCCACATCGGTGCGATCGATCCGCCGGCCGTGCCGCTGGTCCGTGCGCCGGACGGGCTCGTCCCGCGCTACGAGGACCGATGGGACATCGCGGTGCTGTATGGCCCCCATGCGGCGCCGGACTTTTTCACCGAGGCGTTCCTCGATCGGTTCTTCGAGGTAGCGTGGAAGGTTCACTACAACTCGAACCGCCTGGGGATCCGGTTGATCGGTCCGAAGCCCGAGTTCAGCCGGCTCGATGGCGGCGAAGCCGGGCTTCACCCGTCGAATATCCACGACACCGAGTACGCGATCGGGACGATCAACTTCACGGGCGACATGCCCGTCATCCTTGCGAAGGACGGACCGAGCCTTGGGGGATTCGTGTGCCCCGCCACAATCGCGAAGTACGAACTGTGGAAGGTGGGACAGGTGAAGCCCGGCGACACGATCCGCTTCGTGCGAACGACGTTCGACCAGGCGGTCGCCGGGGAGTTGGCGCAGGACGCCGCGATCGCGACCCTCGGCGCGGTCGAGGCGCCGCGTCACGCTCGCGCGCCCCATCCCGCCGCGGTGAGCCGGACGCCCGCGCTCTCGAGCGAGGCCATCGTCGCGACGCTTGCGCAGTTGGGGCCTCGACCCGCGGTCGTCTATCGGATGGCCGGCGACAAGTATCTGCTGGTCGAGTACGGGCCGCTCGTATTGGACTTGGGGTTGCGGGTTCGCGTGCACTCGCTCATGGCGTGGCTGCGCGAGCATCCTATCGACGGTCTCCTCGAGCTGTCGCCGGGCGTGCGCTCGCTGCAGATCCACTTCGATGGCCGCAGGTTGACGCTCGACGCGCTACTGGCCGTCCTCGCGCAAGCCGAGGATGCCCTCCCCGCCGCGCGGGACGTCGAGATCCCGTCGCGCGTCCTGCGCCTGCCACTCGCCTTCGACGCGAGCTCCACCGCGAAGGCGATCGCCAAGTACCGTCAATCGGTGCGCGACGAGGCGCCGTGGCTTCCCAGCAACATCGAGTTCATTCGCCGCATCAACGGCCTCGCTCACGCCGACGACGTCCGCGCCACGATCTTCTCGGCAAGCTACCTCGTCCTCGGGCTCGGGGACGTGTACCTCGGCGCGCCCTGCGCCGTGCCCGCGGACCCGCGCCACCGCCTCGTCACGACCAAGTACAACCCGGCTCGTACGTGGACCGCGGAGGGCGAGGTGGGGATCGGCGGCGTGTACATGTGCATCTACGGAATGGAGAGCCCCGGGGGGTACCAGCTCGTCGGTAGGACGGTGCCCGTGTGGAACACCTACCGGACGACCGCCGAGTTCGAGCCTGGCAAGCCATGGCTGCTCCGGTTCTTCGATCAGATCCGCTTCTACCCCGCGCCGGAGGAGGACCTGCTCGCGTTCCGTGAGGACCTCTTGCGCGGGCGCGCGCGGCTCGAGATCCGCGACGAGGTCTTTCGCCTGGCCGACCACCTCGATTTCCTCGAGCGCGACGCAGAACCGCTGCGGTCGTTCATGGAGACGCAGCAGCAGGCTTTCGCAGAGGAGCGCGAGCGCTGGCGGCGCGATGGCTCCGCGTCCCTTCCACCCCCGCCACCCGCCGCGCTAGGGTCCGCCGTCGCGGACGTCGTGGCCAGCGGGGTTCGCGTGGGGTGCCCGATAGCGGGTTGCGTGTGGGCCGTCTCGGTGTCGCGCGGCGATCGCGTCGTGGCGGATCAACGCGTCGCCGTGATCGAAGCGATGAAAATGGAGGTGTCCGTGCAGGCCCCGGTGGCCGGCGTCGTGACGCACATCGCCGTGGCCAAGGGCGCCGAGGTCAGCCCCGGTCAACTTCTGCTGGTGATCGAAGAAGCGCGGCCCGAGGGCGCCGTAGGTTGAAGCGGCCGCGTACCGCGGCTCGAAAGCATGGAATGCGTCGGGGCATCCGGGGTAGCGTGTTGTCGGGTGCAAAGCATGCCGAAAGGGCAGGAGCGGAACGGGGCAAACAGGCTCGCCGAGGCGCCTCGACCGAATCTCCCGCACCCGCGCCCGCTGTCGCCGCCCCGGATCTTCGCGTACGTCGACGCGGTGGCCCGCTACGGCTCGATGCGCAAGGCGGCTTCCGCCCTGCACATCGTGTCATCGGCGCTCAATCGCCGGATCCTCGACCTCGAGGAGGAGCTCGGGTCGCCGCTCTTCGAGCGGCTGCCACGGGGCGTGCGACCGACGGCGGCGGGTGAGCTGTACCTCGCGTACGTCCGCCGATCGATCCGGGAGCTCGAGCACGTCGGCGCGCAGATCGAGGGGCTGCGGCGCCTGCTGCGTGGGCGCGTGCGGCTCGCCGTGGCGGAGTCGGTCACGGGGCACATGCTGCCGACGGCCATCGCCCGCTTCCAGGCGCAGCACCCGAACGTCCAGTTTCACGTCTGGATCGACGGCCCCAAAGGGCTGAGCGACGCCCTCGCGACCGACGCGGCGGATCTGATTTTAACCCACGATGCGCTCGAGCGGCCGCAGGTCAGCGTGCTGGCGTCGGTGCACCAACCGCTCTGTGCGCTCGTGGCCCCGGGCCATCCCCTCGAGGGACGCGACGGCGTGAGCCTCCGCGAATGCGTGGCGTACCCGATCGCGATGCCCGACACGACGCTCGCGGCCCGCGCCCTCCTCGATCGCGCGCTGATGCGGGCATCGTTCAAGCTGGAGCCAGCGCTCGTGTCCAACTCCGTGGAGTTGACGAAGACGTTTGCGCGGCAAAATCAGGCCGTATGCTTTCAGTTTCGTATTGCCGGGAAGCCCGACTCCTCCGGGATGGTCACCATCCCGTTGACCGATCCCGGCTTCGCGCAGGCGACCCTCGCTCTCGCGACACGCCGCCATCGCGTCTTGCCCGTCGCCTCGGCGGCGTTCGCGTCGTTGCTCGAAGAGGTCTTCGAGACCCTCTGACAGCGCGCTTTCGAGGGGTTCGGCGGGGCGCATGGGTCGCGCGCACCGGCGACCGCGCTGATTTAGGCATCACTGCGGTCGCATCTTGGTGCTGGCGGCGCACGCTGTAGGCGCGCATTGGTTAGTTGTCGACTAGGCGAAAGGAACGGCCGATGGAAACAAATCGGAAACGTACGCCCGACGACAACGGGCCTGCGTCGGGCATGATCGCTTTGGCACCCCCTCAGGCCAAGGTGTGCTGCGGGGACCTCGTCATCGACCGGGCTGAAAAACGCGCGGTCCTTGCGGGCCGCGCCTTGCAGCTGACGGGGCGCGAGTACGCGCTCCTCGCGTATCTGGCCGAACGCATGAATCGCGTCGTCCAGCGGTCGGTGTTGCTCGCAACCATTTGGACATCGACCGACGCCCAGGGCTCGAATGTCCTCAACGTGTACGACGGCTCCAATGTGGTGAACGTCTATGTAGGCCACCTTCGCCGAAAGCTCGGCGAGCACGCGGCGATGATCGAGACGATTCGAGGCTATGGCTACTGTCTTCGGCCGACGGTCTCGATGCGCGTGGCGTGCGACAACGACACCCACCAGGTCGTCGACGCGCGGTCGCCGATCTCGGGCCTGAGATTCTCGGCCTGAGAAGCGGGTGCATCCGGTTCAGGACCCGAGGGCGAGCTCGTTGGGCGCGGCGCGCACCACGCGAGCTTCGACCCCGCGGTCCTGGATGCGCTCGGCCAGGTACTCCGCGTCGAGCGCGACCCCGGACAATCGTCCGGAGCCCCAGGTGTGCAGCCACGGCAGCCCGAGGAAATAGAGCCCAGCGGCGGCCGTCACGCCCCGTTGATGGCTCGGGTACCCGCTGCCGTCGAAGACGGGGACCTCGACGAAGCGATAGTCCGAGCGGAAGCCTACGCTCCAGATGACGCTGCGGATGCCCTGCTCGGCGAGGTCGAGGGCGGTGGGGCCGCCGTCGGGCTGCCACACCGGCTGGTATCGGGGTTCGGTCGCGGCGTCGATGTTCTGCGAAGCGATGAACTTGTCGATGGTGTCCTTGATGCTCTCCGCCACCGCATCGGCCTGATCGAGGTTCTTCTTGAGATCGTCGGCGAAATCGAGCCTCGCGCCCTCGACCCGGGAGAGGCGACCCCAGAGGCGCATGCCCTCCAGCGCGAACCTTCGAAGGTCGATGTCGCGACCGCCGTCCCGGCCGGTGACGTAGTGGTTGGCCTTGGCGCGGACGCGCTCCTTCAGCGGGTGCTCATGCACGGGCATGCTGTAGTAGCCCATGGCGTCCAGCCATTCGACGACGTCCTTGCCGCGGTAGCGGCGGGCCGTCCGGGGTGCACTGCCGACGCAGAGGTGTACGCGGCGCCCCGCGAGGTGGAGGTCCTCGGCGATCTGGCACCCGGACTGACCGGACCCGACGACGAGCACTGCGCCCTCGGGCAAGGCCGCGGGCCGTTTGTAGTCCGACGAGTGCATCTGGACGATGTCCGCCGGGAAGCGCTCCGCGATGCGCGGGATGTTCGGGATATGGTAGCCGCCGACGGCGACGACGACCTGATCGGCGGTAAAGTCGCCCGCCGACGTCGCGCACTCGTACGACCCACCGGGGGCGCGGCGTAGGCCCGTGACGCGGACGCCCTCGAGTACGGGCGGATCGAACGAGGCCGCGTACTCTTCGATGTAACGCACGACCTCGTCCTTTTTCAGGAACCCGAATGGGGCCGGCCCCTTGTACGCAAATCCGGGCAGCGTGCACTGCCAGTTGGGGGTGACGAGGCAGAACGTGTCCCATCTCCGTTCGCGCCACTCGTGGCCGATGCGGTGCTGCTCGAGGACGATGTGGTCGATCCCTCGTCTCTTCAGGTGATAGCTCATCGAGAGGCCGGCTTGACCTCCGCCGATGACGAGGACGCCTCGGTGATCGCGTGTTCGGCCCATCTTCGTACCCTCGAATTGAGAACGATGCTGCTTGGATAGGGGTCGCCGCGGGGCGGCGGCGCTCATGAATCCTTCGGCGCCTCGAAGGCCACCACCGTGACCTGCGCCGAAGGGTGGAAGGTGCTCGCGCGCGCCTCGATGGCGGCGAGTTGGTCCAGGGCGGCGCTGCAGTAAAAGCCGTACTTGTCCCTGACCCGCTCCGAAGCGATCCGGAAAAGTGTCCGACTCCGCTCTACGAAATCGTCCATCGCGTACGAAGCGCCGACTTTCAAATAATCGCGCACGACGAGGGACGGCGAATAGCAACGGACCTCGTCGCCGCCGGGCCACCGGACGATGAAATGCATCTCGGGCATGAACCGCGCTTTCCTTTCCTCAGGCGAGGGCCGCCGGCGCGGTCCGGGCACGCGGGTGACTCAGCTGCTCGACGTAGTGGGCTGCGTGTGCCAGCGCGACGCGGCTCCAGGAGTGGCGCTCGGCCACGCGTAGCCCCGCTCGAGCGCGGTCCGCCGATCGCTGCAGCGCGCGCAGGATGCCCTGCACGACGGCATCCTCCGACGTCGGGTCGACCAAGACAGCGCAGGTGTCGTCGAGAAACTCGGTGAGCGGTGGACGGTTCGACGCGACGAGCGGCAGCCCAGCCGCCAGCGCCTCGATCGCGGAGAGCCCGAAGCCCTCGTGAAGGGAAGGGAACACCAGCGCGCTCGCGATCGAGAATACGGCCGGCACGTCGTCTTCGTGGACGACGCCCGTCTCGGTCACGGCGCCGCGAACGGCCGCGGGCAAGCCACGGAGCTCCCGCTCGAAGGCGGCGCGATAGGCGCCGTGATCGAGAACGGTCGCGCCGCCGAGAATGCAGAGGCGGGCGCCGGGGTGACTGCCGCGAATGCGCGCGAACGCTCGCAGGATGCCGATCGTGTTCTTGCGTTCTTCGACGCCGCCGACGGCGAGCAGAAGCGGACCGGCGACGGCGCCCGCGAGGCGGTGCTCCCACGCGAGCACGCGGTCCGGATCCGGACGCGCGAAGCGGTCGACCAGCACGCCGTTCGTGACAAGGCGCGCGCGCACGCCGAACGTACGCGCCACATCCATCGACGCCGCACGGCTGACGGCGAAGCAGACGTCGGCATGACGGATCGAGCGCTCCTGACAGGCCGCCAGGTACGGATCCTCGAATGCTTCGACGTGATGGACGGTGCGCACGACCCCAACGTCGAGCCCGCGCGCCCGCAGCTCGAGAAGGCCGTTGGCGGTGAGGCAGTCCTCGGCGTGATGGATGTCGTGGGAGAGGCCCCTTCGCGCGAAGTAGTCTGCGATTTCCGAGGCGCGGAGGCGGACGAGATCGGCCGTTGTGCCAGGGGACGGAGCGGCCGGCAGCAGGTGGAGCCGGGCGCGGAGCGGCCGGAAGAAGCCGCGGTGGTCCTTGTCGAGCGCGTACACCGTGACGTCCCAACCCGCGTCGTGCAGGGCGTCGGCCAGATGCGCCGTGTGCACGACGCTCCCGCGCGGCAGCGTCGAGTACGTGAAGAGCCCAACGGACGGCGCTTTCATCGGACGGTCGCCGCCGCTGGGATGACGGGACGACCGCGCGGAGCGCGCTGGAAGCCGGTGAAGGGTTCCGTGCGGAGGTCCCAAAGCAAAGCTTCGTGTCCGCGCCGCGCCAGACGGAGCGCGGAGGAGGCGTCGGCGCGCCCCACCTCCTCGCACGCCACGCCCTCGGCGCGCAGGACGGCTTGGACCGTCGCGACCTGCGCCGGCGGGGTCGCGAACAGAAACCCGTAGCTCGGGAACGTGAGCAGCCAGCGATCCACGTCGACTTCGTCCGGAATGGGTAGGCGATCGAGATCGAGCGTGGCTCCGACACCGGACGATTCGAGCATCATGAGCAGCGTGCCCGCGACGCCGGCGTTGCTGACGTCCTTGCACGCGTTCACCAGCCCCGCGTCGGACAGCCTTCCGAGGACCGCGAGGTTGGAGCGCAGATCGCTGGCGCTTCGCCCGGCCGTCGCGTCCCAGAACGGCCAGTCGCCCCGGTAGCGGCCTCGCAGGTCGACCGCGAAGAGGATCGCGTCGCCGGGACGCGCGCCGCCGCTCGTCATCAAATGTTCGGCGCGGCCGAGGATCGCGACGGCGAGGGCGTGCGGACCGACGTCGCGCCGGGTCGTGTGGCCCCCGACGAGCGGCGCGCCGTAAGCCGCGGACGCATCGCGAATTCCCGAGAGCACCGCTTCGACCTGCGACGATGCAGCATGAAAATAGACGTCGACGACCGCGAGCGGGTAGCCGCCCATCGCGGCCACATCGCTCACGTTCACCATGACGGACGACCAACCGGCGAAGTACGGGTCGCGATCGAGAAACTCCGGGAGCATCCCCTCGGCGGCGAGCAAGAGGTATCCGTTACCATCCGGGATGGCCGCGGTGTCGTCCCCAAGCGCGACACGCGTTTCGCGCTCGAGCCAGCCCGCAACGGCCCGGGGGGCGCCGTCGACGCGCGCGGCCACGCGGCCGATGTCTCGCTTCGAGCGGAACGCCGCGCTCTCACGCAGGCGCGCCGCGCACGCCTCGAGGGCGCTCGACGTCATGGCAGCCCCGCGCGGTAGTGATCGAGGTCTGCCTCCATCAAGGCGTGAGGAATGTCGCAGACCCGCGCGTCGCCGATCGCGCGCCAGTGCAATCGCTCGAAGAGCGGAACGTTCGGCAGCTGTACCGTTGCCCGGAAGCGCGAGCACCCCCGGCGGCACGCCGTGCGGACCGCCAGACGGACGAGGCCCGGGCCGATCGTTCCGTTGCGGCGGTGCTCGGGGTGCGTCCCGAGGCGGCCGCCCCACCACAGCCCGGCTCCTTCTTGCCAGACGCGCACCACCCCGACGACATCGTCCGGGATCCCCGCCACGCGGCTGACGGCCACGATGGGCAGCGCGCGATCGTCGACAGTGTCGCGATCGTCGGCCGGGAAGAGCCGCTGCTCGTCGCAGAAGATCCGCCGCCGCAACCGGTAATACGAGGCGACCTCCCAGTCCTCGAGCGCGAGCTTGAACCCGACGTCGCGAGAGCGAAAGGGAACGACGGCTTCGAGGATCATGCGGCACCTTCGTACGCGCGGAGAGTCGAGCAAGCGCCGCACTTGCCGCAGCCCGCCTTGATCGTCGCCTGGGACAGCCCGCCCTCGCGCACGACCGCGGCGACCTCCGCCAGGAGCTGCGTCATGAAGGCGGGCTTCGGCGGCGGGTGCGTCTCGAGGGGCGTTCCACGGATCGGCACGAACGGGACGACGAACGGATAGACCCCCATCCCTGCAACCGCGCGACAGGTCGCGACGATGTCGCGTGCGCTGTCGCCCAGGCCGGCCAGGATGTACGTGCTCACCTGGCCGCGGCCGAACACGCGCACCGCCGCCTCGAACGCCGCGAAGTAACGGGCGAGCGGCACTTCGGCCTTGCCGGGCATGATCGTGCGGCGCACCTCGTCGGTCACCGCCTCGAGATGCATCCCCAGGGAGACGACCCCGGCGTCCTTCAGCCGGCCGAACCAGGCGTCGTCGGCCGGCGGCTCGCACTGGGCCTGGATCGGCAGTTCGACTCGCGCGGTGACAGCGGCCGCGCACTCGGCGAGCAGGCGAGCGCCGCGGTCCGGCGTCGCGGGCGTCCCCGTCGTCATCACCATGTGACGCACGCCGTCGAGGTGCACGGCGGCATGCGCCACTTCGGCGAGCTGCGCGGGCGTCTTTCGCGCGATGGTCCGCCCGGCCGCCAGAGAACCTCCGATCGCGCAGAACTGACACGAAGAGTCGCGGTCGATGTACCGCGTGCACTGCTGGAGCACCGTTGTCGCGAGGACGTCGGTCGAGTGCAGCGTGGCGATCTTCCAGTAAGGGATGCCGTCGGCGGTCGTCCGCTCGTAGAAGCGGGGCGCCGCGGGAAAGGTCACGCTGCCGATGACCACGCCGTCGCGCTCGAGGCGGGCGGTCGCGGCACCGGTCGCGCGAAGCGCGAATGGCGAGGCGCTCGCGGCCGCGGTGTGGATCGGCACCATGACGGTCTGACCGTCGAGGACGATGGCCTTGTGGTCCGACGGACCTGCACCGCCGACGCGCGACAGGCCGGCGCCGGCCGGACCGATCCAGCGCGCGCCGAGCGCCTGCAGCTCGGTGAGCGTCGATCGCGGATCAGGCGACGGCGGGAGAAGAGGAAGGGATCTCATGGCGTGGGGCTTGGTCTTCGTGGGTGGTGATGGGGGAGGAGCGGTCGACCGTCGGCGTGTGCACCGCCCGGTCGATCACGAGGCGCAAGAGCTCGGGGCGCGCGTAATGGCCGACGCTGTCCATCATCCGCTTGCGCTTGNNAGCGGGGGTTCGAGCAGGGCGCCTTCGGGCGACACGATGGCCGTGAAGCACCCGCCCCCGAGCGCCGCCTCGAGGCCCGTCCCACGGCCGATCTCGTGGCGTTGCTCGGGTGTGAGATATCCCGTCGCGTTGACGAAGAAGCACCCCGATTCGAGGGCATGGTGGCGGATGGTGACCTGGATCTGATCGGCGAAGATTTGGCCCACCATGGAGCCCGGGAACATCCCGACGTGGATCTCTTCTCTGTCCGCCATCAGCGCGTAGCGCGCGAGCGGGTTGTAGTGCTCCCAGCACGCGAGCTGTCCGATGCGTCCCACGGCTGTGTCGACCGCCACGAGCCCGTCGCCCTGGCCCTGCCCCCAGACCATTCGCTCGTGGTACGTGGGGGTGATCTTTCGTCGGCGCTGCACCAGCGCCCCGTCGGCGTCGAAGAGGAGCTGCGTGTTGTAGAGCGACCCTCCGTCGCGTTCGTTGACCCCGAGCGAGACGACGACGCCGTGTCGCCGCGCGGCCTCCGCCACGGCTTCCGTCGTGGGCCCCGGGATGGTCACCGCCTGCTCGTAGAGTTGCAGGTGTGCCTTGCCCATCGCCGCGGGCGGCAGGATGAACGAGAAATACGGGTAATACGGGACGACCGTCTCGGGGAACACGACGAGCTGCGCGCCGCGGCCTGCGGCCTGCGCGATAGCGGAGCAGACCTTCTCGGTCGTCCCGTCTCGGCTGTAGAGGACGGGGCTGAGCTGGACCGCCGCAGCGCGGACGCGCAGAGGTTTCATCGCACGCCTCGGTGGAGCTCAGAGCGTCCAGGTGTTGAGGATGAAGGCGTTGTCGCGCTTGTGGAGAAGGATGATGTCGAGCACGTCGAGCGGGCTGATGGGCCTTATGCCCGGAATGAGCGAGGGCTCGCCGTGTCCGTAGAGCGCCTGCAGCGCGAAGCGGCACGCGTAGACCTTGCCTCCTTCGGCCATGAACGCGCCGATCTTCTGGTTGACGACGAGGTGGCCGGGGAAGGCCTCCGACGCCAGCTTGGGGAACCCGCGCTGCACGCCGAGCAGCACGCCCGGACCGTAGAGTAGCACGCTCGTGTCGAAGCCTTTTCGCATCAGGCGCGTCGCTTGGAGCATGTTGACCAGGCCAATCGACCCCTCGAACGCCACCGTGTGAAAGGTGACGAGTGCCTTCTCTCCCGGCTTGGCTTTGCCGTCCTCGAAAACCTTCTCCTCGTAGTCGACGAAGAAATCGCCTTCCTTGTGCTTCGGCAATGTCACGGCGGGCATGGGTCGCTCCAATG
>PLIR01000224.1 GCA_003139415.1 Myxococcales bacterium | reverse complement strand
GGCAGGGGCTGCGTCGGTATCGGCAAGCTGTGCTCCGTCGTCATGAAGGCCTCGTCCCCCTGGAGCCCGTAAAGATCCGACAACGTGCAGGTTGCCGGGCCGCTGATCGTGATCAGCCCTAGGCCGTCGTGAACCGTTGAAGAGACGGCGGGGGTCGTGCAGGTCTTGGATACGTAGGGCACCGGGGGCACGGTTGCCGCGTCGAGGGTCTGTTCGAAATCGGAGAGGGACGGGGTCGGGCAGGGCATCGAGCCGGCCTCGGTGCCGCCGTCGGAGCTGGGGGAGGTGGACGAGCCGGGAGACACGCCGACGCCGACCGAGTTATCCGCGACCGTTGCGCAGCAGACGACCGCTCCGCAGCCGACGAGCATCCCTACGGCGAATAGGCCGTAGTTCCGGATCGCGGTCAGCATCGGTATCGTGTGCCTTACCACGCGAGGCTGGCTCGTCAATCATCGTGAATCAATTGGGGAGACGCTTTCGCGAGAGCGGGCGCCATGGCATGAAAGACGGAACTCTCATGACTCGCGTGTGCGCATCGCCCGTCCGGTGGGGAATGCTCGGCTGCGGAAACGTCGCCGAGACGAAGAGCGGACCGGCGTTGAAACGCGCCGAGCGGTCCACGCTCATGGCCGTCATGAGTCGCCGAGGCGACAGGGCGCAAGACTACGCGCGCCGGCACGGCGCTGCACGCTGGTACGACGACGCCGCGGCGCTCATCGCCGACCCCGACGTCGATGCCGTCTACATCGCGACGCCGCCGGACTCGCACTGCGAATACGCGCTCGCCTGCGCTCGCGCCGGCAAGGCCGCCTACGTCGAGAAGCCGATGGGGAGGACGCACGACGAGTGCGTTCGGATGAACCGCGCCTTCGAGGCTGCCGGCCTGCCGCTCTTCGTCGCGTACTATCGGCGTGCACTGCCGCGGTTTTGCGCGGTCAAGGAGCTCGTCGACGGTGGCGCCATCGGGGTCCCGCGCTTCGTCCGCGTGACGCTGACGAGGCCCGTGGCCGACGCCGAACGCGACGTCGACCATCTTCCCTGGCGGGTCGTCCCCGAGGTGTCCGGCGGCGGACGCTTCGTCGATCTGGGCAGCCACGCGCTGGACTTCCTCGATTGGGTCCTCGGGCCCATCGCCGAGGCTACCGGCGTCGCCTCGAATCAAGCTGCCCTCTACCTCGCCGAGGACACCGTGAGCTGCGCGCTGCGGTTTGGGTCCGGTGCCGTTGGCTCGGGCGTTTTCTGCTTTCTGGCGCAGTCCAGCGTCGATGTCGTCGAGATCTCGGGCGACAAGGGCACCCTGGAGGTTTCGTTGTTCGCGGATGGGCCGGTGCGACTCACCACATCGCGCGGGGTCGAAGAGCGTTTCATCGCTCACCCCGCCCATGTTCAGCAGCCTCTCATCCAGATGGTCGTCGACGACCTGTGCGGTCTCGGCCGGTGCCCGAGCACGGGGCAGACGGCAGCCCGAACGTCGTACGTCATCGACAGAATTTTACAGGGGTACCGGCAGCTCGCGAATCCTACGCGCCCTGCTTGACGCGAGTCCACACCGCAAACGACAGAAACACGTTGGCCGCCTGTTCGTTCTGACCGCAGCGCGCCTCCGCCTCGAGATACTGGCCGATCTGGTCGAGCACCGCCGGTCGGTCGCTCACCGCCTCCGACCAGCCCCAAGAGGTGCGGATGGAGAGCCCCAAGTCTAGATCCCTCGACGGTCCGGCGAGTTCCTTCCACCAGGACGCGACCTCGGTCGTCGAGTCTCCTTCGGCCGCAAAAGTGAAGTTCTTGATCTTCTTTTTATTACGGACACCGAAGTTTGAGGTCTCGGCTGGATTGACGAAGACGCTGTATGCGGGCCCGCCCTCCGGTGACTTAACGAAGAGGGAGGCGTCCAGAATCGTGCCAAGGCCGTTCAGCTGGCTCCTCGTGAATATCCCGCCTAGGTTGCGTTCGACGGCGAGCGCAATGAAATCCAGCGTGAAGGAAGCGTGGTTCGAGTCCTCGACCCTCTGGAAGGTGAGCTGGTCGTCGCGCAGTTCGAGTGCATAGGCCCATCGCTCGGGGTGGGGGCCCCCCTCGAGAATCGGGGCAATGAGGGTGTCCCGCAGCCGCTTGCCTACGGAGATTGCGACGTTCTCGTAGGTCGCGGCGCGCGTGCCGTCGCCGAGGGTGCGCGCGACGCTTGCCAGGATCGCGAGATCGCGGGAGAACTCCGCGTCGGTGTTGTAGACGACGTAGTGGTGGATCGCGGGATCGACCGTCACGATCTTCTCCCACGAGCGACCCGAGCCGCCGGGGATGTCGAACATGCGGTGCTCGATCCAGTGATCGGCGATGGGCGCGATCTTCGCGAAAAGGTCGGCGGCCCCACTGCGGTTCCCCTGGGAGGCCTCGAATTCTGCGAGATCGGCGAGGCCGCCGAGCGTCGTCGACGTCGTATATGCGTCGACGGCCTTGTCGGCCGCGACGGTGCCGAGTTTGATCGACTTGGACGTGCCCCAACCCCGCGCGTCGCCTACGTCTGGGCCCGCATAGGACTGCCCGATGTTGCCCCGAACCTCGTAGCTTAGGACAAGCGATGCGGCTGCAAGGGCCCGATCTCGGATGGTCGACACCTGTTCAGCGGGTACGACGCGAGCGCGGAGCAGTTCGACGCGCGCGCGAATGGCGAGTGCCAAATCCGCGGCGCGATCCCACTCGTCTTTGTGCGGACGGCCTTCGGTCGCCACTGCTCGCAAGATGAGGCGCGAAACAAGCGCTGGGGACACGGCCCCTGCTGCCCCGGTAGCGGCCGAGGGCGAAGAAGATGCGGGGGCAACGGCGGGATCCTGCACGGCATTCTCGACGTGGGACGTGTTCGGCGCGACGCGTTCCTTGTCGCACGAGAGGCCCAGGCACGCGATGACGGCCAACGCCGCGGCATGCGCGGCTGTACCATTCCGAAACATTATCGCCTCGCGACGGTTGCCGTAGCACGTCGCGCCGCGGGGGTACACGCGCAAGACGAGGCGCGCGTGCCCTTGCTCGCTCGCGTGCCAAGCTCGCCAAGGACGCCGGCGAGCGTGCCAGGGAGGAAAGCCGGCGGAGAAATTACCGCCACCTTGAAGACAATTCGAGGTCGAACGTCAAAAACAGGCCAGGCGAAACAAGCACGTAACCCGCGCGAGACCCCCTTTGGGGTAAACACACGGTAATAAGTTTTGTGCTGTCGAGTGAGAAGCACCACGCGCACCAAACCCTGCGCAATCTTGCGCATAGGCTTGGCGGGCGCAGCCCGAGGGGGGCAGACTCGAGGCGAAGCCTCGCCGAGCCGGCGGGGCCCGCTCCCGAGTGCGAGCCACGGGACCGACGCCGATGCGGGCGAAGGAGTGGGCAAGCCCCCCTCGCGCCGCGGCCGCGGCTGGAGGCGCCGTGCCCCGTCGCCTCGTCGCATCGGCATCGGCATCGGGATGATTAAGCCGAGAGACGCCGCGAAAAGCGCCGCGAAAAGCAAAGGGGTAGGCCCCCGCTTTCCACGTATCGCTCATGAGAGCTGCGTGTGCGCAATTGATGATTGACACTTCCTACATTGGATCGTATAGCCACCTAATGAAAGGGTACTGCGCCCCATGAAGAAAGACATGACACAAGTCGCGATATTCGGCATGGGCTATGTAGGCTGCGTAACCGCAGCTTGCTTGGTGCGTGACGGCCATTCCGTCATCGGCGTCGACGCCAACGCCGCCAAAGTAGCTGCCGTCTCACGCGGCGAGCCGCCGATGTTCGAGGGTGGGCTCGAAGAACTGATGAAGGAGGGCGTGCGGCTCGGCCGCCTTCGGGCAACGATGGACGCGGCCACGGCCGTGCGCGAGTCGACGGCAGCCATCATCTGCGTTGGGACGCCGACGGGTCCTGACGAGAGCCCCGATCTCCGGGCGCTCGAGAAGTGCTGCGCGCAGATCGGCGCGGCGCTGCGCACGCGCAAAGGGCCTTATTCCGTGATGATCCGCAGCACCGTCCCGCCTGGGACGTGCGAGGATCTCGTCTCGTACACGCTGTCCGCCAACTCGCGGCGCGCCGTGCGTTCGACGTCGGGCGACATCCTCGTGCTCAGCGTTCCGGAGTTCCTGCGCGAGGGCACCGCGATCGCCGACTACGACGACCCGCCTTTCTGTGTCATCGGCGGGCCGACACCTCCGCCGGAGCACGCGCAAGCGCTCGTCCGCTCGCTCTTCGGCGCTTTCGAAGACCGCACCCACTGGGTCAGCTACCGCACGGCGGAGCTCCTCAAGAATTGCTGCAACGCCTGGCACGCGGTCAAGGTTGTATTTGCAAATGAAGTGGGTTCTCTTTGCCAGGCCGTCGGCATCGATGGCATCGAGTTGATGCGCGTCTTTTGCGAAGATCGCAAACTCAATATCTCGTCGGCGTATATGCGCCCTGGTTTGCCGTTCGGCGGATCATGTCTCCCGAAGGATCTCCGCGCCTTGCTGAACCTCGGCCGTCGCTACGGCGTCGGAGTCCCCCAGCTCGGCGGCACGCTGCGCAGCAACGGGCTGCACATCGAGCGCACGATCGGGTACATCGAGGCCCTTGGCCGCAAGAAGGTCGGGCTCGAGGGCCTCGCGTTCAAGACGGGCACCGACGACATTCGAGAGAGCCCGATGGTCGAGATCGCCGAGCGCCTCCTGGGCCGCGGCTACGATCTTCGCATCTACGACCCGCTCGTCCAAGACTCGCTGGCCCGCCACCCTCGCCCGGATCTCGCGCACCTCGGCAAACTGCTGATGGCGCGGCCGGACAGGTTCCTGAAGCACTCCGAGGTGCTCGTGCGTAGCCGGTCCTCCACCGAGCTGCTGGCGCGAGCTCGCAAGCTCGGCGTCGAGCCGACGATCGTGGACCTCGGACGTCCGCCGTATCGCATCATGCTCGAGCTCCCGAAGCGCCCCGAAGTGCAGAGGGACTCGACGCGGGACGTTTCGTCGGCGGTGGCTTGAACCTGAGTCGGTCGCTTCGCTGCACCCCATGAGCCCAGGACCCCAATCGCCCGGAACTCCGACCGCGGTGGTCTCCAAGGGAGGGACCCCGAAACCGGGGCCGTCCATCGAGGACAAGGGCGGCGCAACTGCCCTCGGGCAGATTGGGGTGCTCGCCGCGATCATCTTCAGCATGTGGGCGCTCGCGGACGCGCAGCGGATACCGCCGCTGCGCTTGCTCTTCCAGAGCCACCTTCCGTTGTGGGTGCCGGCGTCGGCCGTCATCTTTTGGCGCTGGGGGTGGGCGCTGCTTCACTGGATCCGCGCTGCGCTCTACCGCTACTGGAAGTACCCGCTGCTTCAGGAGCAAGCCGCGCAGGCGGTGGCCAAACGGGGTCACATTCCGGAAGTCAGCATCCTCCTCGTGACGTACAAGGAACGGCCCGAGGTCACTCGGGCCGTGATCCTCTCCGTCGTCGCCGAGATGGGGCGTCTCCCGCCGCTGGCCAAGAGGCCGCTGTTCGTCGCGGTGACGGGGACCGACGCCGACGATGAGGCGATCCTCGCGGCCTTTGGCGAGGGGGTCGCGTCTCATCCCCCCGAGTTCGCGCCCGAGATCGTGCTGATGCGCGGCGCCGACGGAAAGCGCGACGCGCTCGCGAAAGGCCTCGAGTTCATCCGCGACCGGCATCCCGACCCAGAAGGCATCTTCGTGATGATGGACGGGGATACGCGCCTCGACCCGGGGGCCCTGACGCGGGCGCTCCCGCTCTTCCGCATCACGCCGGACGTCTACGCGGCGACGACGAACGAACATGCTCACGTGCAGGGGCCTTCGTGGTTCTCCGAGTGGATCCACATGCGGCACGGGCAGCGGCACCTCTATTACAACTCGATTTCGTTGTCGGACCGGCTCCTCTGCCTCACCGGGAGGTATTCGATCTTCCGCGCCGCCACGCTCGACGACGGGTTCATCGAGATCGTGCGCAACGACAACGTGAAGCACTGGCTATGGGGCCGTTACCAGCTCCTCTCCGGCGACGACAAGAGCACCTGGTTTTACCTGCTCTCGCAGGGCAAGCGGCTGCTCTATGTGCCCGACGTGTCGGTCGTCACGTACGAGTTCGTGCTGAAGGAGCCCTTGATCCGCGCGTACCACAACCTGCGGCGCTGGGGTGGCAACATGGTGCGCAACAGCGAGCGCGCCATCTCCGTAGGGCCGACGAAGCTGGGCTTCTTTTGCTGGTGGTGTCTCATCGATCAGCGCGTCAGCATCTGGACGGTCCTCATCGGACCAACCGCGGCGCTCTACATGGCGTTCGGCCGCGATCGGGCCGACCTCGTCGCCGCATACTTCCTGTGGGTCCTCTGCTCACGCAGCGTCCGCGCGCTGCCGTCGTGGAAGCACGGTCGCCGGATCTCGTTCTTCTATGCGCCGCTCGCGGTACTCTTCGACTGGGCCGGTGCGCTCGTCAAGATTTGGGTCATGTTCTTCCCTGCGCGGCAGTTCTGGTTGAATCGCGGCGCGCGGGAGCTCGACTCGACCAAGGGTCGATTGCGCATGCGCGATCGGCAGCTCGTGTCTGCAACGATTCTTGCGATGGTGATGACGGGGTACGCGATCGCGGTGGGCCAGCTCGTCGGTTCGGTGCCCCTGCTACGGGACGCGAGCCTGGTCAGCCTGGATCTCCACAGCCGCCGCACGGAGGCGGAGTACTTGTTGTTGTTCGTCGTACTGGCTGCAGTGCTGGTGCTGGTGCGTATTCGCGACCGCGAACCTCGCGGCGCCTCTTGAAGGCAAAGGCAATGATTCGAGCTCTTCGAACGACCCTCACTGTTCTCGTAGCGATCGCCGTCGGGGGATTCCTCGGGCGCTGGGTGTACTACCGCGAGACGCACGTCGTCTCCTCGTACGCCTTCGTCAAAGGCGCAGTCGCCCAGGTTGGCGCGCCGATCGAGGGTCAGGTGATGACGGTCGAAGTGCGATCCGGCCAGCGGGTCGATCGCGGCGACGTCCTGCTCCGGATGAACGACGTGCGCCAACGCGCCGCCGTCGACCAGGCCCGCGCGGCGTGGCAGCAAGCCGTGATCCAGGTGCAAGTCGCCCGCGAGGCGGTCGCCGTTCAATTCCAGAAGGTCGGCGTGATGCAGGGTCAGGTCAAGGCGAAGATCGCGGTGGGCGAAGCGCAGCAGCGCGCGGCTGTCGTCAACTCGAAGCTCGCCGACAAGCAGGTTGAGCGCAGCACGGTTCTCCGGGACAAAGACATGGTGTCCGAGGCGGATCACGACATCGCGGCCGCCACCGACGAGGTAGCGCGCGAGACGCTCGAGCAAGCGCAGGGGAAGGTGGATCTCGCGCATGCGCAGATGGCATCGGTCGCCTTGCAGGACGCCATTGCGCGAGCCGCCCGCGCCAGGCTCGATCTGCTCGAAGCCGCGGCGAAGACGGCCAAGGCCGCGCTCGATACTGCGGAGGCCGAGCTGTCGATGACGGTCGTCCGGTCCCCGGAGGCTGGCATCGTCTCGCGCCGCATCGTCGAGCCGGGTGCCGGCGTCAAGCTCGGGATTCCCTTGCTCGAGCTCTGGTACGACACGGATCTCTCGATCGAGGCCTGGATCGACGAGTCGAAGTACGGGGATCTCTCCGTGGGGGCACCGGTCGAGACGACCCTGCCGGGGACGAATCACCGTCCGTACGCAGGGCACATCGCCTGGCTGGGGGTCGTGACCGAGCTCGAACTGAAAGACGCTTCGTTCTCGATCCCCATCGCGAAGATCCTCGCCCAGTCGCACTGGGTTCGCGCCAAGGTGATCCTGGATCACGTGGACTCAGTTCTGCTGCCGGGGCTGACCGTCAACGTCTCGATTCCCCGAGCACGGCTCGAGCCGACGCCGCCGCCTGCGCCCGTACCGATCGTGAGCGCGTCGGCGGCGCCCTCGGGCACGACACGCGCCGCTGCCACGACAGCGGAGCCTGCCGCGGTCGCCGTGGCTGCGTCGCACCAGTGAGCCGAAACGCACGCAACGGCGCAGGCTGGCCGTTCCAACGACTCCTTCTCGGCGCGCTCATCGCTGCTGTCGGCAGCGGGTTGCCTGGTCGGGCCTGGGCGCAGCAGGAAAAGCAGCCGGGCGAGGCGTCGCAGAACGACGGTCCACCGCTGACGATCGACGAGGCAGTAAGGCTCGCCGAGTCCCACCATCCGCAGCTGGCGAGCCAGAAGGCGGCGGTCGACCACGCGCTGGCTCTCAAGGAGCAAGCGGTGGCCGGGTTTCTGCCTGGCATTACCGGCAACTTCACGTTCGAACCGCAGACGCCGAACTACTCCGCCTCGCCGGGATTTCAGCGGGTCCTCGACGCGCGCACCGATACGGGCGTGGACAACGTGGTCGACACGACGGGCAACCAGGTCCTGGTCCAGTGCGCGCCTGCGTTGGTGAACGGCCAGGTGCAGCGCACAATCTGTCACTCGGCCCCCTCATACATCCCGTCGCCGAACTACCGCCTTTACCAGTACTGGAGCTCGGGCATTGGCCTCTCCTGGGTGCTCTGGGATTGGGGCAAGACGATCCACGCCACCCGCTCTGGATCCGCGCTCGTGACCGCCGAGCGGATGGGGCTGCGTGGGTCGACCCTCGACGTCGTGCTCAACGCCAAGCTTGCGTACTTCGACGCACTGGCCGCCGAAGCCGAAGCCGACGTCGCCGAGGAAGAGGTCAAGACGCGGCAGCGGCACCTGGACACCGCCGAGGGATTTCACTCGGCCGGTACCAACACGCGCGTCGACGTGGCCGCCGCGCAGTCGTTCCTCGCTCAGGGAGAGCTCGCCCTCGTTCGCGCGCGGGCTGCCGTCACCGTCGCGCGCGCGGCACTGGCTGCCGCGATCGGCGAGGACACCATGCGCAAGTACTCCCTGGTTGCCCCGTCGTCGGAAGGCGCGCCGCTTCCATCCGACGGCGCGATCTCGGCGGCCGCGAACGAGCGACCGGAGGTGCTCGCCCTTGCCTATCGAGCGCAGAGCGCCGACGAGGCGGCGAAGTCCGCGCGCGGGGCGTACCTACCGCAAGTCGTGGTGCAAGCGGGGCCCTGGTGGTCTGGCCCCACGATGGGACAACAGGTCACCAACATCGGCGCGAGCGTTTCGATCATGTACCCCGGCCAGTACGGGATGAATCCTTGGCTCGTGCAGGGCAACGCCGACGAGCAGCAGGCGCTGGCCGACGAGTTCTCCGCCGACGAACACAAGATGCACAACACGGTGCGCCTCGAGGCCGAGCAGGCCCGTGCCGCCCTGGTGGCGGCGCGCAAGGCGGCGGCCGCCTCGGCCAAGTACGTCACGACCGCGCGCGAACGGCGCGACGAGCAGGAAGCCCGCTATCGCCAGGGCGTCGGGACGTTCTTGGAGCTGACCGACTCGGAGCTCCAGTACACGAGCGCTCGCTTCGAGGACATACGATCCAAGTTCGACATCGGCCGAGCGCAGAGTCAGCTCGCCCGCGCCCTCGCGCAGCAGTGACGTCGCTTGCGTGCAAGCGACAGCCCGATGAAGGCAGTCAGCGCCACGGCCGGAACGCCGCGCTGGCTCCTGTCCGCGGTGTCGATGCGGCAGCTGCACCCGCTTTTTGACTGGGATGGCGGGGGCGGGGGCAGCGCCGCTCCGACAGGACCGTAGGCGCCCCCATCGCCGCCCTCGCTGAGCACGAGAGTGCCGCTCGAGCTCAACGCGACGGACGCGCCGCCTCCGGAGACCGATTGCACCGGGATCGCGGTGCCGTCGAACGTGGCCTTCTGAATCGTCAGATCCGGTCGCGTGTAGAACGTCAGCGTCGTGGGGCTCGACACGTTGGTCACCTGAGCGTTGATCTCGCCTGCGAGCGACAGGTCGACGGCGAGGGTGGTCGGCGCGTTGGCCGCGAAGATCTGCATCCCACCGTACGAAAGGCTCGTCCCGTCCTCGAGCATGTAGTTCGCCAGACCCTGGGCGACCTCGTGAGAGCACGCGAAGAGGGCATCGGCGGTGAGGTCCTGCGCCGTCGCGGTCGCCGGCGCCGCCGCATGGATGAACGTGTCGCGGAACATGCTGTCCGTGACGGTGGCGGCGAGCGCCCCGCCGCCGCTAAAGTCCTGGGTGACGGGCACCTCGCCCGAGGTGGGGGCGGGGATGAGGACCGTCAGGTAGAGAGCGCTCGTGCCCTGCTGGGTCATGGCCAGATAGGCGTTGGGCTCGGCGTCCGACGGATCCGAGCCATAGAAGTTGGCCACACCGTCGTTGGGGGTTGCGATCGAGAGGTTTGCCGGAAGGACGGTCGTGACGAGCCGGGCCGGGCTTCCGTACGTGTCGTTCGGCGTCGTCCAGGTGGCCTGGTTGCCGCTGAGGTCGAGCGACCCGCGCGCACGGAGGTACGAGACGAACGTCTGCGACGACGGCGCCGTCATCTGGTCCGCGACGACGAAGTACTGCTCCTGCGGGAACGCGATGGCGCGTCGCATCGTCGCGCCGGTCGCGAAGGGTGCCTGTTTCTCGGCGAAGGCGAAGGTGCCGATGTCGATCTGGCTCCGGGCCACGGTCGCGTCTTGGGGACCGACTCCGTCCGCCGTGATCGAGTTGTGCCGGTCGGCGGCGCCGTAGATGTTGCGGTACATGCCGTCGTCGTTGAACTGTTCGGGGCCATAGCCGCTGTCGTTCACCATGATCGCGCCCTCTGCGTCGATCAGATACTCCATCGAATCGCAGTGGTTATGGTTGTCCGTCATCCCAGCGCCCTGAAAAAATAGGTAGCTTGTGGTCGGGTCGCTGGTGTTCCAGTTGTTTCGAAAGTAGACGTGCCCGCCGGTCATGAACTGAGTCGGGTTGAGCGTTGGCTGCACGGCGCCGATGGTGCTGTCGAACAGGATGAACTCGTCCGGGTCGAAGTACAGATCCTGCCCCGCTCCCGACCAATCGGTGTTCCCGTCAACGCTCTGGGTGTACGCGATGCCGGCCCAATCTGTCGTCAGCCAGGCCCACTGATAGATCGACGACAGCGGCGCCGTCGGGTGAAACGGCGTGCCCGAGACGTCCTTGAACGCCGGCGCGACGAGGTGGGTGAGCGCGGACTTCTCCCAACTGTCTTGCCAGTTCGGGATCCATCCGCGCGGTTCGCGCACCTTGACCGCCCAGTCGAACGCGGGGCGCAGCGCCGGGAACATGTCGGTGCCGGTGACGTTCCGCAGCTGCCACATGAACGGGATGAGATTGATCAAAGTGAATACGAAGTAGTATCCGCCGCCGTCTCGATAGATGCCATCCGGCGTGAACTGGTAACCGAAGACCGGCGCCATCGCGTCCAATGCGAAGTTGAGCCAGGTCTGGGCATCGGGGTCCGTACGGAACGTCAGCGCCCACGTGCCGAGGGCGGATCCGGCCTTGGAGCGGTGGTTCTGGGGCCGGGGATCGGCCGTCGAGAACCAGTCGAACAGCCAGCTCGCTCCCACTTTGACGTTCTTGCGGATCGCGGCGTCGTCCTCCGTGGAGAGCGTGGGCTGCACCCAGTCGTAGGCTTCGGAGTAACTTTGCAGCCAGTCGTCCACCGCCGTGTCGTCCTCGGTTGCCGGGATCCCGCCGGCGAACGCGGCCTTCAGCGCCGTGACCGCCCCCGCGAGCAGCGCGCTGTTGCCCGTCACCCGATACGAGAAGGCCAATCCTTTGGCGCGACACGAATTGCCCTGGTCGTCGTTCGTCGGGCCGAAGCGATCCATCTGGATGTCGGCCTGCATCCGGGCCCAGAGCGGACCATAGTAGCCGCCCTCGGTCGTACGCGACTTCAGCGTCGCGACGCGCGTATCGTCGAAATAGACGCTCGGGTGTGTCTCGGTCGCGGGCAACGACGCAGACGTTGGAGTCTGGAGCCCGCTGTCCGAATAGCTCGGCAAAGGCATCGTCGAGTTGGGGCACACCAGCGGCGGGCTCTGTGCGAAGCCGACAGCGGTCCATGCCGCGCCGGCCATCCAGGCCGCAGCGGCGAACGGCCAGCGCTTCGACCCAGTCACGGCTGAACGTCGCTCACTTCACGGTCAGTTGCATGTCCAAGCCTGCGTCCGGGTTGGCGGGCAAGGCAATCGGCAAATCCACCTGCGCCTGCCCGTTCGACTGGACTTGACCGGAGGCGAGCGTCGCACCACCAAGGAGGATCGCGTAGGTCGCGGAGGGTTGCAGCATGGAGAAAGACACCTGCAATGTCTGATCCGTTGTCCCCGGCCAGAGCGTGATGCCGGCGGCCGAGGAAGACCACGACGTCACCTGGACCAGGCCCGTCCCCGCACTCGGAAGGACCGCGACCGGCAGCTGGTTCAGATGAATTGAACTGGAGGAGAGGCCCGGTATGCTGAGCCACGAACCCGCGAGCGAAACGGTGTTGGGTCGGTGGTCGTTGCTGTCGAAGAGGATGCCCGCCGGATCGGCGGCCACGACGACGCTGGTGGAGTCGAGTTCGACCGACGCGCTCGTCTCGTCGACGATCGTCGAGCTCGAAATTCCGCCGGCGCCCGTGCTCTGGATCGATAGGCCCCCGTCGACGCAGCTGCCGCGAAAGATGTTGCCCTGGGACGCCTGGATCCCCACCGTCGTGCCGGTCATGCCCGTGAAGCGGTTGTTGTCGAACGTGTTCTGGTCGGCGTTGACCAGGTTGATGGCCTTCGTCCCGCCGTCGCTGAATACGTTGTCGACGATGAGGTTCTGCGTCGGGTGCCCATTGCCCGCGACGCTGGGATCCTCGATGTAGGCGTAGAGCCCGTAGCTCGAGCTCCCGTAGATCTCGTTGCCCTCGACCACGTTGTTCGAGCTGCCGGCGAGGAGGAGGATCCCGTTCTGGTTGTTCGAGATGACGTTGCCCCGGATGGTGTTGTTCGAGGAGTCCCACAGGACGATACCGCCGCCGGTGTTGTTCAAGACCTGATTGTTCTCGACGATCCAGTTCGTGGCCGTCGAGTGCAGCATGATGCCGTTGATCCCGTTGTTCTCCGAGATGTTGTTCCGCACCTGCAGGTTCTGGCACCGCTTGGAGCAGATGAAGCCGTGCGTTTTGTTGTCGTGGAAGTGATTGTTCTCCACGTAGAGGTCGTCGGAGGAGTCGTGCGGGTCGAGCCCGTAACCGATGTTGTAGGCGAACTCGTTATTGTAAAAGCGCATCCCGTATGCGCCGAACGTATAGCCGCCGAAGTAGTTGTAGAGAAAGTGGCTGTTCGAGGCGTCGCCGTACACGTGGAGGACGGAAAAGAGTTCCAGCGTGCCGTCGGTTGGCGTCGGGATGCGCCAGACGACACCGTAGGAGGCGCCGTTGTGGTAGCCGAGGTATTCGAGGGTCGAGTCCCCGATCTCCATCCGGGACTCTTGTGGGGGGCCTCCCCCGTCCGCGCCTCCCTGCTGGGAACGAACCTCGACGTACGCACGGCCGTCGTTGGTGACCTGGTCCGGACCTGGGGCCATGCCCGGTGTTTCCCACGACCACGACGTGATCAGCGTGGACTGGATGTCGAGGCCGCCGTATTCCGCGCGAACCGTGGCGTAGGCGTCAGGGTCGGCAGGCGTGAAGTCCGCAACGGCCTTGTCCGGATCGCTTCGTAGGAGCAGGGTGTCGACGTCGCCGCCGACGGACGTGCCGTGAAGCTGGAGCACCGCGCCGTTCCCCATCACGAGGCTCTGGCGCAAAAGCCAGACGTTCCCCACCAGACCAGAGCCGGCGGGCACGACGTCGGAGAGCTTTGGGTTGCTCATATCCGTGAGCAAGATGGGGGGCATGAGGTCGGGATTGGCCGAGGGGTTGTTGTCGAAGTACCGCGCAATCTCGGTGAGTGTCGTCGCGCACGGCGTGATGACGCCGTTGAAGTTCGATCCGTTGATATCGAGTGTCGGTACGCTGGTGGTATTGCTGGGGATGCTGGCGTCGACGCCTGCATCCGCGCTGGGCAAGGGGGTCCACGTCGCGGTGTCCGTGCCGGGGATCACCATGTACTGCCCGCCGCAACGCGGCATCGCGGGCCACGTGAACGGGAATGCTTGTTCAGCCACGGCGGGGATCGAAACCGCCGCCGTGGGGCAGTCCGGCGCGGGTACGCTCGGGCTCAGGATTGACGCGCCCATCTCGGGCTGCGTCGTTGCGGGCTTGTCGGAGGGTGCCTCCGAGTCGCGGGTGCAGCCCAGGACCGAAGAAATGATCCCGAAACACGCGACGCACGCGAACGCAAAGCGTCGCGCGCAATACGCCATGCTCATCCGTGCGCTATAGCACGCGTACAGCGACCGACGTACTCTCGGGGTCGCGTCAACGAACGATCGCCGCTCGGGTGACGATGACGTCGAGCGTCTCCTTGGCCCGTCCCGCGGAGACGCCGACGACCGTTCCGGGTTCGCCGCGAAGCCGCTGGATGACGTCGGCGGCCGACATGCGGTCGGTCTCCTCGCCGTCGATGCGCAATACGCGGTCGCCCGCCCGCAAGCCCGCTCGGTCGGCAGGCTCGCCGGGAAAGACGACGGCCAGCGATATTCCCTCCGGGGTGGGCGCCACGTTCGCACCGATGCCACCGAGCTCCAGGCCCGGTCCGCCATCCATCGCGGTCAGGATCACGTCCTGAGTGAGCGTGGCGCGCGAATCGACGTGGAGGCCCGAGATCATGCGCGCCCGGAAGCCATCTTTCTGCGCGCGCAGGGTAAAGGGACCGCCAGGCGCCCCTTCGAGGCGGTACCTTCCCGCGGCGTCCGTCTTGGTGCTTGCGCCGCTGGGCACGACGCTGCTGACGGTGTCGAAGTGCAATTCGACGTCGCCGAGGGGCGTCCGATGTTCGTCGAAGACGCGACCGGCAACGGCTCCCCCTTGAAGCAGCACGATGCGCACGTGCGCCGCGGCCCCGCCGGCCACGTCGACGGGGTCCGACCGCGTGGGAGGCTTGTCTGGCGCCGACGCCGTGAGGACGTAAGTGCCGGGTGCGAGCTTGTCCCAGCGGAACGCGCCGCGGGGATCCTCGATGGTCCGAGCCCCTCCGTTCCCCGAGCCCCGGCGCTGCGCCCCGGCGAACGATTCGATGCCGACCGTGAACGAGGGGATGCCGGCCCCGCGGTCGTCGACAACCACCCCCTCGATGGCGCCCCCCGGCTTCAATCGGAGCACCAACGGCCGACCTTCTCCGACGGAGACCGCGTCGCTCGGCGCGTAGTCGTCGTGCTGGGCGACGGCCTGGCAATCCATGGTGGACGGGGGAAGCTGGAACGTACCGTCGTCGCCGCTCTCGACGCGGGTCTCGGGCGGTTGCCCTTCACACGCGACCACGCGCGCGTGCAGGGGCTTGTCATCGGGGTCATGCACCTCGCCCGCGATCGGAGGCGCACCCTCGAGGCGTACACGAACGACGACATCGGCCTGATTCTCGCGCCACACGAGGGGCACTCGAGCCGTGCGGTATCCGCGGGCCACGGCGACGAGGACCGTGACCTCCCGCGGTACGGCGGGGACGCGAAAGGCGCCCGCCGCGTCGCTGGTCGCTTTGCGCGCAATCCAGGCGACCCCTTCGACCGAGAGCGCCGCGCCCGCGACGGGGTGATCGTCCGCGTCGACGACCCTGCCGACGATCGCGCCGGCCGCCGACAGGACTAGCGTGAGCTCCACGGTCTTGCCCGCCGCGACCCGGAGCTCCGCGCTCGTCACGAACCCGTCGGGATCGCGATCAGCGACCACGCGAACGGCCAGCGGCCCGACGGATGAGAACGCGAACTCTCCGGCCGCGTTGCTCGTCGTGTCGACGAGGATCTTGGAAGGCGATGCGGCGGTGATCAGGCGGACCGCCGCGCCCGCCGCCGGGTTGCCGTCGGCGTCGAGCACGCGTCCGCGGATGCCCGCTCTTCGGTCCTGCGCCGTTGGCGGCGGCTCGGGTGGGGCACTCGTGCGTACCGACGGAACGGCCGAGACCACGGGCGCGCCAGGCGTACGCAGGAACCAAACGCCGAGCACCGCGAGCGCGGGCACGACGAGCACCATCACGATTAAAATGGACGCGGTCGGACGGGAGGGCGGCTCGCGCACCGGCACCGATCCTTGTCCCCAGGCTTGCCTCTACGGCGCGGACGTCGCCGGTACCACGTTCATCTGGACGACCTGCCCCCTGCAGGGCACGGGACCGGTGAGCATGTCCCTCTATACACCGGCCTTTGCGTAGGGCAGAAGTCCTTCCCGATGAAGCCCCCTGCCGAGCAGCCCTTGTTCGGCCGACGCACGCGCTTCGCTGCGGTCGTGGAATGGGGGCTGGCGCTCGCGCCGCTCGCGTTCTTCTTGGCGGGCCTGATCACACCGAAGTAGGCGGCGCACGTGGCAGCCGGCTTGGACGGAGACCGCGCGTTCGCACGCGGGCGCGCTTTCGGCGCCCTGGGGTTGCTGTTTCTCGTCGTCCATGTGGGCGTTCCCCTTGCCGGCGCGGTCGCGTTCCGACGCTTCGGCGAGGCGTCTCTCAAGCAGGCGCTCGCCGCGCGCACGGGAGATCCCTTGGTGCTCGACACCTTGGGTGGGCTGTTCTCGCGCGACGGGCAGCACTACCTCGCGATCGCGTCCGAGGGGTATCGGTCGCCGCAGAGCTGGGCGTTCTTTCCACTCTATCCCATGGCGGCCCGGTGGCTTGGCGTCGTCGTCGTCGGCGCCCCTCGCGCGGGCCTGGCCATTTCGCTTCTCGCGTCGCTCGCGTGCTGCGCGCTCCTCTACTCGACGGCGGCCGCGTCGCACGGAGAGCGCATGGCCACGCGCGCAGTCGCGCTGTTTCTCGCGTTTCCCACGCACTTCTTCTTCGGTGCCTTTTACACCGAGGCGCTCTTTTTCGCGCTCGTGGCATTCGCGATGCAATCGTACGCGCGCGACCGATGGGCCCTCGCTTCGGCCGCGGGAGCGCTCGCCGCCGCGACGCGGTCGTCGGGCGTCCTCCTCGTGCCTTCGATCGTTGTCGCCGCCCTGCACCGTCAAGGCTGGCGCAAGCTCGACCCGCGCGCCGCGTGGCTCGCCCTCGTGCCTGCGGCCACAGCGGCCTTCTTCGCTGCCGGCTTCCTCGCGACCGGGCGGGTCGCGGCCCCGCTCGCCGCGCAGCACGCGTGGGCCCGCAAGGCGACGTTCCCCCTCCTGACGATCGCGCAAGCGGCCCAGGACCTTCGCCTCGATCCGCTCGATCTTCAGCGCGGCGCCGACGTCGCGGCGGTGCTGCTCGGATTCGCGCTCGCGGCGCGGTCGCTGCGGCGCGTGCCGGCGGCGCAGAGCGTCTACTTCGTCCTCGCGCTCGTGATGCCGCTCTCGTCGGGCCTGGTCCACTCGATGGCCCGCTATGTCGCGGGCATACCCGCCGTCTATCTCGTGCTCGCGCGCGACCTAGGCACCGCCAGGCGCTTCGTTCCCGTTTTCACCCTGTCGCTCGCGGCGCAGGTCTACCTCGCGATCCGCTTCTGCGAAGGCCGAGGCCTCGTCTGAGCGGCCTATCGGCCGGCCAGCTTGTCGGCGTCGACCTTGGGCAGCGCGTCCCAGACCGCCCAGTACGTATTCGACGGGTTCCACAAGAGCCAGCCGACGGCCCCGTTGGCTTCGGCGCTGCGGATCTCGTCGCGGACGTACTGAGGCCCGTACTTGGTCGTCTTGTACTCCGAGGCCTGCAGCCACGGCCTGACGACCGTGGACTCTAGGTTGGCCGCCTTGAGGCGCTCGACCGCCCCGCGCGTGCCGATCCCGATGATCTCGGGGTGGTCGCCCGGCTCGTCCCAGCCGTGGAACCCTTTGGCGTAGTGCGACGGATAGATCATCGGGCTGACCGCCTCGGTCGCGGATCCAAGGACGCTGAGGTTCTGTCCGAGCTTCTCCACGTCGGAGATGGCGCCGGTGGCGGTGATGCCGAACGTGTCGAGCGAGAGGGGAACGTTCGCGGCCTGCGTCACCTCGTGCACGCGGGCCACGAAGGCGCGCATGGCCTGCGAGCGGTGCCCGTCCGCGGGCGGCATCACGGCGTTGCCCATGTCCTGTACAGGGAATCGGACGTAATCAAGCTGCAGCTCGTCGGCGCCGAGGGCCACGAGCTCCGTCACGATCTCGAGGATGTAATTCTGCGCCTCGGGGTTCGAAGGGTTGAGCCAACCGGAGTCCGACGGCGTTCCGTCCGGGTTCTTCAGGGCGAGGCGCGTGGCCTTGGCTGCCGCCCAGGGATCGTGGAAGCAGGGGACGCGCACGATCACGTGCACCCCCCGCTCGTGCGCGAACCGGATCGCGCGCGAGAAGTCCGAGATGGGCGCCCGCGCCCCCGCGCCCGTCTCGATCGCGACCTTGGCGTGTGACTTGTACTCGAGGGCGCCCCCGTAGTCCTTGCCGTCGACGACGATGGCGTTCAAGCCGTGCGTCGCGAGTTTGTCGATCGTCTCCGGCCAGTACATCGCCGCGAAGCCTCCCGTGACGAACACGCCTCGAAGGGCGCGTTCCGGGGGCCATCCGAGGCGGTCTTGCTCGGGGGACCTGTAGGGGGCAGAAAGAAGCTTCGGGATCGGCACCTCGGCGCCGGCTGTCAGCGCGGGCGCGGCCTTCGCGATGAGTGCAGCGAGATCCCGCGCGCGGTAGACGTCCGTCAGATCCAGGTAGGCTTTGGCGATCGAGTCCGCCGTGTCGCCGGCCGAGACCTTGTGGACGAGCGTGACCTTGCCGTCTTCCGCGACCACGCGTCCACCCGGAGGCAGGCGGGCGCGGAGCCAGTCGGCCAAAATGGCCTGCGGGTCCGGCGGGGGAGGGGGCGGCGCCTCGGCGATCGGCGCGGGCGGCGGCAGCGCCGGCTCCACCGCCGTCGGTTTGACGACCGATGTCGTCGCCATCTTCTCCGAGCTGCACGCTGGCAGCGCGAGTCCCGTCACGAGTCCCAGCGTCGCGAAATGGTACTTATTCACGTATAGCAAGCATGGCTCGGCGAGCTCGCGACTACAAACTTTCTGGTGGCCATTTCGATAAACAGATCTACGGCTGTGGTCATCGCCCTTCAGGACAGATGTGAGGGAAGCTCGGGGTCGTGACCCCTTGGCCTTGGTGGGCGTCTTGGTGGGCGTCGGCCTGGTTGGCGCCTTTCTGGACGAGCCATACGTCGACTTGGGCTTGGGCGTCGGGCATTCCCCACCGACCGAAGGCAGCTCGCGCTTCCGTCAGCCGACTGCGTAGCCCACATGCGCCAATGTGGTCCATGAGCGCATCGATCCGGGAAGACGGCGGCAGGAGATCGAGCGAGCGGAACTCGCTTCTGGGGACCGGCCCCGGGTAGCGCGCCAGGATGGCCATCGAAGCGACGAGCTGCCACGCCGCCTCCTGTGGGCGTCCAGCCTCCGCGAGTGCCTGCGCCAAATTGCGTCGCGATCGCGCCACACTAGGCTGGGCATCGACGGCCTGGGTCAGCAGCGTGGTGTCGTCGTGCCAGGGGGCTGCATCGCGTGCCGCGACGATGGACTGCGCGACGGCGAAGGCGACCACGAGAAGCCCAGCCGCGCGGGGGGCGTGCGCCGCGGCCGGCTTCAGCGCGAGGGTTGCTATCACGACGACCCAGAACGACGGAAAGAAGAACAAGCGATCGGCCATCACGGCGACCGCCGGTAGGAAGACGTGCGATACGACGACGTACGAGGCGCCGAGAGCGAGCGTCGCGTCGGTCAGGCCGGGGGCGCGCCGCCATCGGGCGCCCACGGTGGCCGCCGCACCCAGCGCGACCGCGATCCCCAACGCGCCGAGGACCGTTTCGTGCACGACGTCCAACGCCGCGTAGCTGTAGTCCGGGGCGAGGCGCCAGGGGCACACCAGGTGCACCAGGTAATGGACGAAAACGGCACCCGCGCCGAGCAGCCGTGCCGGGACATCCACCGCGATGAGCGGGTTTTCGGTGGCCCGCTCCGGCCCCGGCGCCATCCATGGCATGCGCAGCAAGCGGAACGCCACGACGCCCGCAAGGAGCGCGGCGTGGAGCGCGAAGAGTACGAACACCCCGCGCCCGCGAGCGGTCCCGCGGTTGGCGTGCCATCGGAAGGCGAGCACCGGAGCGAGCAGGGCGATTGGCAACGCCGACTCCTTGCTCCCCATGGCGAGGAGGCTTGCGACGGCTGCGACGAGAGCCTCGACGAGGCGCATCGGACCCTCGCGCCGGAGGGGCAACAGGATCGCCAGCAACGCGAAGAGCCCAGCCAAGATCTCGGCGCGACCCACGATGCTCGGAACGACGTCTGCATGGATCGCCAGCAGCCCGAAGACCCCTACCGCCGTGCATCGCGCGCGCGCCGAGAGTGCCGCCCCGAAGAAGCGGGTCAGGAATCGCTCGCACACGACGAGCAGCGCGGCGTAGAGGGCCACGTTGGTGGCGTGGAAGACCCACGGGCGCCCCGCGCCGACATGCCAGTCGATCCAGTAGGTCGCCGTCGTGACGGGCCGCCAGCTGCCGATCGTGTCCATGAAGCTCCGACCCCAGAAATCGCGCAGCACCAGGTCCATCGCCGAGAGTGGCCCATGCACCCCTCTGTGGCCCACGACGGCGAAGGTGTCGTCGAGCGCGAAGCCGTACGACAAGGAAGACGCGTACGGGATCCCCGCGGCGAGGGCGACGACGACCGCGACCGCTCGCGGGTCGCTCGGCTCCGCGTCGTCGCGCTCCGCCGCGGTCGCTCCTTCCACGACGTCAGTCGCCTCGCGTGCGGCGGTTCGCCTTCGCCTCGGTGCGCTTTTTCTTGTCGTTGAGGCGCCGCTCGACGCTCCCGCGTGTCGGACGGGTCTTGCGGCGAGGACGCGGTACGTGGAGGGCCCGCACGATGAGGTCGCGCACTTTGTCACGCGCCTCGGCGAGGTTCATGTGCTGGTCGCGCGTGCGCTGGCTGATGACGAGCAACTGCCCGTCGGCGTCGACCGGCGCGAACGCGCGCAAGCGATCGCGCGCGGCGCCGTCGAGTCCGTCGATTCGGTCGACGTCGACACGGAGCTCCACCTTGCTGGAGACCTTGTTCACGTTTTGCCCGCCCGGACCGCCCGCCCTCACGGCCCGCATCGTGAGAGCGTCGGCGGGGACGACGACTCCAGGGCGGACGGCGATAGGGTCGACCATGCGTCCCGGCGTGCGGCGTCAGGGACCGACGTTGGAGACCTTTCCATCGTTGACCAGCGTCGCGATCCACGTCGTGAGAGCGATCGTGCCCGCGTCCTCGTCGATGCCGCCGTCGGGAACGAGCAGAGATGCCGTCACGTTCGTGGAATCTCCGTCGAAGGTGCTGCTCGCCCCGAGCGACGTATGCTGCGTGTCGCGCGAGCCCCCCAGGATAAACGAGCCAAAGTTCGGCGCGCCGGCGAGCTGCTCCTCAGCATCCTGCAGGCCGGCGGTGAAGGTGGCCGCGGGCAGCGACTCGGGGAGGAGCCCGGGCATGCAGTTGCTGGGATTACCGTAACCGAAGAACAGACTGATGATGGCGTCCTCCGACGAGTCGATGAGACCGAACGGCACGTTGGGGTAGGTCTTTGCGACGTGCTTCGCGAAGTCGATGAAGTAGGTGCTCGGATCGGAGCAGTCGCTCCCGCAATCCGCGAGCGCCCCGCCCATGCCCCAGAGCGTCGCGAACTGGGTCTGCATGCACGTGGCCAGGTATGGGGCCTCCATCGGGGGGCCCGAGTCGTCGAGCAGGTAGATCGGCGTCGAGCCGAAGTGCCTCGCTGCCTGCACGTAGTTGGCCGATGCGCCGAAGCCGCCGGCGCTGATGCCCGTCAGCAGGACCTTGGTCAGGCCGGGAAACGTCGGGACGATCCGGTCGAGGTCGAGCCCGATGTCGGTGTACCCGACGAACTGCTGCGTGCCCGACACACCGGACACCATGCCATTGGGGTTGTCGCCGACGAAGATGTCCCCCGTGCAATAGGGGATGTACACGAAGTTCCAGCCGGCGACCGGGTTGGCCGCGTCCGTGCGGTTGAAGATGCCGCTGTTTGCGTCGGTGGTGGAGCTCGTGTGCCAGGTCGCAAAGTCGGACTCGCCGAAGCTCGGCGGCGTCGTGGCGCAGAAGACCTCGTCGACGCAGGCCCCGCCCCCTTCGAGGTAGATGACGAGGTTGTTCGAGGCCGGCGAGGCCAGGTTCACCGCGAAACCCGTACCCGACCCGTCACGACACTTGGCGCCCTCCACCGGCGTCCACACCCATTGGTTTGGGTTTGCCGTGAGGTTGGCGACAGGCGCCATGCTTGGCGCGTCGCTCGCCACGTCGCTCGCCGCGTCGGCGATGGACGTGCTGTTCGAAGTGGCGGACGTGTTGTTCGAGCTACCGCAACCGACGATGGTCGAAGCGGTGACCAACGCCAAGAACCAAGGGAATTTCATGCGATCCTCGCGCAGGGAGAAACGGCTTGGCCGGCGCGAGAACCACCCCCGCGTTCGACCCGCAACGACCTGCGCAACCTAGCGCAAGCCCGTGCCAGGCGAGGGTGTCAATCGTGTCTCCCTTCGTCTACCTGGCGTGCGAATGTGGCCGCGCGGTATAGAATTCCACCCATGTCGAAGGAAGCCGCCGTCATCTCGATGCCGCCCCGCGTTCGACGGACTCAGCGCGAGCGAAGCGCGGCCATGCGCGAGCGACTGCTCGACGCCGCGATCGACTGCCTTTACGAGCTCGGTTACTCCGGCACGACGACTATCGAGGTGGCGGCGCGCGCCGGGGTGTCGCGGGGGGCCCAGCTCCACCACTTCCCGACCAAAGAGCACCTGGTGACGCTGGCGGTGCGCCACGTCCTGGCGAAGCGCCTCGAGGAGTTCCGCACGGCGTTTGCAGGCCTGCCCGAGGGCGCCGACAAGCACGCCGCCGCGATCACCATCCTCTGGGAGATGATGTCGTCCCGGACGTTCTACGCCTGGCTCGAGCTGG
Organism: Myxococcales bacterium; assembly: GCA_003139415.1. Classification (GTDB taxonomy): domain Bacteria; phylum Myxococcota_A; class Polyangia; order Polyangiales; family Polyangiaceae; genus Palsa-1150. Next base: position 695 of record PLIR01000224.1, on the reverse strand, counting down.
TCGTCGCGGCCCGGACCGACCCTCGTCTTCGGGCGACGATCGCCGCCATCGATGGGCAGTTCGTCGATCAGGCGCATGCCACGGCGCTGGAGTTCTTCGCGCCCGTCGCCGGAAGAGAGGGCGCGTTCGAGACAGTCCCGCTCTTCGCGCTGGCCATGCTTCAGGGGCTGGCGCTCGATCGCATCGTCTGGGGCTCGGAGGATCCGCGAATCGGGGCCTTGCTGCGCAAGCTCACCGCCGTCGCCACGCTGGGCACGAGAGTCAAGCCTCCAGCGCCGTGATGCTTGCGCACCCTTGCACGGGGCGCTAGCGAGGCAAGAGAGAGCACGAGTGATGAGATTTTTATACGTTGGCCTCGCCGCGGCGGCGCTCCTGCCAGGTTGCAGCAAGAAGGCGGACGCGAGCGGGGAGTCCTCCGACCCGTCGCTCGCCGCGGTCGGCGGCGCCCTCACGGTCACCGCCGGTGAGCATGGCTTCAAGCTNNACGACGGACAAGACGTGCGCGACCGAGGTCGTGTTCCCGGACTTGAGCGTCACCAAGCCCCTGCCGCTCAACGAGGCCGTCGCCGTCGACGTGCCGAGCGATACCCCCCGCACGCTGACGTTTCAGTGCGGAATGGCGATGTACAAGGGCGCTCTCGTCGTCAGGTGACTTCATCGGGCCGCTCGGCGAAGCGATAGCCGACGCCGCGGAC
>PLIR01000577.1 GCA_003139415.1 Myxococcales bacterium | reverse complement strand
AGGCTTCGGCTAGGGCGCGGCGGCGATCTCTCGGATCCACTTCAAGGCGGCGGCGCAGTCGGCGGCGGTGGACCATGCGCTCGGGGTGACGCGCGCGGGTCCGAGCGTCACGACGAGATCGAGGCCCTTGTGCGCGATCGCGATGGGCCCGCGGTCGGCGCGCTCGCGGCATACGGCATCCGGGCCCTTGGCGGTCGCCGGTCCGAGGACGCGATCGAGCGCGTGGGCGAGGACGGCGTATGCGTGGGCCGCGGGGCCGCCGCCGGCGCGGGCCCCGTCGTCGTACCGCATTCGCCAGCCGAAAGCCGCCCGGTCGCCGTTCGCCACGAGCACGCCGCGGTCGCCGCCCCACCCGGCGCTGACCTCGGCCGCCTCGGCGAGCGGGACCCACTCTTCGAACGCAGTCCGCGCGCCGAGCTCTCCTTCCGAGTCCTCGTCGATGATTTCCCACCCGGGCCCAAGCGCGGCGATCGTTGGCGCGGACACCGCCTTCGCGGGTTCGTGCGCGAGCCACTTGTCGACGTGGAGGATCTGTTCGCTGGTCGTCGGCGGATCTTCCCAGGCGCGATCGACGGCCGCCCAGCCGCCCTTGCGGCGAAGGGCGTTCACGAAGAGGGTCCCGTAGATGTATGGCGCCGCGAGCGACGATCGCATCACGCTCGGCGCCTTCGCGCCGGGCCCTTGGCTGACGCCTTCGCGAATCTGCGCGGCGATGTCGGGCACGTCGAGCGCGGTCGCTCCCGCGCCGAGGACCCGCGGCACGATCATGTCGTACATCGCGCTCGTCGCGTCCCCTTCGGCCAGGGCGCTGACCGCCTCCGACCGATCGCCCTCGCCGGGCCGATAGCGCGACCGGCTCTCGAGGTCCCAGTGCTGATCCTGCAGGGCGTGAACGAGCTCGTGTGCGAGCGTGGCGTCGGCCTCGTCGTCGTGCAGGTCGCTGGCGAGGTACATAGTGCGGTCGGCGGGCTCGTAGTAGCCGGCGAGCTGCTCTTGCAAGAGCTGGTACTCGGCCGCCTCGTAGTCGAACCCCGTGGGCAGGAAGCCAAAGAGCTGCAGCTCGAGGCCCTCGTTGCGAATGGCCTTGGGGGGCAGCTCGCGGGCCACGTGCTCTTTGACCCGCTCGATGAGCGCGCCGCGGCCGAGCCGTACGCCGGGCACGGGCCTGGTCGCGTCGAGCTGGCGGACCTGCTGGACGTGGCGGAGCATCGTCGCGATGGCCGCCGTCTCTGCGGTCTGCTGGGCGGACGAAGGGGCAGCGGGCGCCGGGGTCGAAGACGCGGCGGCCTCCGTCACCATGACGGGGGGATCCGCGGTTGCGGCCGGGGGCGGCGCCGTCCGCACCGGTGCGCCGCTCGACCCGCACGCGCTGCACACGAGCACGACGAATCCCGCCCTACCCCCCGCGCGCGCCCTCATCGTGCTTGCGCGATTCCGCGCATGCCCTCGCGCCGGATCGCTGCGATCGCCTCGGCGTAGTTCGGGCTCCCGAAGACGGCGCTGCCCGCGACCAGCACGCGTGCGCCGGCTTCGGTCGCCTGCGCGGCGGTGGCCGGCCCGATGCCCCCGTCGATCTCGATGTCCACATCGAGCTTGGCGTCGTCGACCATCTTGCGGATCGCGCGAACCTTGGCCAGTGTCTCCGGGATGAACGCCTGACCGCCGAACCCTGGATTGACGCTCATCACGAGGATTACGTCGGCCAAGTCCAGAACGTAACGGATCGTCTCTTCGCCGGTAGACGGATTGAGGACGACGCCGGCGCGCTTGCCGAGGCCCCGGATGTGCTGCAGCGTCCGATGCAAGTGCGGGCTCGTCTCCACGTGGACGCTGAGGCCGTCGGCCCCGGCACGCGCGAAGTCGTCGAGGTACCTCTCGGGCTGCACGATCATCAAATGGACGTCGACCGGCAGCTTCGTCGCGGCGCGGATGGCCTTCACGATGGGCGGGCCAAGCGTGATGTTCGGGACGAAGCGCCCGTCCATCACGTCGACGTGGATCCAGTCTGCACCGGCCTTGTCGGCCGCCTCGACCTCAAGCGCGAGGCGGCCGAAATCGGCGGCGAGGATCGAGGGCGCGACGCGAACGGTGTGGGAGGAGGCGGTCACCGTCGAGACTCGTGACGGAACCGCGGGCGCGCGTCAAGATTTCGCGCGGCGAAGCGGCCCGTTCCATCAGTTGCAGGGGGTGCCGAAAGGGACGACTCTTGTCGTGACGAGCCATGAACGTGCGACGCATCGAGAAGGGCGACTTCGACCGTATCGTCGAGGTCATCGATCACTGGTGGGGCGGGCCGATCAGCACCTTCGCGCATCCGATCTTCTTCTACGAGCTGGGCGATCACGCGCTCGTCGTCGAGAACGGTCCGGAGATGATCGGGTTCTTGCTCGGCTTTCTGGCGCCCGGCGAGCGGCCCGGGTCGAGCGACGACGGGCGGATCGGGTACGTGCACCTCGTCGGCATCCATCCGGACCACCGGCGTCGGGGCGTCGGGCGCCTGCTCTACGACCGCTTCACCGAGGACTGCCGCGAGGCCCGGTGCAGCCGGATGAAGGCCATCACGGCGCCGGGCAACGAGGGATCCATCCGCTTTCACGTGGCCCTCGGGTGGGAGGCGACCGAAGTCGACGATTACGCGGGTCCGGGCCGGCGCCGCGTCGTCTTCAACAAGCGGCTTGCCTGACGGCCTTCGCGTTCGGATGGCGGAGCGTATACTCGGAGGATCATGAGCCCGTCCCCTTCACACGCGTCCGCTCGCGAAGCCGCCGAGGCGCCGATTACGGCGGCGACGCTGCGTGAGATCGGCCTCTTCGGGGCCCTGAACGACGAGGTGCTCGATCGGCTCGCGCAGATGCTCAAGACGACGCGCGTCGCCCCGGGCGAGACGGTATTCCGCGAGGGAGACGGCGCGGGGCGCGAGATGTTCGTCGTGATCGACGGCGAGATGGAAGTGACGAAGAGCAGCCGACGGGGCAGGGATACCCGCGTCGCGATCCTGGGCCCTCACGACTTCTTCGGCGAGATGTCGATGATCGACATGCAGACGCGGTCGGCGACGGTGCGCGCGCTCGCTCCGTCGCGCCTGTTGAAGGTGACGAGCGAGGACATGGACGCGCTGTACCGCGCAGACTTGAAGGCCTACTCGCTCCTCATCCTGAACATCGCGCGGGATCTGTCGCGCCGGCTCCGCGTCACCGACGGCATCCTCGCCGAGTTCACGGCCAACGTGCTCGACGAGTACGTCGCCGCGAAGCGGCCATAAGCTGCGCTCGCCGCCGGCCTCGATCAATCCGGGACGTCGGCGTCCGCTTCGCTTGCGTCGCCGTCCTGCACGGCAGCGTCCCCGCCGTCGCTCTCTGCGTTGCGGCCGACGCCGGCGTCGTCGCCTCCGTCGGTGCCGTTTGCGGATGCGGAGTCACCCGTCCCGCCTTCGGCCGACAGGCTGGCATCGCCGGCCGGGCTGCTCGTCGAGGTAGCGTCGCGTGCCTCCAGCGCCCCCTGGCCGCCATCGCCGCCGACGGTGAAAGTGTCGTCGCCTCCCGAGCTAGCGCCTCCGCCGTTCTGCGTAGTGCCCGGCGCCTCGGCGTCGCCCCCGCTTGCCACGCTACCGCCGCCCAGCTGCTGCGGGGGCATGGGCTGCGGCACGAGATCGCACCCGACCCACCCCGTCGCGGCGGCCACGAGGGCTGTGCAGGCGAGGAGGGTCCAGCGCCGGCTTTTCCACCGTTGGCCCATACGGCTCAAGCCCAGCACTGAGTGTGCCATCACGGAGCGACAGGAAAGCCGAGATTTTCACCGCATGGTGACGGCCAGACCGCGACCCGCCGATCGTGTTCGGCTCAATCTGGCACAGTGCGAGGCGGCAGGGAGCCGCCTTGAGCGAAGACCGGCGCCGTGGTACCGCCCTCGATATGGCCGACGACCCCGCGAGCGCCGACCTTCCGCCCCGCCTCCGGCGGACCCTGGAGCTCGTCTACGGCGTCGAGGGGGTGCTCGAAGCGCGGATCTGGCAATGGCCCGGGCGGGTGGCCGTCGGTGTTCGGGGTGGCAGCAGCACTTCGCCCACCGACTTGGTCCGCCGAGTCGAGGTGGCCGTCGCCGGCTTGCGTGACCCCGAAGAGAGCTGGGACTTCGGGATCCTAGGCGACGCCCGCGGCCACTAAGGGCTGCTCGGGCGCGAGAAGATGTGAAACCGCCAGGACGCC
>PLIR01000458.1 GCA_003139415.1 Myxococcales bacterium | reverse complement strand
GCGGGGCGAGGAGACGTACTTCCCGTACGTTGACGACCCCCGACGAAGCCAGCGCGAAGCTATCGGCCGGTTATGCGATGCGTTCGCAGCGTTCAATCATCATCAACGGAGGCGGACTCGCTCAGGTCGTCGTCCGTCTTCGGCGTGGCGAGCAACTCGCCGTTCGCGCCGTCTCGCCGCACGATGTACGTCTTGCGCGTAGTCGTGTCCGGGTTCTCGCGGGCCACGACCGTCACCACGTTCACTCCCGGCCGCAGCGGCAGGTCGGCATCGAAGGCCATACGCTTCGTGTCTGGGCCGTTGCGGTTCGAGCGGTAGAACACCTTGCGGGAGCCGACGAAGATGAACGCATCGAGGAGCCGGGCGTCGTCGCTCGCGATCCCGTGCACGACCGTGTGCAGGTCCCGCGTCGCCAGCTGAGGCTGCGGGATCTCCAGCGCGGGCGGCGCGTGCGCCATCGCGTCCTCGAGCGCGATTTGAGCCGCCGGCGTTCCGCCACGCTCGACATCGGCCGCGCGCGCAAACGCAAAGCGCCCGTCGCCGAGAGATAGTTTGGAGTACCCGTTGGCCGTTCCGAGGACCGTCGCGGCCGTACCCGCCGGCAAGTGCGCGAACACCCGCCCCGCCGCGTCGGGCTCGTTGTAGAGGTCCGCGCCTCCCGTGCGCGCGTGTTCGGTGCCGCTGGCCGCGGCCACCACCATCGGATCGACGATGGGGATGCGCACCTTCTCGACGACGCCCTCGCGCAGATCCTCGTCGTGGATCGAAAGCTCGACCTTGGCCTCGGGATCGGCGAGCTGCGGCTGCACGTCGAAGGTGAACGCGACCCGCCGCTCGTCCCCCGGCATCATGTTGTTCAGATCGAAACGCCCGTCGTGAAGGAGCAGCCCCTCGCCCGACAGGTTGCGCAGGTTGGCCATCGACTCGAACGAGCGGCCCTTGCCGACGTTCTTCACCGTCAGGTACATCGTGAGCTCTTCGCCCTTTTGCACCCGGCCGTCGCCGTTTCCGCGCCGGTTGTCGATGATCTCGTACGAGTACGCGAAGACGGGCCGGTCGAGCGACTTCACCGTCACGCGAATCTCCGCGTCGGCCGGGGCCCGCCCGCGCGCTTCCTCGAAGTGCACCTTGACGCCGTCGGCGCGCATCAGCGCGTCCTTGGGCACGAGGCAGTTGCGCGGCGTGTCCTTCGACACGGCGAGGGGGGTGGTCGAGCCGACCTTGTGGCCCTTGATCTCGCACCACCCGCCGGGCACCGTCACCGTCCGCGACTTCCCGGGGTCGAGCTTGCCGACGACGAGCTCCTTGTTGTCGAACATCGGGTTCTCGCTCTTCGTCACCCCGAAGAGGCGGTAGAGCGGTAGCGTGCCGTGGTTTGAAACAGTGAGCTTGAGGGCGATCGGCTCGCCCGCGGAGACCTCGTTGTTCGGTCGATCCGTCTCGACCTTCACGTCGACCCCGGCGGGCGGCGTCGGCGTCGCCAGCGCCGTCACATCGGGCGGGGCGTCGATCCAGTCGATGCCGAGGCCCTTGAGCTCCTCGGCGACCTTCTCGACCTCCGCCTTGCGCGTGTCGCCGATGAACGGCTTCGCCTGGCGTACCTCGTCGAGGCGCTTGCCCGATTGTACGTGCGTGACGAAACCGCGCGCGAACTGGATCGCAAAGTCGAGCTGGAAGTTCTCGTCGAGGTCCCCGCCGCGCTCGCGCTCTTCGAGCCGCTCTTTGATGGGCAAGTCGTACTTGACCACCTCGACCGGCCGCGCACCCTCCTTGGCGCGCACGTTGGAGAGCGCGCGCGTCAGATCGCGCTCCTTGATGCCGCTCGCGTCCGCCGTCAGGTTCATCTCGAGCGAGTCGGCGGTCATCGGATCGAGCTCGATGTCCGGGGTGACGCCGACGCCCTGGATCGACACGTCGCCGGGCTCCGTCAGGTACTGCGCGATCGTCAGCTTGAGCGCCGCCTTGTCTGGCAGGTCGGTGAAGACGAGCTGCACGCTGCCCTTGCCGAACGTCGTCTCGCCGATGATGGCGGCGCGATCGTGGTTCTTGAGGGCCCCCGTCACGATCTCGCTGGCGCTCGCGCTCGAGCCGTTGACGAGGACCGCGAGCGGGTAGTTGGGCTCCGTCCCTTCGCCCCGCGCGACCTTCTCGTCGCGTCCCTCGCTCGCGCCTACGGTGGCGACGATCGGTCCTTCGCTGACGAACGTGTCGACCACCTTGGCCGCCTGGTCGAGCAGGCCGCCCGGGTTGCCGCGCAGGTCGAGCACGAGCCCCTTGAGCTCCGCGCCCTTCTTCATGTCGGCGAGGGCCGCTTCGAGATCGCTCGTCGTGTTGGCCTGGAATTGCTTGATGCGCACGTAGCCGACCCCACCCTCGAGCAACTTGTGCTCGACCGAGGCCACGTGGATGACTTCGCGGACGAGTTCGAACGGCCGCGATCCGGACCAGCCGTCTGGTCCGTCGCGGTGAATCCACACGCTCACCTTCGTCTGAGGGTTGCCGCGCAGATGGTTGACCGCCTCGCTCAATCCCATGTTGAGCGTGGACTCGCTGTTGATCTTGGTGATGCGGTCGTAGCGCTTGACGCCTGCGCGCCCCGCGGGCGTGTTGGGCATCGGGTTCATCACCGTGAGCTGCTGGTCGCGGATCGAGATGACGATGCCCAGGCCGCCGAACTGGCCCTGCGTGGAGAGGTTCATCTCCTTGTACGCGTCCGGCGTCAGCAGCACCGAGTGCGGGTCGAGCGTGTGCAGCATCCCGTTGCACGCGGCGTACTCGACGTCGCGGAGGTCGACGTCGGTGCCGCGCAGGCCGTCCTGGATGAAGGCGAACGCGTCGTGAAGGTGCGAGCTTACGTCCCACGGGGCGATGACGTCGTCGACGCGGAACTCCTTCTCCTGCGTATCGACGCGGACGCGGACCTTCGACGGGTTGTTCTCCTCGCGCGTGACGATGACCTGCGCGACGTCCTTCTGAACGTAGTCGAGCGCCGACAGGAGCATCTCCTTCGGCTTGACGCGTTTGGGGTCGACGTACCGATCGCGGATCGTCTTGAGCACCTCGTTCACGACGGTGAGACGCGTGAGGTCGTAGGGGGCCGGCTGGCGGTCGACGTCGCTCGAGCTGCCGGCGGCCAGGGCGGGAGCAAAGCCCTGCCAGAGATTGCCCCCGCTGCCGTGGAGCAACAGGGCGAGGGTGCAGGCAACGAGGAACGCGGCGGCGAGTGTTCCCGCCTTCGCGAGCCAATCGGGGAGGCGCATCGAGGCAAGTATAGGCGGCGGGGTCCGATTCGCGAGCTACGGACGGCGCCGGCGAACTTCGTGTAAAAAAGTCGCCTTGTCCGTCCGTCGCCCGCATCCCAAGCCCCAGAGACACTCCCCGCCATCGCGACCGTCGCCACGGTCACAACCCCTACCTCCATCACCGCCCCGACCTCGGTCACCGCCACCGCCGCCTAGCGCGGCGCCGCCGTCCGAGCTCGTGCAGGGGCTTCGCGCTGGCCTTGCCGTCTTCGCGCGGCGCCCTGACGACGTCCTCCGCGTCCTTTACATCCGCCCCGTGCGCCAGGACGTGGCCGAGCTCGCGCGCTGGGCAGCGTCCCGGAATATTCCGTGCGCCGAGGTGCCCACCGCGGAGCTGGACCATCTCGCGCAATCGATGGCGGACGGTGGCGGCCACCACGAGGGTCTGATCGTCGTGACCCGCCCCCGTCGCTGGAGCTCGGTGCGCGACCTGACGGATGCGCTCCTCCGTGAGCGAGGCGCCGCGGTCGCTCTCGATCGCGTGCGCAACCCGTACAACATCGGTGCGGTGCTGCGGAGCGCCGCCTTCTTCGGCCTCCACGGGGCCCTCTTCGGCGCGCAACCGACGGCGTCGCAGGGAGGGTCAGAGCTCGCGTCGACGGCAGTGCGTGTGGCAGAGGGCGGGGTCGAGCACATCGCTCTCGTGCGCACGACGGACCTCGCCGACACGCTCGCGCGCCTGCGCGAGCGCGGGGTGCAGATCGTCGGAGCCGACGGACACGGCCCGACGTCGGCAAAGGGATTCCGATACAGGCGCCCGGTCGTGCTCGTGCTCGGGCACGAGCGCGAGGGACTGAGCGAGCGCGTGAGGGCCCAATGCGACGCGATCCTCGCGATCCCCGGCAGCGGG
>PLIR01000049.1 GCA_003139415.1 Myxococcales bacterium | reverse complement strand
CGCAGGCCCGCAGGCCGACCTCTTCACGGGCAAAGGCGGCTATCAGTACGCAGGGCAGACATACGGGGAAGCCACGCACGAACAGAAGCTCTCGTGCGTCGATTGCCACATGGTGACGGTCGCAGACAACAGCAACGTGGCGGACCACTCGTTCAACCCATCGCTCTCGGCGTGCCTTGGGTGCCATGCAGGGGCGACGAACTTCGACATCAACGGCTTCGAGTCGAATGTCCAGGCAGCGATGACGCAGATCGAGACATGGTTCAACGCTCAGGGGTTGCTCACCCGCGCCACAGCGGCGCCTTACACGCCCCTGACGGCCGCGGAGCTCGGCGACGGCAACTGGATCGACGATCTACCTCTCCCTGGGGGCACGACCGACGGCGGGCTCCTCACGCAGGACCAGGCCGGCGCCCTGTACAACTACATCCTTGTCGCGCGCGGCGGGGCGTTCGGTGTCCACAACCCGAAGTATATCGCGGAGATTCTCTACGATTCGTACTTCGCACTGTCGGGTCTGCCGCTCTCGGCATTCCCGATGCGGCCTTAGCCGTTGGCGTCCTTGCGGTCCAACTCTCGATTTAGGAGGACTGAATGAAAGCACTCGTCTATCACGGGCCCGGCAAACGAGCGTGGGAAGAGCACCCGAAGCCCGTGCCGAAGGAGTCGACGGACGCCGTCGTCAAGATCCTGCGAACCACGATCTGCGGGACGGATCTTCACATCCTGAAGGGTGATCTTCCCGAGGTCACCACCGGGCGCATCCTCGGGCATGAGGGGGTTGGAGTAGTGGAAGAGACGGGAAAGGCCGTGACGAATTTCAAAAAAGGGGACCGCGTGATCGTCTCCTGCGTCACCGCCTGCGGCAAATGCGTCAACTGCAAGAAGGCCATGTACTCGCACTGCACCGACGGCGGCTGGATTCTCGGCTACCGGATCGACGGAACCCAGGCCGAGTACGTTCGCATTCCGCACGCGGACAACAGCCTGTATGCCGTGCCGAAGGGCGCCGACGAAGAGGCTCTCGTGATGCTGAGCGACATCCTTCCGACCGGGTTCGAGTGCGGCGTTCTCAACGGCACGGTGAAGCCCGGCGACGTCGTCGCGATCGTCGGCGCCGGACCGATCGGCCTCGCCGCGCTCATGACGGCCAAGTTCTACTCGCCCTCCGAGATCATTCTCGTCGATCTCGACGACAATCGGCTCGAAGTGTCGCGCAAGTTTGGCGCGACGAAGCTGGTGAACAGCAGCGACGGCAAGGCCGCTTCCAGGATCATGGAGATGACACAAAACCGCGGCGTCGACGTCGCGATCGAGGCCGTCGGTGTCCGGGATACCTTCGACATCTGTCAGGCCATCGTCACGGCCGGCGGTCACATTGCGAACATCGGCGTCCACGGCAAAAGCGTCGAACTGCACCTCGAGCGGCTCTGGTCGCAGAACATCACGCTGACGACGCGGCTCGTCGACACGGCGACGACCGCGATGCTGCTCAAGACGGTCCTGTCCAAGAGCCTTCGCCCGGAGCAGCTCATCACGCACCGCTTCGCGATCGACGACATGGCCAAGGCCTACGACACGTTCGGAAACGCCGCGCGCGAACGCGCCCTGAAGGTCCTCATCACGGCGGCCGGCGCCTGACGCAACGAGGGAGATTGTCATGGCCAATGTGGCGCTCATCGTGATGGAGCGTGGCGGCTCGTGGCCGGGTCGCGTCGCCGAGTCCGAAAAGGTCATCGCCGTCCACGAAGACAAGGAAGTCCTTCTCCAGAGGACACTGCAGAAGGTCGAATCGCTCCGGCGTCGCGGTCAGCACTTGCGGGTCGCGGTGCTGGCCTGCAACACAGAAACGGACCACGCGTCGCTCGCCCGCCGAGCCAAGGTGGCCAATGAGCTGCTGCGTGCCGTGGCTGCCGGCGGCTTCGGTCGTCTCTTTCTCAGCACCGCAAACAACGCCTCCGTGCGACTGCGCCGCGAGGTCCTGGCACTTGCCGATGCCCTGGGCCAGACGTTCGCGGGTACTGCGGCTACGGTCACCGTCCGGTTCGGCGGGGTCGACTCCACGTAAGGCTCCGCGCGCGACGCATGCACACCGTCAGGGGGCTGGTTGGTGGCGCGGAAGATCGATGACGAACACGCAGCCGATGCCGGGCCTGTCTCGCACGCGGACTTGGCCACCATCGCCTTCGACGCTCTTGCGACAGATCGAGAGCCCTAGGCCCATGCCCGTTCGGTCGCGACCTCTCTGCGCGAACCGGCGAAAGAGGTCCGCGGAGTCTCCGTCAGGAAGGCCACCGCATTCGTCCTCGACTTCGATGAGAACGCGATCCCGCGTCGAGGAGGTCTTGAGCGACACCTGACTGTGCGGACGGGTGAACTTGAACGCATTCTGCAGCAGGTTGCCCAGGGCGGCCGCCAGGAGCGGACGGTCGACCTTGACCTCCACCCCCCGCTCCACCGGCGTGACGGCAAGCGTCAGCCCTCGAGAACTCGCCTCGATGAAGGCGCCGATCTCGACCTCTTCGATGAACTGGTGCACGGAAACGGGCTCCGGTGTGCGGACTCCGGAATCGAGGCGCACACGGGCTACCGAGGAGTCCACGAGGGCGATCGCACGCCTCAAGCTCCGGTCGTGCAAGGCGGCGGTGCTGCCGCGGAGCCCCACGCTGCCAGTCTTGATGACCTCGAAGGAAAGCGCGGCCGCGCCGAGAGCGTTGCGAAGCTCGTGCGAGAGGTCCTCCAAGCGCGCGGCCCCATCGTCGGCGATCGACCGCGGGCCGGCGCGAGTGTACTCGTTGACCGCCTGGCCAATGGCGTCGTGGAAGCATCGGTTGAACACGTGGAACTCGGCCGCCGAGATGGCGACGTTCGCGTCCCTTGCCAGCTCGGTGACTGCGTCGCAGAGGTCTCCATAGTCGTGAACGACCTGGGTCACCGTGAAGCCGCGGTTCAAGAGAGCTCGACCACGATCGGCGGCGCTCACGACCATCGCCGGGCTAGACGGTTGCAAGACACGGAGCGTGTCGACGAGCTGGTCGAAGAAGAGCGCAATGCCAGCTTTGAGCTCTCCTTCGCCGGACGAGGGAGTCTCTCTGGCGCGGATCTTCGCCCTCGTTCGGTCGACGATGGCGGCCCGGTTTGCGGAGAGAAAGTCGTGGAGCACGCCAAGCCACTCTACGCTCGCTTCGCTTCCCCTGCGAGGGCGCGTTTCCGGCTCTTCCGTCTTGCGCGAAGAACGATCGCAAATTGCGAATTACTCATTCGCACTGTCCTGTCATTCCGGATTGCGGGCGTGTTTCGTGTTCGAAATCGCTCAGAACTCCGCGGCACTGGCTCGGACGACGGCCCGCGCCCAGCGCTGGCGCTCCGCTTGCTTTCAGTCTCACGCCGATGCCGTCCAAGCTCGCGAAACGAGGGCCAGGGGTGTCGTCGAGGGAGATTGTCATGGGCAATGTCTCGCTCATCGTGATGGAGCAGGGTGGCGCGTGGCCCGGTCGCGTGGGCGACTCCGAGAACGTCGTGGCCGTCCACGATGACAGCGAAGCCCTGCTTCACAGGACGCTGCAGAAGCTCGAGTTGCTCCGGCGTCGCGGCCAGCACCCCCGGATCGCGGTGCTCGCCTGCAACGCCGAAACCGACCGCGCGTCGGTCGCCCGCCGTGCCAGGGTGGCCCACGAGCTCCTGCGCGCCGTGGCTGGCGTCGCCTTCGGCCGGCTCCTGCTCAGCACTGCAAACGGCGCGTCGCTGCAGCTCCGACACGAGCTTCTTGCGCTTGCAAACGCCCTGACGTCGAGCCGGACCCTCGCGGGCACGGCGGCGACGGTCACCGTCCGGTTCGGCGACTTCGAATCGGCGCGATGATGCTCTACGGACTCGTCGTGCAGACGCGGTTGCGACCGGCTTCTTTTGCGCGATAGAGGCGCCCATCGGCCAGCGCAATGAGCCCGACGCCGGTCTCGTCCTTCGGTGTCACCTCACTCAACGAGGCGACGCCGAGGCTCAACGTGACGAAAGTACTCTGGTCCCCCGCGCCCATGCGCAGACTCTCGATGGCGCGCCGGATCCGTTCGCCGAGAAGCAGGGCGTCGGCGAGGCCGGTTCTCGGCGCGACAATGACGAACTCGTCGCCGCCATAGCGAGCAAGCACGTCCTCGGCGCGAACGGTGCGCTTGATCCGGGCGCCGATGACGGTGAGCGCACGGTCGCCGGCCAGGTGGCCGAACGTGTCGTTCACCCGTTTCAGGGAATCGACGTCGGCGATGAGAAGGGCCAGCTCGCTGCCGGAGAGTCGCGCCTGGGCGATCTCGACGACGAGTCGGTCGAAGAAGTACGCGCGGCTGTAGGTGTGAGTGAGGGGGTCGTGCGTGGCCGAATCGTAGAGCCGGCGATGAAGCGACTCCTCGCCTGGCCCCACGATGGCAAAGCGCATCTGGAGCGTGGGGCCGAGCTGCACGATCTCTCCCCCGCGGAGAAGAGACACTCCGACGCGACCGGTGCCGACGAACGTGCCGTTCGTGGAGCGGAGATCCTCGAGGTAGAAGCTGCCGTCAGGCCCCCTGCCGACGCGGGCGTGGTGCCGGCTGACGCCCGGATCGTCTACGACGAAGTCCCCATCGGTGCCCCGCCCGATCGTGATGCTCGACGCGTCGACCGACACGAGATGGCCCGCATTCATGCCCGTGAGCAGGGTCAGCGTGGCGCTCGAGCCCGAGGCGACATAGGGGCGCATGGGGAGGACCGGCGTCTCGCGTTCGACGTCCGGAGGCGGGGCGACTGCCTTCATCGGCCGCGAGGTCGGACATCGGGCCGCCGCCTCGTCCGGCGAATCGGCAGACGGGGCCGGGACGACGTCCTGCAAGTCAATCACTCCACGGCAGCATCAGCACGCGTCATGCCACCGGTCCAAGGCGATGCCTTGGGGCTTTCGCTGTCCCGCGAGTCGCGAGAAGAAGGACTCCGATTCGCAAATCGCCCGAAGCGATGGCCAGGGGAGCCATGAGACCAACGCGCGGGCGCGCTTGACCTATGGACGCGGTCGCTGGACCCCGTGTAGATTTCGCAGTCCAATGAGCCACCACGCGACCCCGCGATCGCGGCATCGCAGGAGCCGATCGATCGCCGGAGCGTGCGTTGTGGCGATTGGGCTCCCCTTCTGCGTCGCCCTTGCGTGCAGCACGACTGGCCAGGGGTTGGGCGTCCTCGCGGCGTGCCATCAGAACAGCGACTGCGCCACGGGGCTCGTCTGCGCTCTCGGCGCGTGTCGGGCCATGTGCTCGACGGCCGCCGACTGCGGTGACGGCGGTGCGTGCGTCGACGACGGCACTGCCGCCGTGTGCGAGTACCCGTCCGAGCTCAACACGCCTTGCAACACGCAGAGCGACTGTCCCGCGCCGCTGGCATGCGCGTCGGATTACCGCTGCCAAAACCTCTGCACCGCCGCCAGCGACTGCAATGTCTTTGGCATCACGGGGCGGGTCTGCGCCACCGACGGCAGCGGCGGTCACTACTGTGCCACCGCGACCGTCGCGCCCGACTCCGGGGTGATCGAGGCCTCCCTGGACGCGACGACCAGCGCCGACGGCGGGGACGCGAGCGCACCGGATGCCGACGACCTCGACGCGGCGACGTACTCGCTCGGCTTGATGCCAAACGGGGTCCACCTGATTCGCGGAACCAGCATCGACGTCTCGGTCACGCTGGGACCCGTGGTCGCCATGGACCTCACTACGATGGTCACCGGGTTGCCGTCCGGCGTTCAGGCATCCAGCCTCAGCTTCCTGCCGGGCGCCACGAAAGGCACCCTGACCCTGACCTCTTCGTCGTCGGCGGCCCTCGGCGCGGCCACTGTCACGGTGAGCGCGGGCGTCGCCACGGCGACCCTTGCGCTCGTCGTCGCCGATCCTGGCACGACGCTCGACGTGACGTTCAACAGCGGCGGCGTTCAAGCCTTCACGCCGGCGTCCGGGAGCACCCCCTCGACCGCCAACGCCGTGGTGCTGCTCGGCGACGGGTCGATCGTGGTCGGCGGGTGCCGCACCGGCTCGGCCGATTCGGGGTGGACCCTGGCCAAGCTGTCGAACGCCGGCGTGATCGACACCACGTTCGGCACGACTGCGACCGGCAACCTGCCGTCGACCGGCTGCGTCCATGCTCTTGCGACCGATGGGACGAACATCTACGTGGCCGGCGACGACATGTCCTCCAGCACGGTCGGGCAGGCGACGCTCTACGTGCTCAACCCGGACGGCTCGCTGCACCTGGCGTTCATGAGCACCGGCTCCTGGCAGATCACCCTGAGCAGCGCGACGTCCAACGGCACCTCCGTGCGAGCCGTCGCGCCGGCGTCGAACGGCGACACGTATGTCGCCGCGAACCAGGACACCACGGGCACCGCGGGCAAGCCCACTGTGCTCTATCGACTCGCGGCGAACGGAACGACCAATCAGGTTGGCCTCGGCAACACGACGACCGTGTACGGCGTGGGGGGCGATCCGACGGGCAACGTCGTCGCAGGGGGCCAGCTCGGGGCGAATACCTTCTATGCACTGCGGGTCGACACCTCGGGCAGCCTCGCGACCGACCCCGCGTTCGGCGGCGCCGGCGGGGTGCTCGGGGTGGCCAGCGCCCAACTTTATGCCGCGACCGCGGCGATGGACGTCGAGGGTGGGATCTACGTCGCCGGCGCGGGGACGGCGTCGGGGGAGACGCCCGTGCTCGCCCATGTCAACGCGGCGGGGCACGCCGACCTGGGCGATGCGGGTTGGTGCGCCCTTCCCCTGAACGTCCAGTTCGACCTGGGGTTTCTCGGAATCGCGACCCAGGCCGACGGTCGATTGTGGGGCATCGGATACGGTTCGGACGAGATGGGGAACCTCCCCTGGATCGCACGCACCAACGGCGGGTGCGCCCTCGACCCGTCGTGGAACGGCGGCGCGGTGTTCCAGAGCCTCACGAACACCGGCGTGTCGTACAAAGCGATTGCCGTGTATCCGCCGCCTGACGGCCGCATCGTCGTCGTCGGCAACGACCCGACCTTCGGGTTTTACACTGCGCGTTACTGGCCCTGAGCCGGAGCCGTCCAAGACTCGAGCCGCGCCCGTCTCTCACCCGGGAAACATCTCGAGATACGGCTGCGCCTCGTCGAGCACGCGCGCGACCGAGGCACGTCCCTTCAACCGCTCGAGATACGCCTCGAGGTTCTTCCGGCGGCCCCCGAACGGGGCGACCTTGTCCCCATAGAACAGGGCCGGGAACGCTGCGCAATCGGCGAGCGTGAAGTCGGCGCCCATCGCCCAAGGTCCTGCCCGGAGCTGTTCGTCGGCGAGCGCGTACGCCGTTTCCATCTGGGCCCGCGCCTGTTCGACACCCAAGGGATCGCGCTTGTCCTCGTGGCGCAGCTTGTCGCCCACGATCTTCTGCATCGGGAGATGGATGTACAGGTCGAATGTGCGATCGCGCAGCCGACACTCGAGGGCGCGCACCGGATCGGGCGGGATCAAACGCGCGCCGCCGCGGCTCATGCCGTCGATGTACTCGAGGATGATCGTCGACTCGGGGATGGTGCGGTCCCGTGCGTCGTCGCGCAAGACCGGGAACTTGGCGATCGGCCACAGGCGCGCGAAGTCGGCGTGCGCGGTGTCGCTCGACAGGTCGACGAGGTGCTTCTCGAACGGGATCTGCAGCTCATAGAGCCCGATGAGCGCCTTCCAGCAAAACGATGAGAGGGGATGAAAGTGGAGCGTCATGGACATGAGGTCTCTTTTTCTAGAGGGTCGAGTCGGCCGGGGCAACCGTCCCCTCGTTGCGGCCGCTCATGCGATGTGTCTATCGTCAGCCCCGCGGCGCGAGGAGCCCCATGCAACCGAACAGTTTCACGCCCGCCGCCCCGTACCCCCTCGACCTCTCCGTCCGCGTAGGGTGCGAGCTCGTGTATCAGGCTGCCGCCGAGGCGGCCATCCTGGTGCTCTTCAAGCCACGTCACGCGCAGACGCAAATCATCCGTGAGGAGCGGATTCACTTCGAGCCGGCGCTCCTCCCGCGCGAGTTCGAAGACGAACACGGCAACATCGTCTACCGGATGACGCTCAAGCGCGGCCGCAACTTCTTGCGCCACGACGCGATCGTGCGCGTCCCGTCCACCCGCGAAGACGCGATGAGGTTGGACGGGATCGTCGCACCGCACGATCTGCCGCCCGAGGTGCTCCGCTACACGCTCCCGAGCCGGTATGCCGACTCGGACAAGATGCGCGACTTTGCGTGGGGCAAGTTCGGCAGCGTGCCGCAGGGCCTCGAGCGGGTGCAGGCCATCTGCGACTGGACGCACC
The DNA here is from genome assembly GCA_003139415.1 of Myxococcales bacterium. Taxonomy (GTDB): domain Bacteria; phylum Myxococcota_A; class Polyangia; order Polyangiales; family Polyangiaceae; genus Palsa-1150. The sequence goes on along the minus strand of PLIR01000049.1, from coordinate 6,589 downwards.
GCAACATCGAGTACCGCACGGGCTCGGGCGATCCGACGATCTCCGCCTGGGACGTGGTGCAGCGGGGGTATGGCGTGTGCCGCGACTTCGCGCACGTGGGGCTCGGCCTCTGCCGGACGTTCAACATCCCTGCGCGCTACGTGACCGGGCACGTCGCCGACATCGGCGTGTTCGACCCGGGCATCCCGTTCGACTTTCACGCGTACTTCGAGGTGTACCTGGCCGGCCGCTGGCAAACGTTCGACGCCAGGTACAACCAGCCGCGCATCGGTCGCATCAAGATCGCCTCGGGCCTCGACGCCGGCAATTGCGCGTTCTCGACGATCTACGGGGCCGTGAGCCTCGAGCGTTTCCAGGTCTGGGCGTACCAGGTAGACCCGGGCGAAGTCTCGACGGCCGATCCACTCGACTTCTCGCGTCGACTCGACGGCACCGAGGCGCTCCGCTTCTCGAGCCGCGCCGTGCGTTGAGTGGAGGTTGCTCTACAGCTGCGCGAGTAGCTCCGCCTTCTTGGTCTGGAACTCCGCGTCCGAGAGCAGCCCCCGGCGGTGCAAATCGCCGAGACCCTCGATGGCCGAGAGGATCTCTTCCGGCGTGCGCATGGAGCGAGGCCGGGAATTCGAGGGCGCCGAATAGGCGGCCGTCTGGGTGGTGTCGGGGGCCTGGTACGGAGGCGCCTGGACGTACTCGGGCGCCGGTGGTTGTGCCGGCTGCACGTAGGCGGGAGGCGGAGGCGCGTAGCCCGGAGACTCCGGCGCGAACGGCAACGAATCGACCGAGAACGTGCCGTACTGGCTCGTGAACGAGAACGACCCCGAAGATCCGCCCTGTTGCTGCTGCACGCCGCCGATCTGGTGATCGAGCGTGTCGTAGACGGCGAGCCGCCCGGACTGCTTCACCGCGAGGCGCCGCGGCCCCGGAAAGTACGCGTATTGGGAGTCGTTCTGGCCGCCGCTCGAGCTCGGGCTACCGAGGGACGACGGCCACCATGGACCGGACGTGTAGCCGCCGTAGCTTGAAGAAGACGGGGGCAGGGGAGCGAAGACGTTTTGCGTCGCGAGCAACGTGGAGAGCTCGCTGCAAAGGCTGTCGACGCGCGACTTGAGCCCGGAGTTGAACATGTCGCCGACCATCGTCATGCCGCCGCGCATCCACTGCCCGCCGCCTCCGAGCTCCACGTGATAAAACTGCGCCATCGTGCCGCCGCCGGCCGAAACGGCGAAGAGCATCGTGCGCACGGCGTCTTCGCTGACCCCGTAGCGCTGCGCAAGGTTTGCGACGGCCTGTTGGGCTTCCGGGGTTAAAGCTTGCATGACGTGGCCTGTATTTTAGCAGACACCTGGTTTCTGCCAGGCGTCGGCGGGTAGGGTGCTACTTCGAGCGTTCGTCGAGGCGTGTCGTGGCCTCCAGCACCTGCACGACCTCCAGCCCGCCTGTGCCCGGCAGCGAGAGCCTGGCTTGCCAGTCGACGGGCCGGTGGACCGTGACGTGCGCGAAGCCCTGCCTCGCGAGCGCGGGCGCGACGTCCCGCGCTTGCGCAAAGTGCATGTGGATTCGCCCACGGGCGAAGACCCCGAGCATGCGTAGGAACACCGCCACGGCCGGGACATTCGCGCGCGCGCCGAGGTGGAGATCGGAGAGATAGACGTCGTCCTGGAACGGCGCCACGAACGCCGCGAGACGCCGCCACAGACCCTCCGTGGTCGGCGTGTCGAAGTAGCTGAGGAGCCCCTCGGTGATGACCGCGATGCCCTTCTTGTGGTCGAAGAGGCCGGCCGTCGCTCCGCCCACCGACCCGGGGCCATCGTCCTTGAGAATGTCGAGGGCAACCACGTGATGGTTCGGCTGGTCGAGCCCCGCCCGGGCCAGGCGCGATCGCTTTTGCGCGGCCATCCCCGGCAGATCGCCCTCGACATAGACGAGGCCTCGATCGCCGTACTTTCGCGCGAATCGCAGCCCGCGCCCCGACAATCCCGCGGCGATCTCGAGCACCTGCCCGACGCGGCCCGACTCGATGGCGGTCGAGAGGAGGTGGTCGATGATGAGGTGCCGCTGCACGAGCATCTCCTCGAGCGCGACGCCGCCGGTGAGTGCCCGTCCCGCGCGCATGAGCGGGCGCAGCGCGAGGAAGAAGAGATCGCCCTCGCGCGTGTCGAGCGACGGATGGGACAGCCCGTTCCGGCACCAGACGTGACCGGTGTAATAGGCCGTAGGGGAGATGCGCTCGGTGCTCATCCTGGAGGTTCTTACCCGCGCTGGTCACCGGTTGCGACCCTATTTGCGGCGGCCCCGATCGGGATCGCACCCACAACCATCCAGACGAACGGCGGGACGACGGTCAACGGTACCTATGCCCCGCCATCGGGCTTCGTGATGGAAAAGGGCGACAAGCCCTACTGAAGACGGCTTGAGACCCACGCCGAGGTGAGCCACGCCAGCGGGTCGCGCTCCTCGTCGAGCATGGCCGCGAGCGCCCGCGCACGGCGGTCGGGAACGCGCGGGGCGCGCGCGTACGCTCGTACGTAGAGAGCCCAGTTCGAGAGCTCGTAATGATGCAGAAGGGCCGCGAGGCGGTGGCCGTCGAAGCGCGCGAGGGCCGCGAGCGCGTCGCCGGCCCCGCAGCAGGGCAGCAGCGCGAGGGTGGCGTCGTACAGAAGTTGGCGAAGGTCGGCAAAGGCGGCTTCGGGGTCGCCCGCGATGCCCTGGAGCAGGCGCTCGAACTCGCGCTCGGTCAGCCCCGCGCCCCGCGCCGTCTCCGCCATCGCGGCGACCTGCGTCGTGAGAAAGGCCGACCTCGGCGCGTGCCCGAGCAGGCGCCCCACGAGGTACACGTCGAAGCCAGACGCGATCGATTCGCCGAGCACCATGGCTTCCGCCGACAGACGCGAACCGGGCGGGATCGCGAGGGCCTGCGCCGCGAGATGGTGCCAGGCGGCATGCGCGATGACGTCTGCGGGGGCTCGCTCGCTCTCGAGCACGTCGCCGCCTCTCCCGTCCCAATACGTCAGGTTGAGCAAGAGGGCGCGATCCCAGCGCCCGGCGTACTTCTCGGGTAGGACGCGAAAGACGTAGCGATCACGAACGAGGATCGCCTTCAGATCCCAGAACAGTGCCACGTGCCGGAACGACCGCTCGTCGTCGATGACGAGTTCGTCGGTCGTCCGCTCGCGGAACGCTCCGGCTGGGCGCCGCGGCATGGGCCGACGGTAGCACTCGTCAGAACGTCGAGAAACTCGCTGTTTTGCGCCGTAGCAGCCGGGCCGCACGATGCTGCTGGCGCCGCGTCGTCGACCCGTGGCAATGTCNNCTTTCTCAGGCGCGTTCTCGAGGAGCCTGGCTATGGCTGGGAGCGCGACGGGGCCCTTTACGCGCCCACGATGGGCGAGATCCTCCGCGTGTGGGGCTCGCGCATGAACCTCTTCGCGTCGCGCAAGGCGTGGCTGCCGGTATCGGGCTGGTTCTGGACGCTGTCACTGGCGCCGTTCGCGGTGGTCTTTCTCACGCGGCACTTCAGCTGGCCCCTGATGCTTGCGGGTTTTCTCTACAGCATGGTGGGGATCGGCACGCACGGAACCGTCTACCTGCACCGCTACGCGACGCACCGCGCGTTCCGGGTGCGAAACGGGTTCTATCTCTTCATCCTCCGCAACCTCACCCTCAAGATCGTCCCAGAAGAGATCTACGTGGTGTCGCACCACGTCCACCACGCCTTCTCGGACACGCCGGGCGACCCGTACAACGCTCGGGCGGGCTGGCTGTACTGCTTTCTGGCGGGCGAGCTGCACCAGCCAATCCGGCGCGACATGTCGCGCGCGGACTACGACCGCGTGTGCGCCCTCGTGCGGCACACCGGGATGGGCATCAACACGTACGAGCAGTACCTGCGGTGGGGCTCGATCGCGGACCCCGTCCGCCACTCGCTGCACTACCTCTTCAACTGGGTCTTCTGGTACGCGGCGTTCTACGCCATCGGCGGGCACGCGCTCGCGACGGCCCTGTTCGGCTGGGCGATGGTGTGGGGCGTCGGCATCCGCGCGCACAACTACGATCTGCACGCCGGCGGCAAAGATCGACGGCGCGAAGGCGTCGACTTCGATTGCAACAGCCTCGCGGTGAACGCCATCTGGCCGGGCTTCGTGGCGGGCGAATGGCACAATAACCACCACCTCTACCCGCAGAGCGTGCGCGCCGGCTTCCTCTGGTGGCAACCCGACGTGTCGTTCGAGTTCCTGCGCCTCTTTCGCCTGCTGGGCGGCATCACGTCGTGGCAAGACTTCCGCGACAAGTTCTACGAGCTCCACTACTTGCCCTACCGGGCGGCGCGGAGCGAAACGCGGGTCGCCTCGATGCCGCTCGGCGCTCCCCAGGCCACCACGGCTTCGCCCGACGCCGTGAGCCACTCTCACGAGCCCTGAGAAGGGGGCGTGGGTCCGTCAAAGTTCGATCAAAGGTCACTTGCGCTGGGGTCGGATGCGGGCCCATGCTGCGCGGACCACGGAGGACGCCATGCCGACCAGCAAGAAGAAGCCCGCGAAGAAGGTCCCGCCGCCGACGAAAGGTGCGCCGAAGGCTCGGTCCGGAGAGCTTTCGGAAGATCAGCTCGAGCACGTGGCAGGCGGGGCGTTCGACGCGTACATCAAGGTCGACCAGACCTTCATCAAGAGCTCCTCGTAGGGGCACCGTGAAGACGACTTCCCCAGGGGAAGTCCTACCTCCGCTCTTTGCGCGGTGGATGGAACCGCTGCTCAAGGGTCCGATTCCCGCCGAGCGCGCGGCGACGTGCGACCGATGCGCAATGCTGCCATCGGGCGATGCTCCCGTGGACCGTTCCGAGTTCTTCTCCGCTTCGACCAAGTGCTGCACGTACTTGCCGGAGCTCGCCAACTTTCTCGTCGGTCGCGTCCTGACGGACGATGATCTGGAGGCCGCCGCGGGTCGTGCGACGGTCGAGGCTCGGATCGACAAGAAGGTCGGGGTGTCTCCGCTCGGTCTTCATCGCACGCCGGTCTACTCGCTGATGTACCGATCGAGCCCGGCCTCGTTCGGTCGCGCGGTATCCATGCGTTGCCCGCACTATGTCGTCGACGGGGGTCGCTGCGGCGTCTGGCGCCATCGAGAGTCCACGTGCGCCACATGGTTTTGCAAATACGGGCGCGGCGAGACGGGGAGAGCCTTCTGGCAGAGGCTCCACGATACGCTCGGCGCTTGCGAAGGGGCCGTGCGGCTTCACTGCCTGATGGAGCTCGGGCTCGACGTGCGCTCCCTCGCGGCGCTGCATCCGACGCAGGCCGTCGCGAACGCGTCGGCCCGCCCGGGCAACCTCGGCGCGCCCGACCTCGACGGGGAGTTCGTGCCGGCCGCGTACCGCGCCGCCTGGGGAGCGTGGGAAGGGCGCGAGCGCGAGTTCTTCTCGTCGTGCGCCGAGATCGCCAACGCCTTGGATTGGCCGGAGGTCCTCGCGCTCGGCGGAGCCCGGCTCGAGGTCTTGGTCGCGCTCCTCCTCGATGCGTACAAGAAGCTCGTCGGGGACGAGGTTCCGGCGCGCGTCCGTCGTCGTCGGCTCAACGTCGTGTATGCCTCACCCGAGTCCGTGCAAGTCGTGGGCTACAGCCCCATGGACGCGCTCCGGGTGCCGAAGGAGCTCGTCGATGTCCTGCACTGCTTCGACGGCCGTCCGACGGCCGCGGCACTCGCCGGGATCTCGGAGGTCCACGGCCTTGACGTCGAGCCAGGCGTGGTGCGAAAGCTCGTCGACTTCGGAATCCTGTCGGCGGAAGAAGACTGAGCGCCGCAGCGCGGGCGACGACCGCGGCGTTCGACGGGATCTCCAGCGTCGCTTTACCAGCGCTTCACCCGCGCCATGAGCGGCGCCTTCGCCTTGATCGCGAAGCCGGTTCGCGTCTCGGGCGGGCGCGTGTCGAGCGGGGTGAGGGCGACGCGCTGGAGGATCGTCGCGACGACGACGTGACCCTCGAGGGCCGCAAGATGGTTTCCGATGCAGGTGCGCGGACCCTCGCCGAACGGGAAGTAAGAGCGGCGCGGGGCCGCGCTCGCGGCGGCGTCGGGGGCGAAGCGCTCGGGGACGAACGACTCGGCGTCCGGCCACACGTCCTGGCGGCGGTGAATGGCGTAGCCGTTCACGAAGACGGGCGCGCCCCCGCCGAGTGCGTAGCCCCCGAGGTCGACCGGACGCGCCGTCTGGCGGAGGATCAAGTGCCCGGCGGGATAAAGGCGCATCGCCTCCCGCAGGGCGCGCTCCGCTCGGGGGAGCTTTGGCATGTCATCGACCGTGGGCGATCGCCCACCGAGCACGGCGTGCACTTCGTCACGAACGGCCTGCGAGCGGGCCGGATCGCGCGCCAGTAGATCGAGCGTCCAGGCCATCGAAGATGCGGTGGCCTCGAAGCCGGCGACGACGAGGTTCAAGAGCTCTTCGCGCACCTCCACGTCGCTCATCGCGTCATCGCCCGACTGCCGCGCAAGTATCGAGAGGAGGTCGTTCGTCGCCCCATCCGCCTGGGCGCGACGCGCTTGCACGAGCGCGTCGATCGTCTCTTCGAGCTCCCGCAGGGCATCCAGAAAGCGACGG
>PLIR01000430.1 GCA_003139415.1 Myxococcales bacterium | reverse complement strand
GAGTTCATGCTGTTCGATCTCTCGGCCTGCGTCATCCCCGACACGGAGACCCCGCCCGGCAACGGCATCACGCCCCAGTGAGAGGGCCGTGAAGCCGGCGCGCTTGCCCTAGGGTGCCGAAGGCACCTCCGACTCACTCCGGACAGGCTGCTTCGAGATGTCGCACCATCGGCTCTTTGAGCTCGATGGCGGCTCCCTACGGTGGTGGGGCCCCAACGTCCATCACTGTGATGCGGCGCCTATCGCTTTGCGTGCGCGTGCCTCCAGGCAAGGGACAGGCCTACGGAGTCAGGGCGTCGGTGGAGAGGAGCGCGAAGAGGGCGTGGTCGAGCCACCGGCCCTGGCATCGCTCGGCCTCGCGCGCCGTCCCCTCGAAGCGGAAGCCGAGCTTGCGGATGACGCCGAGCGACGCGACGTTGTCGGTGGCCGCCGCGACGCGGATCCGGTGGGCCGTCAGCCGCTGGAACGCCCAGAGCACCGTGGCGCGCGCGGCCTCCGTCATGAACCCCCGCCGCGCGACGTCCGCGCGCAGCCAGTATCCGAGCTCGGCGCTCTTGTGCAGGTGCGCCAGCGACTCGAGCCCCACGACGCCCAGCAGGCGCCGCGACGATCGCTCGCGGATCGAGAAGCGCAGGGCACGCGCATGGTCCCAGTCGTTCGCGCTGGCCTCGCAGTAGCGCCAGCTCGCGTCGAGATCCGTATTGAACGGGACCCAGGGCAGCCACCTCTCGAGGTGCGCGCGCGACGTCTCCACGGCGTTCCAGAGATCGGTGGCGTCGTTCGGCTCGACGGGCAAGAGCGAGAGGCGCGGCGTCTCGAGCGGACGATGGCGAAGCTCAGCGCGGAGCGGCACGACCAGCATGTACGCCCCGAAGGTACGATGAACGGACGCGGCGCGCGAACGCGAGCGAACGTGGCCCCGCGCGAAAGTTCAGGGCCTTTCAGACCTTGCGCCGGCCGGGATAGCCGTTGACGACCTCCGGGTCCGGGCGTTCCACCCCCTCGAGCGGGCTGGTGACGAGGTCTCGCCCGTCGCTCGCGAAATAGAGCGACTCCCCGGGCCTGGGGTCGCCCGTGTTCGGTGCGATTCCCCCGTTGTCGAAGAACTTCAGCGCCCCCTGGACCCGGCGGTGCAGGGCCAGGTGTCCAGGCAGAAACTCGCCCGTGCGCCGGTCGCGCACCGCGACGCAGAACCCGTCCCTGAAATGGTACTCGGTGTTGCGGGTCAGGTACACACGGTGACGACGCCGTTCGGGGCCCTTGTACTTGCTCCGGAGCTCGAGAGCTTCGGCGGGGGGAGACTCATCCTTCATGGGGTTGCTCCGTGGCCTGACGCGCGATGCCCAAGTGATGGCAAGAGCGCGCCTGTCTTGGACAAGACGATGCGTCTACCGTCGGCGCGGGGCCAACTTTTCAGGCGGGGGCTCGCGCGCTGTGGGATGACAGCCGAGCATCGGAGCATTATAAGAAAGCCAAACACGGGAGTTCACAGACCATGTCCGCCGCCAATGTCCTCGAGATCAACGACCTGAACTTCGACGCCGAGGTGCTCAAGTCCTCGGTGCCGTTCTTGTTGGACTTCAGCGCAACCTGGTGTGGCCCCTGCAAGGTCCTATCGCCGATCGTCGACAAGCTGGCCGACGAGTTTCAGGGCAAGGTCCGCGTCGGCAAACTCGACATCGACGACTCGCCTGGCGTGACGACCAAGTTCGGCATCCGCGGGGTGCCTACCGTCCTCGTGTTCAAGAGCGGTCAGGAGTCCGGTCGTCACGTCGGGGTGACGAACAAGGAGACGTTGATCAAGCTGCTGGGCGTGTGACGACCTCGACGGTCCCGCAGGCGCTCGACGCGCCCATGGCCGCGCGCCGCGCGCGGATGTCGCGGTTCTTCCGGGTGCTCATCGGCATCACGGCCGCCATCCATCTTCCCGTCGCGCTCGGTGTGTCCGAGCTCGCGCGCCGGCTTGCTCTCCCTCTGCCGGACCTCATCGGTTGGTCGTGGGCGCTTGCGGGCGTAGCCCTGTTCGCAGGCCGCATCCGGGCCGCGATGCCCGATCGCCGGGGGCGTAACACGGCGATCGTGCGCTTCGTCGACATCCCGTACTTCATCCACTGGTGCGCTGCGCTCTGGACGCTGATTCCTGCCGCCTTGGCCACCGTCATCTCGCCGCTGGTCGATCTGGCGCGAGGCCAGCCGGTGGCCTTGCCGGTAGGCGTGTACATGGCGAGCTACCTCTCTGGCCTGGTCGTGTGCGCCTACGGCGTGTTGGTCCGCCGTCGTTGGGTGCGCGTGGTCGAGCGCGAGGTGAAGATCCACGGGCTCGACGCTCGACTGGACGGCATGCGGATCGCGCACCTGTCCGATCTGCACATCGGCACCATGACGCCTCGCTCCTGGGGGCTCGAGTGGGCGCGATTGGCCAACGCTTGCGCACCGGACGTCGCCGTCGTGACGGGCGACATGGTGACGAGTGGCACCGACTTCCACGGAGACGTCGCGGACGTCATCGGCGCCCTGCGCGCTGGCGGCGGGGTCTTCGCCTCGATGGGCAATCACGACTACTTCGGCGAAGGGGAGCCGCTCGTTAGCCTCCTCCGCGAGCGCGGCGTCAAGGTCCTGCGAAACGAAGGGGTCGTCGTCGAGCGCGGCGGCGCCAAGGTCTGGATGGCCGCCATCGACGACACGTGGACCCGCCGCGACGACATCGAGAGCGCCATGCGCCATCGTCCCGCCGGGGCGACCGCCGTGCTCCTCGCGCACGACCCGAACCGGTTCGAGGCCGCCGCCGACGCCGGGGCGGAGCTCGTGCTCAGCGGGCATACGCACGGCGGCCAGGTCGCCATGCCGTTTCTGACGCGATGGAACCTCGCGAGCTTCGGCTACCCGTACAACGTCGGCATCTACCGGCGGAAGCGCTCCGTTCTTTACGTGCATCCCGGGCTCGGGACGACAGGTCCGCCCATCCGCATCGGCGCCGCCCCCGAGGTAACGATCCTCGTTCTGCGAGGAGTAGCCGCCGACTGAACGCATGGGCGCGCGTGCGAGCCCGATTGGGATTGCACCGCGCCTTGTGGAGCGGGCACTCTCGGCTCGGCCCCGGGAGGGTGCCATGAAAGAGCTCATTTATCACCGGCACTTGCTGCCAGCCGTGGCCCGCTACGCCGACAAGGTTGGCTTCGTCGACGGCGCATACCGCGGGACGTACGCCGCGCACCTCGATCGGGTCGCGCGCCTCTGTGCGGCGCTCAAGAACCTTGGCGTCGGCCCGGGCGACCGCTTCGCGGTGATGGCGCTCAACAGCCACCAGTTCCTCGAGCTTTACCACGCAGCCTTTCTGGGCGCGGGCGTCGTCAATCCGCTGAACCTGCGCCTCGCCCCGAAGGAGCTCGAGTACATCCTTCACGACTCAGGGACCAAGGTCTGCTTCGTCGACGCCGCGTTCGCGCCGCTCATCGCGCGGGTGCGGCAAGCCGTCGGCATCGAGCACGTCGTTCTCATAGGCGATGGCGATCTCCCGCACGACCACAAATACGAGCACCTGCTCGAGGCGGTGACGCCCAAGATTCCCGACGAACCCGAAGAGACGGACCCCGTCGTGCTCATGTACACGGGCGGGACGACCGGCCTGCCCAAGGGCGTGCTGTGCGATCACCGCGCCGAGATCCTCAATCTCTACCACTACATGATGCGCATCCCGTACGACCCCACGGCTACCTACCTGTTCCAGGTCCCCATGTTCCACGCCGCCTCGATGCTCGGGGTCGTGGCGAGTCCGCTCGGGGGAACGTCGGTGTTCATGCCCGTCTTCGACCCGGCCAGGGTGCCGCTCATCATCGAGAAGGAGCAAGTCACGGTCACGGCGATGGTGCCGACCATGATCGGGCTGATGCTCGCCCACCCCGAGTTTCGGGCCGAGCGCCTCGCTTCGCTCACACGGCTCGGGTACGGGGCATCGCCGATGCCGGAGGCGCTCCTCAAGCAGATCATCGCGCTCTGGCCGAACCTCGACCTCTCCCAGGGCTACGGCATGACCGAGGCGTCTGCGATCCTCACGGTGCTCGAGGTGGAAGACCACCGCCGCGGGGGCAAGCTCCTGCGCTCGGCGGGGAGGGCCGTGCCCGGCGTCGTCCTCAGCATCCAGGACGAGGACGGCAAGCTCCTGCCGGCGGGCCAGACAGGCGAGGTCTGCGCGCGCGCCGGAAACTACATGCAGCGTTACTGGAACAAGGCCGCCGCCACCGAAGAGGCGTTCCGCGGCGGCTGGTACCACACGGGCGACGCGGGGTACCTCGACGACGAGGGGTACCTCTATCTCGTCGATCGCGTGAAGGACATGGTCGTCACCGGCGGTGAGAACGTTTACAGCACCGAGGTCGAGAACGCGATCGGGTCGCACCCCGCCGTGGCGCAGGTCGCCGTCATCGGCGTTCCCCATGAGACATGGGGCGAGGCGGTTCACGCCATCGTCGTCTTTCACGCCGGACGCAGCGCGACCGAGGCAGAGATCGTCGCGCACGCGAGGGAAAGCATCGCTGGCTACAAGGTGCCCAAGAGCGTCGAGATCCGCGCCCAGCCGCTGCCGCTGTCCGGTGCGATGAAGGTCCTCAAGCGAGAGCTTCGCGCGCCCTTCTGGGAGGGCAAGACGCGGCGGGTCAACTGAGCTCCGCTGCCCGCAGCGTGCGCAAGCGTCCCTCGAAGAAGCGCCGCTCCATCGGATTGCGCGCTCGTTCGAGCGCGGTCAAAAGGTGCCGTTCCGCCGCATCGACCTGGCCCGCCCGCCACGCCAGATCCCCCATCGCCGCCTCGTAAAACGGCGTCCGCGCGAGTCTCCCGCCCTGCTCGATGGCGCGCACCGCCACGAGGCCCGCTTCGGGCCCGTCTCTCTCCCCGATCGCAATCGCGCGGCCGAGCGCGACGACCGGCGAGGGGCGCAACCCCATGAGCAGGTCGTAGAGCTCGACGACTTCGCTCCATCGCGTCTCGCCCGCGCTTCGTGCGTTCGCGTGCACGGCTGCGATCGCAGCTTCGAGGTGATACTCGCTGAGGGTATCGCCGGTGGCCGAGGCGTCGAGAGAAGCCAACCCCTCGGCCGCAAGCGCGGCGTCCCAGAGCGAGCGGTCTTGCTCCCGCAGCGGGATGAGGTCGCCGGCGGAGTCGAGCCGCGCCGGCAAGCGGGCCGCGTGCAGACACATCACCGCGATGAGCGCTCTCGTGCTCGGGACCGCGCACGGCGGATGGTCGAGCAGCATCCGGGCGAGATGGATCGCCTCTCGACAGAGGGTGACGCGGACGGCGCTCTCGGGCGAAGCGCCATGGTATCCCTCGTTGAACAGAAGATAGAGGGCGCGCTGCACCACCGGCAGGCGCTTCTGAAGCTCGGCGGCGTCGTGAACGTCGAAGAGCCGCCCGCTCGATGCGAGGGATTTCTTGGCGCGCGAGATGCGCTTCTCCGTCGCCGCCTCGGTGCTCAGAATCGCGCCGGCGACTTCGGCGACCGAAAAGCCGCACAGAATGTGGAGGATGAGCGCAACCTGCGCTTCTTCGGGCAGGCCCGGAGCGCAGCACGAGAACATCATTCGAAGCTCGCCGTCCGTCACCGCCCGCGGTTCGAAGAGGTCGACCACGGTGGGCGCGAGGGTCCACTCGCTATCGAGCAGAAAGCCGAGCTCGGGGGCGAAGCGACGCGCGGTCTTGTCGTGGCGCAGGATGTCGAGAGCGCGGTTCTTCGCCACCGCCATCAGCCAGGCGGCCGGATCGTCGGGGACGCCGGAGAACCGCCAGACCGAGAGGGCGCGACAGAGTGCGTCTTGGGTGACGTCCTCCGCCAGCGCCACGTTGTGGACGCCAAAGATGCGCGTCAGGGCGGACACGAGCCGCCCTGACTGGCGCCGGAAGAAACCCTCAGCGGGTTCCACTACATGTGCATCTTCATGACGGGCCGGACCTCGACCGATCCGCCGGCCACGAACACCGGGCACCCCATCGCGAGCTCGACGGCCTGGGCGTAGTCCTTCGCCTCGATGAGGGTAAAGCCGCTCACGAGATCCTTCTCGGCGAACGGGCCGTCGGTCACCGCCTTCTTCGGGCCGCTCACGAGCTTCGAGGCCTGCTCGAGCGGTGCTCCCGGGCTCTTCATGTGCCCCTTCGCTCCGAGCTCCTGCATCCAGGCGCCCCACTTGCCGAGGTGCGCTTGGATCTCCTCGGGCGAGCGCTCGGGCTCACCCGGGGTTTTGTAGATGACTCCGCCGCGATAGAGAAAAACGAATTCGCTCATGGTTGGTCACTCCTTCATCCTACAGACGTTCGACCGACCGGCGGACGGACATGTTTTCTGGTCTTTCGGATGCGGCAGGTCACCCGGCAGGGCAAAGCCCCGAGCCACCCGCGTTTTCAGTGGGTTTCCACGTCGTCGACCCACTCCATACGCGCGAGCGGCACATCGCTCCCGTAGACCAAGAGCGGCGCGAGCGATTGCGCCAGGCCTCGCACCGCCGGTGGAAGGTCCGCGAGCGAGGCCTCCCTCACGCGTCCTGCCGCGAGCGCGAGCGCCGCGTCGAAGAGGGACCGGGGCTCGGAGGGGGCCTCGACGATCGGCGCGTCGTCGGGCAGGTTGGCGGCCTCGCGGGCCGCCTGCAGCGCCTCGCGCAAGCCGCCGAGATGGTCGATGAGGTGCTTCTCGATGGCCTGCTGGCCCATCCAGACCCGACCGCGGCCGACCGCGTCGACGTCTTCTTTCTTCATCCGGCGGCCCTCGGCCACGCGATCGAGGAAGGTGTCGTAGAACTGGTCGACCTTGTGGCCGAGCTCGCGCTCCTCGTCGGGCGTGAAGCCGCGGAAGAACGACTCCGCGTCGGCGCGCGGCGCCGTCTTGTACGTATCGATGGTGACGCCGATCTTGGAGAGCAGGCCGCTCACGTCGGCCTTGCCGTAGAAGACGCCGATCGAGCCCGTGACGGTGAGCGGGAGGGCGAAGATGTCGTTGCTCGCGGCCGCCACGTAGTATCCGCCGCTCGCCGCGACCGACCCCATGGAGACGATGAGCGGCTTTCTCTTGCCGAGCAGCACGAGCGCCCGCCACATCACGTCGCTCGCCAGCGACGAGCCTCCGGGGCTCTCGATCCGCAGGACCACGGCGCGCACCGTCGAGTCGTCGCGAAGCTGCTCGATCGCCTCGACCATCGAGTACGACCCGACCAGGCGCGCATCGACGAGCGGGATGTGCTGCGAGCGGCCGTCGACGATGTCGCCGTCGAGGTAGAGGATCGCGACCTTGTCCCGCCGGCCGAAGGCGGGCGGCGCATGCGTCTCGTCTTCGTATTTGACGTACGACACGGGCCGCCCGACGAGATCCTGGGTAGCGTGCGCGAGCTCGTCGTCGAACGCGAAGCCGTCGACGAGGCCCGCCGCGCGCGCCTCGGTCGCGACGAACGGCCCGCGCAGCGTCACCTCCCGGAAGTGCGCCTCGGTCATGTGACGGTAAAGCGCCTCGTTGCGGACGAACACCGCCTCCACCTGCCGGAGGCCGTCGATGTGGTCCTCGCGGGCGACGGGGCCGGCCGTCTCGTTGGTGAACTGCTCGGGCGCCGTCTTGTGCGGGCCGATGCGGACGAAATCGGCCTTTACGCCGATCTTGTCGAGCAGTCCCTTGAGGTAGATGTACTGGGAGCGGAGGCCCGAGTACCGGACGCCCCCCGCGGGGTTGATGACGATGCGGTCGGCGCTCGCGCAGACGTAGATGGCCTTGGTGCCTGCGGCCTCCCACGAGCAGAGCACCTTCTTGCCGCGCGAACGGAGCACACGGATGGCGTCGGCCAGCTCCTCGGCGTGCGCGTACGAGTCCGCCGGCTCGCCCCGCAGCACGAGCGTCACGGCGTCGATGTCGCGCGCATCGGCCATCTGCCACAGCTTGCGCAGCAGGGCCACGTGCTCGCGCGTCGACGGCGTATTCTCGATACGCAGCCAGACCGCGCGTGACAGGGCGGGAATGCCAGGCTGCGAGTAGGCGGCGAGCGTCGCCGTCGCGTACTCGGCGGCCGTCGGCCCCAGGCCGTCGCCGAAGAGCGCTCCGCCACCCGCGCTCAAGCCGTCGAAGTGCACCTCCAGGCCCGCCGTTCCCATGACGGCGGACTGGGTGTCGTTCCAGAAGTGCTCGGCCTGCACGCTCGCGGTCGCGCGGCCCACGTACGGGACGTCGATGCCCAGCGTCCCCCGGGGGATCCACGCGTCGACGCCTTGCCAGTATTCGATCTCGAACCCCAGCTCGACGCTGCGCCGGCCCGTCGGCCGCAGCGCCATCGCCAGGTCGTAACGCCCGTCGAGGACCGGCAGTGCGGAGCCGCCGTGCGACAGGTCCGGCACGAGGGTCGGGCTCGGGCGGTTGAAGTCGTGCGCGACGGCGGAGAACGCGAAATGGGTGTTCGGTCGCCACGACGCGCCCGCCGTGACGCCGGACAGGCCCTCCACGTAAGGGTTCTGCGAGTACGACCGGTCGACCGAGAAGCCGAAGGCCACGCGGTCTCCGAGCTTCAACGCCAAGCCCCACGTGATCCACGTAAAGTCGTAGCCCCGGTACGGAAAGCCGACGCCGTCGCTGTCGGCCGAGCCCCACGGCGGCTGCACGAGATCCGCCCGCAGCGACGTGGCGAAGCCGAACGGCAACGGCGCCGAGGCCTCGAGCGAGTGTCCGCAGCCGACCTTCTCGGCATCGTTGGGGCACCTCACCCACGTCCAGCGAAGCTCGCTCGCCGGCAGCCAAGCGAGGTTCGCCGGGTTCAGCACGATGGCGTCGCCCGTGTCGTCTGCGGCGACGCTGCCTCCCGGGGTCGCGATGTGATCGGCGCTGCGGGGCAGAGGATCCGCCTGCGCGCCCGTCTCCACCTGCGCGGCCGCCGCGAGGACGATCGCCGCCGTCGAAAGGAACCCCGCCGCCCGTCGCGCCCGATGCATTCGCCCTCGCATGGTGTTGGGGGTGCTTGTCTAGGCGCGGCCGAACGGGCACGCACACGCAGGCTGCAGCGAGCGCATGAAGCCGCGCATCAGTGCCTGCCCCTCGCCCCAGTCGCCCAGGCCGGACGCAAGGTTGATGTGACCGCGGTCACCCACGTCGACCATCTCGGCGCCCCACTGGGCGGCCGCCGTGCGCGCGTGTTCGATCGTCGCATAGTGGTCGGTCGTGCTGGCCACCACCAGCGTCGGGCAGGGCAACGGCGAGGCCTCGTCGACGGGCCTGAAGCCGACCACGGTCTGCGGGAAGTGTGGCCCTCGGACGTCCGGCGGCGCCACGAGGAACGCGCCCGCGACGGCCGCCGCCGGCCGCTCGCGCAGCCACTCGGCCGCGAGCAGGCAACCCAGGCTGTGACCGACGATGAACGAGCGGGTCGTCGACGTCGGCAGCGCCGCGTCGAGCTCCTGGATCCACCGGTCGCGCGAGATGCACTCCCAGTCGTCGTGCTCCACCCAGAGCGCGCCCGGGATCGCCCGGTACCAGCGCCGCTGCCAGTGATTCGGCTCGGAGTCGCCGACGCCCGCAAGAAAGACGAATCGAGGCTCCCTCACGCTCCCTCCGCGGCACGGACGCCGCCAAACGCCGAGTGTATCTCCACCCGCGCCCGGTTACGTGCAAGAGACGCATCCGGCCGGGGCAGGGTCCACTTGCAGGGTGGCGTGCTCGATCCCGAACATGTCGCGGAGCTCGCGGCACACGTCGGCCAAGAACGTAGGCCCGGAGGACGCCGCCGGCATGACGACGTGCGCCGTCAGGGCTGTCTCCGTCGTGCTCATCGCCCAGATGTGAAGGTCGTGCACTTCGACCACGCCCGGCAGTGCGCTGAGGAACGCCTTGACCGCCGCCGGGTCGATCCCTTCTGGGACCGCGTCGAGCATGAGGTTCATCGAGCGCGCCATGAGCGACCAGGTGCCCACCAGGATCGCGAAAGCGAGGACGATGCTGACGAGCGGATCGAGCCAGTACCAATGCGTCACCAGGATGACGGCGCCCGTCATCGCCACCCCGGCCGAGAGGACGGCGTCGGACGCGAGGTGGAGGAAGGCGGAGCGGCGATTGAGATCGCGCCGCCCGTCACCCAGAAAGAGCAACGCCGACGCCGTGTTGATCACCGTGCCGACGAGCGCGACCGCGATCATCGTCACGCCCCCGGCGGGCCGTGGATCGAGGAGCCGCCGGATCGACTCCCATGTCAGGCCGCCCGTGACGAACAGGAGCACGAGCGAATTGGCCACCGACGCAACGATCGTGGTGCGACGGAAGCCGAATGTGCGCCGTGTCGAGGGCTTGACCCCCGCCAAGACGGTGGCCCCCCAGGCGAGGCCGAGCCCCAGCACGTCGCCGAGGTTGTGCCCGGCGTCGGCCAGAAGGGCCATCGAGTGCGACGCGAGGCCGGCGATCGCCTCGACCGCGACGAACGCCAGGTTGAGGCCGATGCCCAGGACGAAGGCGCGACCTCGGCCGGGTGCGCCATGGTCGTGGTCGTACCCGTGGCCGTGGGCATGGTGGTCATGCGAATGCGCCATCGGACGTGAGGGGTAGATCTACCCCGTGCCGGAGCCTCATGCACGCCCCGCTTCGCAGGCGGGCGCGGGCAACACGTCGACCGCGCCGCGCAGGGCGTTGACGAGCAGGACACGCTCCGCGGTCATCACGTCGTCGACCCGCAAGACGGCTTCACTCGCGCGCGCCGAAGGGTCTGCCAGGAGCGCCGCGCGCGCCACGCCCGGAAGGGCGCCCGAGGCGATCGGCGGAGTGAGCAGCCGGCCGCCTCGCTCGATGAACACGTTATGGCGCGAGGCCTCGGCCAGCTCGCCGCGTTCGTTGAGGAAGAGGACGTCGTACGCGCCCGCGGCACGCGCCTCGTCGAAGGCGCGGTCGTAGAGCGTGCGCACGGTCGTCTTGTGCCGTCGAAAGATCGATCCGCTGTCGATGCGCGCCGCGCTCCACGCGACGGGCATGGGTGGGGCCCCAGAAAGCGTGTCGATCGGGCTGACGGTCACGTCGATGCGGCCGTCATGAAAGAGCAGCGCGCGCACTCTCGCCACCCTAGCCGCCGCGCCTTTCCCGAGCGGGCCCTCCGAGTCGTCGGCCAGGGCTCGAGCCACGGCGAGACGGCCCTGCTCGGGATCGAACGCGAAACCGAATGCGAGCGCCGAAGCACCCATGCGCGCCAGGTGCGCGTCGAGGCGAGCGGGGAGGGCCGCGCCGGGCTCGAGGCGCATGGTCTCGATGATCTGGAAGGCCGAGTTGACGGCGCCGAGGAAGCGCGACTTGAGCAGGCACTCGTCGAACTCGGCCCGGGCGTCCGATTCGGCGACGATGCCGCTGCCGATCCCGAGCTCGCCACGCCCCTCCGTAGTCGAGACGACCGTGCGAATGGGCACGTTGAAGGCGAAGTCGTTGTCGGGCGTCACGTGCCCGATCGCGCCGCAATAGACGCCCCGGGGCTCGGACTCGAGCTCCTCGATGATCTCCATCGTGCGCACCTTTGGAGCGCCCGTGATCGACCCACACGGCAAGAGGGGCCAAAGTGCGTCCTTTACGTGCAGTTCGCGATCGACGCGCCCCTCGACCGTCGAGACCATCTGGTGGACCGTCTCGAACGTCTGGATTTCGAAGAGGTCGCGTACGACGACCGTCCCCGCGTCGGCCAGGCGCCCGAGGTCGCTGCGGANNCGACGATCATCAAGTTCTCGGAGAGCGTCTTCGGATCGGCGCAAAGAGACGCGCGAATGGCGTCGTCCTCCGCGGGGGTCGCCCCCCGCCGGGCCGTGCCCTTCATGGGCTTGGAGACGATGGTGGTGCCCGCTTTGCGTAGAAAAAGCTCCGGGGAGAGCGAGAGGACGCGCGCCTCGGGGAACTCGAGGAGCGCCCCGAACTCGACCTCCTGGTGCCGCCGCATCTCCCGGTACAGCGCGGCGGGCGCGCCGGCAAAAGCGAAGCGCGCCTTGAGGGTGTAGTTGACCTGGTAGGTGTCCCCGGCGCGGATGTACCCGAGGATCCGCTCGACCCGTGCCGCGTAGTCGCTGCGGTCCTGCGAGAGTCGGAGGTCGTGCACGGCGCAGACGTCGGCGCCGGCGAGCGCATCGAGGAAGCGTTCGACCGAGGCGCGATCGAGGTGCTCGCGGCGGGCAAAGCAGTGGAAGCTGACGGGAGGTAGCGGCGTCGGCGCGATCCTCTCGGGTCGGCCCGGGCGCCGCTCGACGAGCGCGCTCCCTGCTTCGTACGTGACGTAGCCGCATGGAAAGAGGCCGCCCCGCCGCGCTTCGTCCACGGCGTTGAAGGCCGCCTCCACGTCGTCGCCCGAATGCGCCACGATCGCGCGCTTCGAGCCCCAGAAGAGCATCGACGCGGCTTCGCTCGCCGGCGCGCGGGAGTCGTCGAGCAACGCGAACGGGAGCGTCGCGTCGAAGCCCGCGGGGAGGTCCGCGCGCGCCATCGCCGGCTAGGCGCCAGGGTCGAGCAGCGTCGAGAGGATGTTGCGGATCAGCCGGTCGCCCATCTGGCGAAACCGAGGCATGAACCGCGGCGTCTCGCGCAGAATGCGCGGCCCTCCGCCCGATCCGTTCGCGACGTTGACGAATGCGGCATCCTCGCGAACCCAGGTGTCGACGTCCGCAGCGCCGAGCTCGATGTGAAACTGCAGGGCGTACGCCTTGGCGCCGAAGCGAAACATCTGGTTTGGGCAGGCGAGCGTGCTCGCGAGCCGCACCGCGTCGGCGGGCAGATCGAAGGTGTCGCCGTGCCAGTGCAATACGACCTCGGAGTCGTTCAACCCGGCGAGGCTCGGCTCGAGGCCGCCCGCGAAGGTGACCGCGCCCCAGCCGACCTCGCGATGGCGCACGGGTGGATCGCCGACCTCCATCGGGTACACGCGTGCTCCGAGCGCGTGCGCCATGATCTGAGCGCCGAGGCAAATGCCGAGGACGGGCGAGCCGGCCCGCGCTTCTCTTCGGACGAGATCGACCTCGGCGGCGAGAAACGGCCAGCGCGGGTCACCGATGTCGCCGCCGCCCATCGGGCCTCCCATGAGCACGAGGACGTCGCCTCGACGAAGCGCCTCGGGCACGGGGGAGCCGGCACATAGTTCGTGCGTGACGACGTCCAAGCCCATCTCTCGCGCGATCTCCCCGACGCGGGCCGCGCCCTCCATCGGCACGTGCTGCAGGACTTGAAGGCTCGCCACGGGAGGGCCTTACGCCAGCGCCTTCTCGATCGCGCCCGTGACGTCCGAGCTGCCGGGTTCGACCTTGGGCTCGAACCGCGCGAGCACCTTGCCGTCGCGACCGATGAGAAACTTGTTGAAGTTCCACTTGATCTCGCCCGAAAACCCCGGGTTGGTCGACTCGCTCGTCAGGTACTCGAAGAGCGGATCGATGCCGGGCCCCTTCACCTTGACCTTCGAGAACATGTCGAACTTCACGCCGTAGTTCGTGGTGCAAAACTCGGCGACTTGCTCGTTGGAGCCAGGCTCCTGGGCGCCGAATTCGTTGGCCGGGAAGCCCAGTACGGCGAGCCCCTTCGGCCCGTACGTCTCGTGGAGCTTCTCGAGCCCCGTGTACTGCGGCGTCAGCCCGCACTTGGAGGCGACGTTCACGACGAGCAGCGCCTTGCCTTTGTAGTCGCTCAGGTTCTTGGGCTTGCCGTCGATCGTTTTGGCCGAGAAGTCATAGATGCTCTTGGACATGGGGCGCACCTCGAGCCCAACGTTCTAGCGCAGCTGCAGCCGCTGGCGACGTGGCAGTCATTGCTCCGCGTCGCCCGCGTCGCCGCCGTCGAGGAGGCAGACCGAGCCGGTCGCCGTCCGCACGGAGAGCGTCGCCGAGGCCGGGATGCACCCGAAGTCGATTGAGGCCCCGCACCCGCAAAGGATCAGCCCCGCGGCGGTGCCTGCACAGTCCGTCGTCGGCACGTCGCACTGTCCCTTCGTGCTGCAGCCGCTGCCGAGGGGGTAGAGGCAAAGCAAGCCGTCCTGGCAGTCGCCCGTCGAAGAGCAGGCGCCGCCCGCGGGGACCTCCCCGGGGCACCCCGCGACCGCCGCTGCCAACACGACGGTCGCCCCGGTGAGCACGACCTTGCGGAGCTGCCGGATCATGCGAGCCGCAAACACTGTCCCATCCTGGCGCCGCCGGTGTCCATATTGGCGTCCGCGGCCCATGGGCGGGGGTCGCCGGGTGCTAAGATCGTCTCGCATGGCGGACCTCAAATTCAACCTGAAATTCCTCGAGCCCCCGACCTTCAAGAGCCCGGAGGAGGAGCGCCAGCATCGCAAGCGCCGGCTGGCCGCGGCGTTCCGACTATTCTCCAAGTGCGGCTTCGACGAAGGGGTGGCGGGCCACATCACGGCGCGCGATCCAGTTCGCAAGGACCACTTCTGGGTGAACCCGTTCGGCGTTCACTTCAGCCTGATCCGCGTGTCGGATCTCATCCTCGTCAACCATGACGGCGTCGTGGTCGAGGGCGAGCGCGCCGTCAACCCGGCGGCCTTCGCCATTCACTCGCGCATCCACCACGCGCGCCCGGACGTCGTCGCGGCCGCCCACGCGCACTCGCTCTACGGAAAATCCTGGTCGTCGCTCGGGCGGACCCTCGACCCGATCACCCAGGACGCGTGCGCGTTCTACGACGATCACGCCGTCTTCCAAGACTACACGGGCGTCGTCCTGAGCACCGACGAAGGCGACCGCATCGGGGCGACCCTGGGCGCCCGCAAGGCCGTCATCCTACGGAACCACGGCAACCTGACGGTGGGCGCCAGCATCGACGAAGCGGCGTGGTGGTTTATCACCATGGAGCGCTCGTGCCAGGCGCAGCTCCTCGCGGAGGCGGCGGGCAAACCGCACCTCATTCCCCACGAAATGGCGAGCATGACGCGCATGCAGGTCGGCTCCCCTCTCGCCGGCTGGGTAAGCTTCCAGCCCCTGTGGGAACGCATCACCCGCGAACAGCCGGACCTCCTCGAGTAGAGGCTCGGTTATGAGGAGTAGAACGCGGGCCAGAACCGTCGCGAAGGTATCGCGCGGTTCTGGCACGCGTTCTTAGCGGGCGATGGCGGCGACGCCGATGAGGATCAGGCCGCAGCCGAGCCACTTGTCCCAGCTGACGGCCTCGCTGAAGTAGAAGCGGCCCGCGAGGATGGTGAGGATGTACTGCGCCGCCGTGACGGGGACGTACAGCGACATGCGGCCTCCCAACTGGAAGGCCTTGTTGGTGATGAAAAAGGTCGGAAGAAAGCAGGTGACCGCCAGCACGAGCCAGCCACTGACGAGCATGCCTCCGGCGCGTACGCCGTTGAGCTTTTGGAAGAAGAGGCCCGCCGTCGTCAACACCGCGGTGCCGAGGGCGAGGAGGACGACCTTGGTGTCGATTCCGAGGATGGAGGGCGAAGGGAGGGCGGACGGAGCCAGGGGATCGTGCATGCGAAGTCTCGGGCGCCACTATGACGTCGCGGCGTCCGAGCGGTCAAACGCGGGCGGCACGGCGGCGTTGCTCGTCGCCGCGCGCGGGCGAGCGCGCGCGGGCGCGGCCGGTGAGGGGGGCGCGTGAGCACCGCGTCGCCAGACCTCGCGCGATTGGGTCGTGCTTGGCGCGATTGACACGACGCGGGACGGCAGGCTAGGTCTTGCCGCTCGCTTCAGGCGCGTAGCTCAGTGGTAGAGCACTACCTTGACACGGTAGGGGTCGTAGGTTCGAAACCTATCGCGCCTACAAGATAAGCAGGCAAAAACAAGGGCCGCGGCGGCTTGGCACGAGAAGCCTTCTAATTCGCCGGCCATGCGCACCACCTGTGCGCACCACTAAGCGCCCTACCCTGGGACGGTAGGGGGCCCTCGACGCGCGGGAAGGAAGCGCAGTAAGCCCTCCACGAGCCACGTGTAGAAGGGCCCGGGGGGCAATGGCAGGTCGTGGGTGGAGGAGATCCGTCCCCGATGCCGATATCGCCGTTCGCCCGCCCGCGCTGGACGCCCGAAGATGCCCGCCGAGCGCTGGCCGCCCTGGAGCGTTCCGGGCAGTCGGTGAAGGCATTCGCGACCGAGCACGGGCTTGATCCGCAGCGCCTCTATCAGTGGCGACGTCGGCTCGGCGAAGCCGAGCGTACCACGTTCCGCGAAGTGATCGTTCGACCGTCCGCTCGCCTCGACCCCGCCAGGTACCTACGTGATGCTGCGCTCGTGGCCG
>PLIR01000253.1 GCA_003139415.1 Myxococcales bacterium | reverse complement strand
GCCTGCTCGATCTCCGGGGTGTGCCGGTGGCGAGCGACGTTGTAGGGGAGGATGTTCTCGCCAGCCATCGACAGGTGGGTCGTATCGTCGAACGTGCGGCCCGCCCCCGAGAGGCCCTGCTTGGCGTCGATCACGACGTCGGCGATCAGCCCGGCGCGCGCGAGCGGCGCGAGGCCCAGCAGCGAGGCCGTCGGATAGCAGCCCGGGTTGGCGACCACGCCTGCCCCGCGCGGCGGCGCGCCAAAGACCTCGGGAAGGCCGTAGTGAGCCCGGGCGAGCCAGGCCGGCGCCGTGTGCTCGAACCCGTACCAGCGCGGGTACTGGGAGGCCTCGAGCCGGAAGGCCCCCGAGATGTCGATCACTTGCTTTCCGAGCTCTGCGAAGGCCGGCAAGAGCCCGAGCGACACCTGCGCCGACGTGGCCAGCAGCACGGCATCGCAGTCCTTCGCGTGCTCGAGCGCCGAGGCGTTGGGCACGAACCGGCTATTGTCGGACCCGGCCTTTTCGATGCGTACGCCAAGGTGCGCGTCGAAGGCATCGCCGGCCCACTTGTCGCTGGTGGCGAAGGCGAGAGTCAGGCGCGGGTGTGTGGCGACGAGCCGAGCGGCGACGCTCCCCGAGTAGCCGGACGCGCCGACGACACCAACTCGCAACTTGTCCATGCCTTCCGCGAAGCGGTCTAGCGCATTTGCGTGGGGGACGCAGCGGGCAACCGATCACGCCTCTCACGCGCTGGCGTTTCGGGAGCGGCGCTTGCAAGGAATCTAGGTCATGCTCAACGCCGTGAAACGCTCAGCGATGCCATGGGGGATGGGAGCGGCACTCGTCGTCTCGGTCGTCGCCGCTGCGCGCCCTGCCGCCGCGCAGGGTCCGTCGGCCTGGCCTTCGCTCCCCGAATTGCCATCCGCGGCCGATGACGGGGCGCCGCCTTCAGAGCCCGCGCCCGGCCCAAACCCAGGGGGCGCGCAGGTCCAGGCCCCCGCCGGCCTCACCCCCCAGCAACTCTACGAACGCGTCCGCCGCGGGGTCGTGGCGCTCGAACGCAACGGGGTCCCGCTTGCCATCGGCACGGTGCTCGCGGGCGACGGGCGGGTGCTCACGGCCCTCTCCGGCCTCGCCGGGGGGGACGGAGCGGACGTTCGCTATGCCGACGGAACCGTCGTTCACGCCCGGGTCGGCCGGAGCGACAAGACGTCCGACCTGGCGCTCCTCGTGCCGCAGTCCAACACCTGGACGGATGGTCTCTCCGCGAGCGAGATCGACCCTCTCGACACCGAGCTTCGCGCCATGCTGCCGTCTCGCGGCGCCCACCTCGCGCCCGCCGGCGCGGGGATCAAGGGGACGGCCGAGGCCCATGGCCGCGGCGGCGAGGCGTTGCTCCGGATGCTCGACGTCGACGTGAAGGGGATCCCGGTAGCCGGGGCCCCGCTGCTCGATGTGGCCGGCCGCGTGGTCGCGGTCCTGGTCCGGGCCTGCAAGGGCGCGGCGCCAGAGGCCCCGTCGGGCATCGACAACACGCCGGCGCCGGGCGCAAAGGCTTTCGTGTCGTCGCAGGCGGGCCGGTGCCAGCCGGTCGTCGTGGGGGCGCCCGTCTCGGCCATCCGCACTTTCCTGACGCGACCGGCTCCGGCACCCTGGCTCGGCATCCGGGGCGAGCCGCAGGCGCAAGGGGGCGTCCACGGCGTCCGCGTCGTCGCGATCGCCCCGTCGAGCCCCGCCGAGAAGGCCCGGCTCATGGCAGCCGACGTCATCGTGGCGGTCGACGGAACCCCGATCGACTCGCCGGAGACCCTGTCGACCCTGATCGGCCGCCACGCGCCGGGCGATGCGGTGAAGATCCTCGTCTACGGCCAGGACAAATTCCGCGAGGTCGTCGTCTCGCTCCGCCCGCCCCCGGACCGGCCCTAGCGCCCTGCTGTCATCCTAGGTTGCTGTCATCCTGAGGGAGCGAAGCGACCGAAGGACCCCATGAGTCGAGGTGGGGTCCATAGCTTAGCTCAGGATGACAGCAAGGGGGCTGATGTAGGCGCGTAGTCCGTGGCTCAAAACGGCCGCGCTGTGACCCTTCGTCCACGCCGACGTTGACTCCATGTGCGCGTCCTTGCGACGATCGGTCCTTGTGGGAGGCCCGCTCCGCATAGAAGTCGCCGGCGAAACCAACGTCGGGATGAAGCGCACGCACAACGAGGACAATTTCTCCATCATCGAGGAGAGCGGCCTCTACATCGTGGCGGACGGGATGGGCGGGCACGCGTCCGGCGAGATCGCGAGCAAGATGGCGGTCGACGCCATGCGCGAGTTCTTCGCCGCGACGGCCAATGATCCGGAACGGACATGGCCCTACAAGATGGACCGTTCCAAGGGCTACGAAGAAAACCGCCTGATCACGGGCATCAAGCTCGCCAACCTCCGCATCTTCGAGAGCGCGCAGCGCGACGCGCGCCAGCGCGGGATGGGCACCACGATCGTCTCGCTGTTCGCGGTCGAGGACGGCGTGTACCTCGCCCACGTGGGCGACTCGCGCGTGTACCGCATCCGCGACGGCAAGCTCGAGCAGCTCACCGAGGACCACTCGCTCCTCAACGACTACATCAAGATGAAGCGGCTGACGCCCGAGGAGATCGCGAGCTTCCCGCACAAGAACGTGATCGTGCGCGCGCTCGGAATGAAGGACACGGTGAAGGTCGACACCCGCCTCGAGCAGCCGCGCGCCGGCGACGTGTACCTCCTCTGTTCCGACGGCCTGTCCGGCCCCGTGCCGGACCCCGACATGCTCGAGATCCTCGTCGCCTCCCCCGACTTGAAGACCGCCGCTTCCCGCCTCATTTCCCGCGCCAACGAAAACGGCGGCCCCGACAACATCACCGTCGTCCTCGCCCGCTGGATGTCCAGCTAACGGAGCTCGACGGTGCCCAGCGCGATGTATGCGAGGGCGACGAGCAGGATGGTCATCAAGCCGACGAGGACGTAGCTCGTGCGGGTCTGGGCGGTGCTCCAGCCGTCGCCGAAGAACTTGCCGCGCGAGCGCCTGCGGAGGCGTCGCTGGATGCCGGGCAGGAGATCCGGCGCGTCGTGGGCGTCCTGCGCGAGGGATCGCTTCAGCAGGGCGCGGACCGCCTGGCTCTCGGGATCGTCGTCGGACGGCTCGCGATCGTCGGTCATGGCGTCTTGGCTCCGAGGACGCGCTCGACCCGCTCCTTGAGCTGGGCGCGGGCGCGGTGAATGCGGCTCTTGACGGTACCTTCGGGCAGGCCCGTAATCTCGCCGATCTCGCCGTAGCTCAGGTCTTCGACGTCGCGCAGCACGAGGCACTCGCGGAAGCTCGGCTCGAGCTCCTGGATCGCGCGCCGCACCACCTGCTCGACCTCGAGGCCGGCCATCATCTCGTCCGGACGCTCGACGCGAGCCACGTTCTCGCGCTTGTCCTGCCCCGTGCCGGCGCCCTGATCCAGCGCGTCGAGATCGTCGTGGGCCTCGGCGCGGCGGACGCGCAGGTACTTGCCGCGGTTCTTCGCGAGGTTGATCGCGATGCGGTAAATCCACGTCGAGAGCTTCGACTCGCCGCGAAACGTCCCGACGGCCTTGAAGACCTGGACGAACACCTCCTGCGCCAGGTCCTCGGCCTCGGCGCGGTTGCCGAGCATCCTCAGCGCGACCGAGAAGACGCGCCCCTCGTAGGCGCGCACCAGCGCGTTGAAGGCCCGCTCGTCGCGCGCGACGAGGCGCTCGACCAGGCGTGCTTCCGTGTCGTCGAGCAGCGGCACGCCGCCCCCATCGTGCCCGATTGTGTCCGGCGCGCGCAAAGGGTTCCCGTCCGCGCCTCGACCGGCGCACCGTCCCCGAACCACTGGGGCCCGCTCGAGATGGACGCCGCGCCGGGCCAGAAGTTCCCGGCCTCAAGGGGCCGGGGCGTGGGGACGGGTTGCGTTCGTCGCGCGATTTCGGCACGCTCGGGGTCGATCCGGCGTCGTCTAATGGCAGGACAGCGGTTTTTGGTACCGCCTATCGGAGTTCGAATCTCTGCGCCGGAACCTCGGACCCCTCGCCCTCGTGAATGAGTCGCGGCCCACGTGCCGCACCCTCTCAGGCTGTGGCGCAGAGTGGCACGCCAGCGCCCCAGCGACCGACCGGCAGTAAGTCGGCAGGAGTATTGGTGGAGAGGCTTGCGGCTGGGGCGGGCCGACTTCCGGCACGGACGGTGCTCCGGCGCTGGGCGATGACGACACGACTCATCGTCTGCTGGACGGCTTGGATGGCCGCCGCCTCGCCCGCGAGTCTCCTCATAGCGTGCAACGGTTCGAATGCCGGGCCGAGCCCTTCGGACGCCGGCGGGGACTCCACCCTTCCCGACGCCGCGCCGAACATCTCGGACGCGAGCACGGACGCCATCCCCGATGGGATGACCCAGCACGAAGCGTCCCTGGATGGGGAGGCGCCATTGACTCACCGATCCGCGGGCAACGCATGCCCTCAGGTGCGCGCCGCCATCAACGCGGTATCGGCCTGCGACGAGGCTGGATGTCCGAGCGGCATGTGCACCATCGACACGGACTGCACGGCTGGAGACAACGGCCGCTGCGGAGACTCCGGGGGGTGTGGCCCTGCTGCCACCTTGGGGTGCTCGTACGACCAATGCTTCGCCGACTCCGAATGCGAGGGCGGCCCCTGTCTATGCCGTCCGTCGAGCTCGAGCAGCGCTGCCAATCAGTGCTTCGCCGGCAATTGCAAAGTCGACTCCGACTGCGGCCACGACGGCTATTGTTCGCCGAGCCTGCCCTGCTATGGCTGCGGCGGCTATTGCCCTAGTTACACTGGGCCGTGCCCCGCCGACTCGGGTGACGAGTGCAGTCCGGGGCCGTGCATATGCTCCACTGGCCCCAATCTCTGCCCCACGCTCGGGTACTATTGCCATACGCCGGACGACTCCTGCGTGAATGACAGCGACTGCGCCGGTGGAACCCAGTGCCTTTACAACGTCGTGAAGCAGGCGTGGGCCTGCCTCGGCGCGGAATGCCCGGTTTGAATGTGGCCCGGGAGCGGTGTTTTTCGCCCCGCCTCCTGGCCCCCGCTCCCACCTGGCCTTGACGCCAGGTCCCCATGCGCGTGGAATGCGCGGGACCGGGCCGAGCTGGGCTTTCACGTCCTCGCCTCCCCCGTGTCGAAGGGACGACGGTGTGACGCAGGGCGGTTCCAACTCGGCGGCCGGAGTACGCGAAGGCGACGTTCTCGCCGGCAAGTACCGTGTCGAGCGCGTCCTTGGAGTCGGCGGCATGGGCGTCGTCGTCGCCGCGCACCACATCCAGCTCGACAACAAGGTCGCGCTCAAGTTTCTGCTGCCCGCGATGCTGGCCAACCGGGAGGCCGGGTCGCGGTTCGCCCGCGAGGCCCGGGCGGCCGTGAAGATCACGAGCGAGCACGTGGCGCGCGTCTTCGACGTGGGAACGCTCGAAAACGGCGCCCCCTACATGGTCATGGAGTACCTCGA
>PLIR01000162.1 GCA_003139415.1 Myxococcales bacterium | reverse complement strand
CAGGAGGTTCATCGTGGCCCGTACCGCCGCGATGGGCGCGAAGAGGATCGTGTTGAAACAAGTCAAGTGCACGAGCTCCAGGCTCTTGGGAAGGCGTTCGGCCAGCGTCGCCGGGGTGTAGCGCCGAAAGTGATGCACGGCGTCGTCCTGTTCGGTCCATAGGAACGCGAAGGCGGGAACCGTCGCCACCAGGATGCCACCGGGCCTCAGTTGCCGGGCGGCCCAGTCCAGGGCGGCCGTGTCGTCACGAATGTGCTCGAGCACGTCGAACATCGCGAGCACGTCGAACGGCCCGGGCAGCGGCTCGGGAATCGTGTGCTGGATGACGCGAAAGGCGCCACCCCTCTTGCGGCGCAGCTGCTCGATGGCGCGCACGTCGTGTNNAAGCACCTCTCCGAACCGCGACAGCATGGATAGATTGCCGCCGCTGCCGCACCCGACCTCGACGACCTGCCGAGTGCCCGACGCGGGCGTTGGCGCAAAGCGACCGATGAAGTCGCTGAGAATTTCGCGTCGAGCCCGCCACCACCAGTGGCGATCCTCGACCCGCGCCATCAGGTCGTATTCGCTGGGATCCAACTAACGACCGCGGGGATCGAACGGCGTGGGGTCGACTTTCAAGGCTGGTCCGTCCGCGTCGCTACTTTTTATCCCAGGCACGTTCAACACGTCAATCGCGGCTCCGCGAGCCTCCGAGCCGGTGCCCTGAAGGTCGCCGCATGCCCTCCCGCGTGCCATTAGCGCGCGGGTTGGGTGCGGTTCCAGATCTCCCAGCCGGACTTCCGTCCGGTCATTGCATAGCTGCTTGCGATCTGGCCTTTGAACCGATCGAAGAAGGCACGGCGCTCGGGCGACGTGACTGCGGCCACGACTGGGTCGTCGAAGAGCAGCTCCTCGGGGCCGTCCTCGCGGACCTGCCTTACCGCCCGGTCGAAGTCGGCCACAGTGAAGGACTCTACGTAGACATCGGCCATCGGCAAGTGGGGAAAGACGCCGCTTTCGAGCGGCATCAAGAACATGTTGTGCGTGAAATAGCTCAACGACGCGTGCCGGACCTCGTCCTCGAGAAACCGCGCCCGCTCTTCGACGGAGGACGCCTCGTCGGTCGGGATGCGCACCCCGGAGAGGACCGTATGGGCGGACGGCTCTGGAACGCCGCCCGGAGTAAATGCGCCCTGCCGAAGCGTTTGGATCGCGCTTCGCGCGGCGGTCTCCACCTGCAGGAGGTTTCCGAAGACGAAGGCCATGACGAGGGTGAGCTCGATCGGGAGCCAGCCTCGTCGGAGCTGTTCTCGATAGGCACGCATCGACACGGCCGACAGCATGTCGATGATGAAGAATCCGTAGAGAAAATAGTGGCTCGAAAGGTTCCACGGGTGTGCGCGGTTGAAGAAATAGGCAAACCATACGAGGATGACGACGGCGATCGCCGTCCGCACCCGGTCACGTTGGTCTAGCCGTTCGACGCGCATGGCCGAATCGAGGATCACGAAGACGACATAAGCCAGCATCGCGATCCAGGACACGTCGAAATACACGCGGAGCCCGCCATAGCCGGCAGCGAAGCGCGTGAGCGTGGACCCTTCGGTATGTGGGACGGGATATGCGCCGAGCGCGAGCCGCGCGGCGACGGCGAACACGGCCGGGCCCGCCAATGTGCCAAGAACGAAGCGGGGAATCCACGACGCCAGCAGTGCGCCCTTTGGCGAAGCGAAGTACTCGAGCCCAAGGAGGACGACGTAGCCGATCCCGACGGGAATGGCGGTCTCCGGATTGAAGACGAGGAGTGCCCCGAACGTGAGCCCAAGCAGCGCCGCGGTCGCTCGATCGACGCGGCGAAGTGATACGAGGATCAAGACGCCCAGCGCTAGCCCGAGGAATCGCCAGGCGGATAGATTGGGGAGTAACACGGCGACGCTCCCTGGGCTCTCGGCGCCGAGGATCGGGACAAACACGATCGCGAACGCCAGGAAGCCGCCCGTTCGGTTCCAGCGCGCATAGGCGAACCCCACGATGGCGCAGAAGGCGATCTGCATCACTTGGACGACGCGGAGGTGGGCGGCGAAGCTCATCACGGAGAAAGTGCGGTCGACGACGGACAAGATGAGAGGTCCCAGCAATCCGTAGTGCGGTGTGACCTCGTCGAAGAGGCGTAGATGGTGCGCGAGGCGGTCCCCTTCCGACATCGTGACGCTGTAGTGCCACTCGGTCGTTTGCTCGGCGGACGAGGGCAGCGCTGGCGTCGCGAGAAGGGCGGGGATCGTCATGAGCGCGGCATACGCGCACGTGACGACGACCGCGGCGCCCGTTCCCCAACGCCGGGTGCGCTCGCTGCTTCCCGCGAGCACTGTGGCGGCGGTCACTAGGATCGCCCGCAGCAGCAGCCCGCGGCTCGTGAGGGCGCAGCCGACGATCACGACGAACGGGAAGAGCCGTGTCGCCAGTGCCCATGCATCGGCGGCGAGCCTCCGCCCAGAGATCCCTTCGAGGCACCGCTCGCGTACGCGCCGGAACGAAGCGAAGGCGAGGGCAGCGATTGCCGTGCCGACGAGCAGGATCTTGTGAGCCCGCCGCTGGCGACTGGTGTCCACCATTGCCAGCTCGTGCACGTGCTCGGGCGTGTTCTGCGCCGCGGGCGCGGCCACCGGCAGGCTGAACGAGGAGATCGCGACGGCAAATAGGGAGGCCAAGACGACGACGGCGAGATGTCGGCGCGAGACGTCCGATGGCTCGCCTTGGGCGCTGCTGCCATCCGAAGGCCCCCGATCGAGTCCGTCCGCCGGTGCACCCGGGGAGCGCAGCGCGTGCATGGGGCGCATCATCCACGAGCGTCAACGTCGTGTCGAGGGTACAAACCGAGGCGTTGGCTTCGCGTCACAGAGGTGGAAGGCAAGAATGCACGCGCGCGCGGCGCGTCAGCTGGGATGACGCGCATACGTGCCAGAACGATACCCGTGTAGCCCCGAGCGGAGCCTGCGTCCACCAAAGAGACGCATCTCTCAGGCCCTTCGGAGCGAGGAAGGTGCTTCCGAAGCTCGACAGGTTGCCCCTCTCGCTTGGCGCCTTCACCCAGGTCCTCAAGGGCAAGACGGCGTGGGACGACGCTGAAGGCCCGGACATCGCGCGCTCGCAGGTCCGTCTCGCGAGGACCCGAGTGGCACAGAGAAGGTCAATCACGTCGAGCTTGCGCTGGAGGCCAGCGAAAGACAAAGCCTCGTCCTCCGTATTCGAACGGGCCCCGGAAGACCTCGTCGTTGCGACGGAACGTGAGGGTGTCCGAGAACGTCTCGAACAGATAGGAATAGACGAAGAACGAGAAGGTAGTCACCCGTCGACTGCACGGCGGCGGGATTGGCGCCTATCACGCGGTACA
>PLIR01000184.1 GCA_003139415.1 Myxococcales bacterium | reverse complement strand
CTCGGCGCACCCGCCGACCCGGGCACCTACCGCCTCTTCGCCCTCAACACGACCAAAACGTGCATCCTTCGCGTCACGTTTCGAGCGGACCACTAAGGGAGAATCGTCACCGACGCCGTGCGGGGCGTGTCCCTGTTACTATCCGGCCAATGCAGGTGGACGCGGATTCGTGCGCGCTGGAGCCGGGCGAGTCTGGGCTCGTTCAACTCGGACCCTTCGAGACGGAAACCAGGCTCTACGTCGCTGCCACGGGAAGCAGCCCGGCCCTGATGCAGGTCACGAGGTTCGAGGTATCTGCCCTCGTTCGAGTCTCCGGCGACGGTACGCTTCTCGCGTTTACCGATGATGCCGAGCACCGCGTCCCTGCCGGCGCCTCCGTCCTTCTCGAGGTCTGTAACCGGAGCGCACTCTCCACAAGGGTCAACGCTGGCCTCTGGACCATCTCGGCGGATTAGGGGCCGCGTGGTACGCTTTTCGGATCAACGAGTGCCTCATGGAGGCTCCTGCCCGAGGGGGAACGACGATGCACGCACGACGAGCCATGCTTTCGGTGTCCTTCGCCGTCGCCCTCGGGATCGGCTGCGGCAGCTCCACTTCCCACGGGAGCAACGCGTCGGGCCAGGGCGACGGCGGCTCGAGCTCGAGCTCCGGCCCCGGCGGCAACGGGGCATCAGGGTCCAGCGGCGCCAATGGGACGTCCAGCGGCGCCGGGTCCAGCGGGACGAGCTCCGGTCCGGCGAGCGAGAGCTCGAGCTCGGGCGGCGACTCCGGCCAGGCGGGGGCTTCCAGCGGGACGTCCGGGGATGGCGGGTTTCCGGTCGCCGGAAATCCGAGCGGCTCTTGCACCACACTCACGCTGCCGGCCGAGGCGCAGCCGGTCGACACCAGCAGCCCCACCACGGTGGTGGGCATGGGCACCTCGGCGAGCTGCACCTTCCAGGCTCTCTCCACCGCGGTGAGCGCGGGCGGGGTCATCACATTCAACTGCGGGCCCGACCCGGTGACCATCTCCGTCACGTCGACGCTCACACCGCCGATTTCGACCAGCGGGTCGCCCGTGCACATCGTCATCGACGGCGGTAGCAAGATCACCCTCGACGGAGGCAAGTCGGTCCGGATCATCTCGTGGTCGCACGCCACCTGGCGCACCAGCCAGGACACTCTGACGCTGCAGCACATCCAGCTGAGCAACGGCAAGGCGAGCGGCACGAAGCAGATCGCCGCGTGCACCACCCAGCCCAACGCCCAGTGCTCCACTGGTTATACCGACGGTCAGGGCGGGGCTGTCTTCATGCAGGATGGCAGCCTGCGCGTCATCGACTCGGTCTTCACGGGCAACGAGGCGGCCATGCTGGGGCCCGACACCGGCGGAGGCGCCCTGTACCTCGACGGGTCCGGCACGCTCTCATACATCGCCCAGAGCACGTTCCAGAACAACAGCGCGAGCAACGCGGGCGCCATCGGGATGCTGTGGGTGGGGGCCAACATCTACAACAGCCTGTTCGAAGGCAACAGCGCCGTGGGGACCGGAGCCAACAACGTCGACTCGAGCGAGTGCAGCTGCGACGACGGCAACGGCGACCAGGTGGGCTCCGGCGGCAACGGCGGCGCCATCTACAAGGACGGCGGCGACGGGGTCAACTTGACCCTCTGCGGCGACCTCGTCGAGAACAACACCGCGACCGAGTTCGGCGCCGGGGCTTTCCTCACCGCCGACGGATCCGCCGCCAAGCTCGTCATCGACGACTGCGTCTTCACGGACAATCACAGCCCGATCAGCTACTGGAACTGGTGCATGGGCGTCTCCACCGACACGACCAGCACTTCGCCCCAGCCCGTCAGCTCGAACTTCTGCGACGGGTGCAACAAGTGCCAGACGACCTGCTCGTCGGCGGCGACGTGCGGGATGTAACGGGGCGCTCGGTCCCGCACCGACGTCGAGAAGGCTGCCTACGGCGGCTCGGCCCACTTGCCCAACACCCCGACGTGCAGGCTGTAGTTCGATCCGCCGCTGGTCCCGCAGCCCAGGGCGAGAGGCGCAGCCGGGAGTTGCATGCGTCGCGTGCACGTCATGCCTGGCTACTGCGTCTTGCGGGCGTTTCCTTCATGATGGCAAAAGAGTCTGTGCACCATCGCCATCACGTCGCGCGCGATGCCCGTGTCTTCGACGGAGTTGCACGCCGTCTTGCCCTCGAGGCGCTGGGCGCTCGCGCTCAGCACCGCGTCCCTCGCGTCGAAAGACGAGGCGCCCAGCGAGAGGGCGAACCTGTCGAGCTTCGGAAGCCAATCCCTCGAGCTTACCCGAGCCAAGCTTTCACGCAGCGGCTGGCCCAAATGGCGCTCCGATCGTGGCCCGACGCAGAGCCTCGCTTCGCATCGGGTCCAAAGCCGTGCCTCCGGGCGTCAGCGGCCCTCGGACGAGCCTCAGCGCCGGATCCTTCGATGGGAGTCGTGCACGGGCGTGTCCGAGGGGCGAAGCTGTTTCGTTGGCTCGCGCGTCCTTCATCCAGAGTCGTGCCCGAGCATGTCAGAGGGGCGCAGCTCTTTCGATGGCTCGCGCGCTTTCATACGAGAGTCGGGCCCGACCCTGTCGAAGGGGCGCAGCTTCTTCGATAGTGCGTGCGTCCATCTTGCGAGCGCCGTGCACCGTCGTGTTGGAGGGGCGCGTCTTGCTCGATGATTCGTGCGTCTTCCGACGAGAGCCGTGGACGAGCACATGAGAGAGCACCCCGCCGTAACCGGTCTCGTCCGCGCGGGCTCCGGGCGGTGGTGTCGTACTTCCGCCGAGATTCTCCTTCGCCTCTACCGAGACCGGCACCGCGAAGCAGTGCGTAATGCGGAAAGATCCCGTAACTTGCACAGTGGATGTCCATGAAAACTGCGCGTCCCAAGCCGGGCGACTCGGACGACTTGGGTAAGCACAAACACTCTCAGACGATCCCTGTCGCGGCGGCGGTTCCCGGTTCGCCGGCCACGCAAGCGCGTCCTCGCAGCGTGGCCCCCGAAGTGGGGCTGGCTACGGGTGCACGACGGCGGGGGAGCGCGGCCGCGATCGAGACGACGGCGGCTCACGCGATCCTCGACATCCTCGAGGCCGAAGGGGTGCGGTCCGTCTTCGGCGTGCCGGGGGGACCGCTCACGGCGCTCTTCGAGGCGATGCAGGAGCGCGGCACGATCCGCCTCGTGCTCGCGAAGCACGAGCTGGGCGCCGCGTTCATGGCCGCGGCGTCGGCGCGGGTGACGCGCGGCCTCGCCGTGTGCTGCGCGACGAGCGGCCCGGGAGCCACCAACGCGCTGACGGGGATCGCGAGCGCCTTCACCGATTCGCTCCCCGTGCTGCTCTTGACGGGGCAGGTCGCGCGGTTCGTCTTCGGCAAGGGGGCGATACAGGAGAGCTCCGTGCACGGGATCGACGTCGTGGATCTCTTCCGGCCCGTCACCAAGCTTTCGGCGATGCTGCCGGACGTCAGCCGCACGCCGGACATCGTTCGCATGGCCATCCGCAGCGCGCTCTCGGGGCGCCACGGGCCCGTGCACCTCAGCATGCCCGCCGACATCCTCTCGCGCCCCGTGCGCTACGAGCCGCTCGAGCCGCGCGCGTATCGCCCGGTCGCGGCGGTCTCGATCGACCGCGACGCGATCGCCGCTGCCGCGAAGCTCCTCGCGTCGGCCAAGCGGCCGTGCGTGCTCGCCGGCTACGGCGTCGCGCGGTCGAACGCGTACGAAGCGCTCTTCGACTTCGCCCACACGCTCGGCGCCCCGGTGGCGACGTCGCCCAAAGGCAAAGGCGTGTTCCCCGAGGACGATCCGCTGGCGCTCGGGGTGCTCGGGTTCGGCGGACAGGGGCAGGTCGAGCGGCTGCTTGCGTCGGGGACGCCCGATGCCCTCGTCATCGTCGGCTCGAGCCTCAACGAGTTCGTGACCAACGCGTGGACCATCGACATGCACCCGGAGACGGCCCGCATCCAGATCGACATCGAGGGCGAGTCGATCGGCAAGAACTACCCGGTCGACGTGGCCCTCGTCGGCGACGCGCGGGCCACGCTCACGGAGCTGCTCGCCGAGATCCGATCGCTCGGCGTCCATTCACGCGAGGGCGTCCCCTGGAAGGGCCTCTCGAACGCGCCGCCGCCGGTCGGGGCGCCCAATTCGTACGAGCACGAGCCCCTCGGCTCCGAGGCCGTCATCAAAGAGCTGCGCGACGCGATGGACGATGAGACGATGCTCTTCGTCGACAACGGCAGCGCCATCGTCTGGGCGACGCACTTCTTCGAGGCGCGCCGGCCCGACACGTATTTCATCGACCTGGGCCTCGCGTGCATGGGCAGCGCGGTCGCGGGCGTCATCGGCGCCGTGATCGCCGCGCGCGAGAGCGGGGGCGAACGGTCGGGCACTCGCCTGCAGCGCGCGGTCGCGCTCGTGGGCGACGCGGCGTTCGCCATGCTCGGCGCCGAGGTGCACACCGCCGTCGAAGAGCGTCTGCCCATCGTGTGGGTGGTGCTCAACAACGGCGGCCACGGGATGGTCCATCATGGCGATCAGCTGATGAAGGGCAAGGACCTCGGCGTCGCGCTCTTCCGCACGCCCATCGACTGCGCCATGTGGGCGACGGCGCTCGGCGCAACGGGCATGCGCGCCGAGACGCCCGCCGAGTTCCGGGGTGCCATCCGCGACGCCCTGCGCGCCGACGGCCCCGTGGTCCTCGACGCCATCGTCGATCCTACCGAGGTGCCTCCGACACTCGAGCGCAGGGTGGAGGCGCTCGCGCAGTTNNGCGAATGACGCGGGCGCGGGGCCGACGATGCCGTTGCTCCGCAACTCCTGGATCGCCTTGTAGCCGTTGAAGCGGATCGGCTTGGGCGGGTCGCGAAGGAGCGCGTCCTCGACGCTGGAGCGGACGTAGATCGGGTACCGCTTGGGCGACAGAAGCAAGATGCCGACGAGGGCGCTTCGTTTGAGGCTCGCCCGGAAGCCGGTCCCTTCGAACACGGCGACGGCGAATTCGAGGTTCGCCATGATCGTCGGCAGCTGGGCGGCCTGCACCTTGCGAAAATCTTCGGGGGGCGCGCCGCTATCGGGTGGCATGACGAAGAGGGCCACGATCGGCTCCGTCTCGCGCTGACGCGCTCGCACGATCTCGGCGGCGTACGCCGCGACATCGGCGGGCTCGGGGATCTCTCCCCAGCGGATCGCGATAAGGCCTGGCAGCACACAAGATTTGTACGACATCGCCTCTGGGTCTCCGAGCGTTTCTCAGCGAATATACGATACGCGAGGGATTGTTACGCCCAGAAGTCGTCGAACGCGTAGAGGTCTACGGGTAGGGTGATGCCCTCGACGATACGACCCCCCGAGAAGCGGAAGACGACGTAGTGGTCGCCGTCGAGGCGCTTGCCCTCGCGGCTCGCCGAAATTCGCCCGTACACGAAGACCCGGTCGCCCGCGCCGGAGACGGCCAGCGGTTCGAGCTTGAGGGTGTTGCCGCTTCGCTCGCGCACCCGGCGAAGGGCGTCGAGGTGAGCGGGGATCCCCTGCGTGTGGCACGCGATGGGGCTGCGCCCCGGGATGGTGTAGACGATGCCCGGATCGAGCACCGCGCCGACCGCCTCGAGGTCGCTGCGGTTGAACGCGTCGATGAGCCGCCAGTATGCCGCGACGTTCGCTGCTGCTTCCTCGGAGGGTGCCGTCATGGTCCCTCGGAGTGTAGACGATTCAGTGCGCGCTCGTTCCCGTCCCCCCCGTGCCGAGGCCACCGGGAACGGCGGTCGTCGTTGCGGTCCCAGTCCCCGCGCTCGTGCCCGTGCCGGTGCCCGCAGTGCCGAGGCCGGCCGAGCCGGTTACGCCCGTGAGAGTGCCCGTCCCCGCGCTGGTGCCCGTACCGTCGGTGCCGAAGCCCGTGGGGCCGGTGCCCGCCGTGGTCGTGGTTGCGGTGGAGGTCGGGCTGGTAGTGCTCGCGGCGCCCGTGACGGACTCCCCCGAGTCGGCTGCCTCGACCGAGCCGCCCGTGAGGGACGCCCGCTCTGGCGGTGCGCTCCCGCCGACGAGATAGGGAGGAAGGGGGCTGGCCTCGGAGCAGGCGCTACCGAGCAGGAGCGCCACGGCGAGGCAACGAAAGCACGAGCGTTGACGGTCCATCGGGTCCGTGCATGGCTTTGCAGTTGTCGCACCATTTTCAACACTCGCGCCCGCTACGCGGACCGACTTGGCAATTTGCAATTCCCCCGTCGGAGGGCGCCCGATCGACCTTTTGCCAAGACGAATGAGTGTCGCGGGGCAGCGACTTACCGATTCGATCGGCAAGGTCGGTTCGATCCATCCGACTCACTTGTTCTCACTCCGCCATGGGGGACGATGGGGAGTGGGCAACGCGATGGTACGTACGATGCTTCAGGCGTGGCCATGCATCGCCAAACCTGGATGAAGACCGTCGTTACCGTGTTCGCGGTGTCCGCCACATGGACGCGCGCCGGCCGCGCCCAAGAGAGCCCTCCGGCCGCGCCGGTGGAAGCCGCACCCGTGCAAACGCGGACGGAGACGGTGCACGAGGGCGGGGGGCCAAGCATCGGCGAGCTGTCGTCCGGCATCGTCACGCTCGGCGTCACGTACGGGGCGGCGGCGATCGTGGCCTCCGAGAGCCCTCGCTCGGCCGACCACAAGATGTTCGTCCCTATTGTCGGGCCGTGGATGGCGCTCTCCGATCGCCCGGGATGTGGCGGGGCGACGGGGCCGTCCTGCCCCTTGGAGACGGCGTATATGGTGCTCATCGTGGCCGATGGCATCGGTCAGGCGCTCGGGGCGATCACGATCGTCGGCGCGTTTCTCCACCCCGAGGAGCGCATCGTGACCCATTCGACCACCGCCGCGGCGCCGCCCAAGCCCGTGCTCCGGGTCCTGCCGTCGTCGTTTGGATCCGGCTACGGAATGCTGGCGCTTGGCACGTTTTGACTTGCCGCGTCGCGCACTACATCGGGTCGTGCCAGCCGCCGCCTTCCGGAACGAGGAGCTGACTCGCTTCGGCGGGCCCCCACGTCTGGGGGGCATAGCCACATAGCGGTGTTGCGTCCCCGAGAATCGGGTCCACGATGCGCCAGGACTCCTCGACGGCGTCTTGGCGCGCGAAGAGCGTCCGGTCGCCCACCAAGGCGTCGCCGAGCAAACGCTCGTACGGGTGCATGTCGTCTCCGGCTTGGTGGTGCGCGACGAGCTCGACGCTTTGCCCGACCATCGCAGGCCCCGCCTTCTTCACGTTGGTGCCGAACGCGATGTCGATGTCGGGACTGATCCGAAACCGGTACGTATTGGCGGGCGCGAGGGTCGACTCGTCCAGCACCGGGACCTGCGTCCGCTTGAACCGAACCAAGATTTCCGTGGCCGTCGTCGGGAGTGCTTTGCCGACGCGGACATAGAAAGGGGTCCCGTCCCATCGCTCGTTGTCGATGTGAAGACGGACGGCGGCGAACGTCTCGACCGTCGAGCCGGGAGCGACGCCCGCTTCCTTCCGATATCCGTCGAACTGACCGCGCACGACGTCGGCCGCGTCGAGCGTTCGAACGCTCTTTAGCAGTTCGCTGCGCTTGTCGCGCCAGGCTTCGTGATCGTCGCCGACGGGAGACTCCATGGCGAGGCAGGCCATGACCTCGAGCATATGGTTTTGCACGACGTCGCGGATCGCCCCCACTTCCTCGTAGAACTTGCCGCGTCCCTCGACGCCGAACTTCTCGGCCATCGTGATCTGAACGCTGTCGATATACGTGCCGCGGAAGCTCGCTTCGACGCGCGGATTCGCAGCACGAAAGTAGATCAGGTTCTGGACGGGCTCCTTGCCGAGAAAATGGTCGATCCGGAAGATGTCACCTTCGGCAAAGTGGGCCGCCAGCGTGCGGTTGAGAGCGCGCGCCGACGCGAGGTCGCGGCCAAACGGCTTCTCGAGGAGGATACGGGCCTGGTCGCCGCACCCCGCCTCGGCGAGCCCTTTCGCGACGGTTGCGAACATGGTGGGCGGAATGGCCAGGTAGTG
Source organism: Myxococcales bacterium (assembly GCA_003139415.1). Taxonomy (GTDB): domain Bacteria; phylum Myxococcota_A; class Polyangia; order Polyangiales; family Polyangiaceae; genus Palsa-1150. The sequence continues at coordinate 9,822 of PLIR01000184.1, read as the reverse complement.
AAGCGGTCTCCTCGCGGCGCCGAGCGACTTGCGCAGCTCGGCAAAGGTGCCCGCGTCGGCGTAGTCGCCGTTGACGTAGCGGAGCCTCGACCGGAGCTTGGCGAAGGCCGCCTCGTCGAGTCCGTCGTGCTCTTCCAGGCTCTTCCGGGCGCGCGCGACGAGTTCCTCGAGGCCACCCGTACCCTTGGCGACCCCGATGATCGGTATGTCGAGACCGCCCCGTCGAATCAGGGCCTGCAGAGCAGGGAAGACTTGCTTATACGCGAGGTCTCCGGTGGCGCCGAAGAACACGAACGCGTCCGAGCGAATCCGATGGGGCTTCATCGCTCGCCCGACCCTGCAAGTCGTGTGACACGGGCGCGATGCCCGGTGCCGAGGAGCCTCAGTGCGCGGCGCGTCGTCACAGTCGAAGCGTGACGTTGCCGACGATCCGATCGTCGGTCTTGACCAGATCGGGGGTGAACGGTGGTGCGTTCGGTGCGGTGTTGACGGTTCCGTCGGGCCCATTGCCCGTGATTCCGCCATGGCCGCTGAAGAACGGGACGTTCGCGAACCGGTGGGCGTACTCGAGCCGCCACAGGAGCCACGGGCTCGGGAGATAGTCGAGCGTGCCCGTGAACCCGCCGCCGAGAAAGGGGCTGTTCGCGTCGGGCATGACGTACTCGGGCATGTTGTAAGGGGCGCTTACGGGCAGCTGCGGCGTCACCGCCCGGGTCTTGTCGTAGTAGACGTCTCCGCGCACCGTGACGGCCCAGCCCCCGCGAACCTCGGTGCGATGCGTGATCGATGCGCCGCCCATGGGACCACCAGGGGCGAGCGTGCGCGCCTGGTAGCCCACGTCGGCGACGAGGCAGATCCCTGAACTCGTGACGAATCCTTGGGGACTCTTGAAGTACTGCAGCTGGGCGTAGTTGTCGGTGTAGTAGCGAATGGCGCCGGGATCGACGGGCGACGTCTGTCCGACGTAGAGGACGTTGGCGACGATGAAGCGCTCGGTCGGCCGCCAGTTGAGGATGTAGCCCCCCGACTTGGTTTCTTGCCACTGGCCGTACGTCTGCCAGCCGTTGACGACCCAGAGCTCGAGCTTCAGTCGGTCGGTGAGGTAGGTCTGCGCGCGACCGCCGTAGAAATAGTAAGGCGTGAAGTCGGAGACGAATGGGTGCGTGTAGTTCCAGTTTTCTTGCGGCAGATAGCTCTCGAGCGCGACGTACGAGGGGAAGATGCCGAACTCGACGTTCATGCCGTGCAGAAAGTGAAAGTGCCAACCGGCGGACGCCGTGCGAATTGCCTGCAGCGCGGTCGTCGACAGATAAAACCCTCGATTGACCGTCGTATCCTGTCCGCCCACCGCCTCCGTGATGGCGCCGTATTGGATGCTGAACTGTCCGACGGGTCCGCCGCTGGGCGAATCGATGGCATTCGGAGGCAGCTCGATGCCAATCGACGCGAGGTTGAAACCGAACTCGTTGTGTCGCGGTGCCGTCGTCGTCGGAAAGATCGTGTGATCGATCGGCTGACTGAATTGCCAGGCGTAGAACGCGTCCACATAAAGCGAGAGCACCACCGGGCCCAGCTTGAGAAGCGATTCGGGCTGCCGATTGGAGCCATTGAGCCAGGAGAAGTCCTCCCCGTCGAAGGGAGGCTCGCGCACGTCCAGAGGCTTCGGCCCGGCGGGCGCGGCAGGTGCCTGGGTGGCAAGCGCAGCGGGCGCCGGTGCCGCGGGCGCGCCCGGTGTGGGAGCCGCCTCGGCGGCGGAGGTCGGGCCAGACGCGTTCGCGTCCGGCGGGCGGGCGTGGACCAATCTCGATCCGGCCAGGGTGCATCCGGTCACGAGCAGATAGGCCCACGGCGCGGCTGGAAGTCGTCGGCTCATTTCCCCGGGGCGCATCGCCCGGCCAGCGGCTTCTGGCAAGCTGCTTCAGCCGTGGCTCAGTGAACGCCGACGGCCACGTCTCGGTGCGAGATCACTTCGCGCAGCTTCCGTGTGAGGTTCACGGGGGTGATCGGCTTCTGAAGAAACGCGATGTTCGAATCGAGGACACCGTGACGGACGATCGCGTCGTCCGTGTACCCGGACATGTACAGCACCTTCATCTCGGGCCGGAGCGCGGCGAGGCGCTCGGCGAGCTGCCTGCCGCTCATGCGGGGCATGATGACGTCCGTGAGCAGAACGTGAATCGTCGCCCGGTACTGCTCGCAAATGAGGAGCGCGTCCCCGCCGCTCTGTGCTTCGAGGACGTGGTACCCGTGCCGCTCGAGGATGGTGCGCATGAGGGCGCGGACGGGCTCTTCGTCCTCGACCAACAGGATCGTCTCGGTCCCCCGCTTCGTCGGCGTCTGGGCCGTCGTATCGAGAGCGGTGGCGCAGGCCGCCGTGACCTGGGGAAAGTACACCTTGATGGTCGTCCCGACGTCTGGCTCGCTGTAGACCCAGATATTCGCGCCGCTCTGCCGCACGATGCCGAACACCGTGGAGAGGCCGAGGCCGGTGCCCTTTCCCTTCTCCTTGGTCGTGAAGAAAGGCTCGAAGATCCGCTCGCGCGTGGCGGCGCTCATGCCCGCGCCGGTGTCGGTGACGGCGAGCATCACGTATGTCCCCGGCTTGACGCCGTCGTGAACCGCGGCGTAGGCGGCATCGAGCTCGACGCTCGCGGTCTCGATGGTCAGCTGCCCGCCCGTCGGCATGGCGTCACGAGCATTCACGACGAGGTTCATCAGGACCTGTTCGACCTGGCCGGGATCGGCGCTCACGGTCCCGAGGTTCGAACCGCTGACGACTGTCAGCTCCACGTCCTCGCCCACCAGGCGCCGGAGCATCTTCGCGATGCCTTCGATGACGGAGTTCACGTCGAGGATCTTCGGCTGCAGAATTTGCTGGCGGCTGAAGGCAAGAAGCTGCCTCGTGAGCTCCGCCGCGCGATTGCCGGCGCCGGCAATCTGCTCCAGGTCGTCGCGCATCGGATCGCCGGCCTTCAGCGGCGCGGCCAGCATCTCGCTGTAGCTGATGATGACGGACAAGAGATTGTTGAAGTCGTGCGCGACGCCGCCGGCGAGATTCCCGACAGCGTCCATCTTCTGCGCCTGACGGAGCTGCGCCTCCATTCGGTTGCGCTCGGTCACATCGAGCGCGGTCGCGAGCCCACACGGCCTCCCGTCGAGCACGAACTTCTGGACCGTGACCTCCACGTCGATGACGCCCCCCTCTCTTTTCACGTGTCGCCACGATCCTTTGCCGCTTGCACCGTCGCCGACGGAGAGGCTCGCGAGAAAGGCCGATCCGTCTTCTCTGGGCAGAATGTCGGCGAAAGTCATCCGCAGAAATTCGGTCCGTGTGTAGCCGTAGTGATGGATCGCGGTCTCGTTTACAGCGAGAAATCGCAGCGTCTCGTAGTCGTAGAGAAACTTGGGGAACGGGGATTGTTCGAACAGGGTGCGGTAGCGCTCCTCGGACGCGCGCAGAGCCTCCTCTTCCAGCTTCCTTGCCGAAATATCCGTGACGTAGCTGATGCACTCGGTCGTGCCTTCGAGCGCGGCCGAGCCCACGAGGGCGGCGATGTGCCGCCCGTCCTTGTGGACGTACGCTCGTTCTCGGAGCGGCAGGAAGCCCGTGGCGCGGAGCTGGGCGCGCGCCTCGATGTCGGGGACCAGTCGATCGGGCGGCGTGATGCTTTCCCAGTTCAGCTTGCCCTCGACCATGTCGTCGTGCGTGTAGCCGAGCATCCCGAGAAAAGCGGCGTTGGCCTCTTTGAAGTTGCCGTCGAAGTCCGAAATAGTGACGCCCGTGATTCCCGACTCGAAGAGTCGGCGAAAACGGAGCTCGCGGTCCCTGAGCCGAGCGTGTTCGGCGACGAGGCGCTCGGCGATCAGCACGCGGCTCTCCAGCGCCGCTGGTCCGAGCGACGTCGTGTAGAGATCCGTGGCGCCCGCATCGAGGACGGCCGGAAGCTCGTCCTCGCGCGCCGTGATGACGAGGATGACGGCGTCAGCCCCTTTCGCACAGGCTCGCGCGAGCCGACAGAACTCCTGCCCCGTCATGTCCGCGAGCGGTTCCTCGACGACGACGAGCGCGGGCGACTCGCGGCGCAAGACATCGAGCGCGCGGGCGCCGTCCTCCATCACGACTCGCTCGTGGCCCCGCGCCTCAAGAACCTTGGCGACGACGGTCAGCGATCCGGTCGAGACTCCCACCAGCAGCGCCTTCATCATCGCCCTCCCAGCCTGTCAGTAACACGTCGCACCGCGCCATGTTGGGAAGAGGTCGCTTTGGACAACGAAATAACGATTGACGTCGGGAGCGAATGAACGCCGGCAACGTACAGTGGCGCGATGCGCCGACAACCGGCCGGACACCCAACGACGCTGCCAGCACCGTTCCTGCTGTCGCAAACGGCTGCGACGCGGTCGGCTGACTATCGTCGGCCGGACGCGAGTTCTCTCAGGGCGACACGCGCCAGAGCTTGATGCTCCCGTCGTAACAGCCACCTGCCGCGGTCCGTCCATCGAGGCCCAGGACGACCGACATCACCCAATCCGCGCACCCCCCGAACGTCTGCTTGAGCGTCCCGGACTCGAGGTCCCACAACTTGATCGTCTTGTCGTACGAGCCGGAGAGAGCGAGACCGCCCCGGACCGCGACGCTGCGAACCCAGTGGGTGTGCCCATCGAGCTTGCGCACGAGCCACCCCCTGGCAAGGTTCCACTGCTTCACACTGCCGTCGGCGGATGCGGAGACGGCGGCCCAACCGCCCGTGCCGAAGAACGCCACCGAGTAGATGGCGTCGCGGTGCGCCGCGAACCGCACGAGCACTGCACCGGTTTCGACGTCGCGCAGAGTCAGAATGCCGTCGTTCGATCCGTAGAGCACCGTGCGGCCATCGGGGCTGAACGCCACCGAGAGGAGCCAGTCGCCCTGCCCATCGAAGTTTCGGCGGAGCGAGCGTGTGGCCACGTCCCAGAGCTTGATCGCTCCGTCGTACGATACCGATGCAGCGACTCTGCCGTCGGCGCTGAACGCCACGCTCGTGATCCAGTCCTCGTGACCGACCATGGTGCCAAGGAGTCGCCCTTCACGGACGTCCCAGAGCTTGAGCGACCGATCGTCCGATCCCGAGAGCGCAAGGCGGCCATCGCCGCTGAGAGCGACAGAGCGCACGCCGCATGCGCCGAGCGTGGCGATCGCGTCTTGCTTCTCGGCCAGCCATACCTTGAGCGTTCCATCCTGGGAGCCCGAGAGCATGTGCCGGCCGTCGGCGCTGACGGCGAGCGACAGCACCGGCCCCGCGTGCCCTTCGAACGCGCGCACGAGCGCCGCGCCCTCGGGCGGGTTGTGCGCAGGCCGCGTGGTCAGCCTGTCGTGACTTGGCGGATCGTCCGAGGGTGCCTGCGAATCACGCGGCGCGTGTACTGGACCGACAGCGCGAGCCTGCGTGCCCCGAACAGCACCAGACGTGCCTCCCCTTGCCTGCCTCGGCCCCCCTAGCTTCATGCAAAATTCACCATCTTCCGAAACCCCGCCGCACGCAAGGCGCGGCGAACAAATTGTTATCGGGAATGGTTGGCCGGGACTTCTCAACTTGAGAAAAAAGATACCGAAGGGCCAGATCATAGCGAAGCACGGAAGCGGGCTCATGGGCCGGTCGGGCGCGCGAATGCGCGTGCGACGGGCAGGGTCGCGCGCTTCTTCGCGGGCGACATCCCATTGACACTACACTCATAATTGCTCGCTTTACGTAGCGAGATGTCTCCTTCGGCCCCACATCCAGCGTCGCTCGCGCATGCGCATCCGTATGCCATGGGCGAAATGGTTGCAGAGGCTTTTTGCCGCACGGCGAGCACGCCGGCGTTCGCAAAAAGCGACGAACCCTCGTTGCGCTCGAATCCAAGATGGTCCACTAATGCGTGTTGAATACCAAGAAAGGGGCGGGTGCTCTTCATGTCCGGGTATGCGCCGCGCACGTTCGTCCTTCATGGCCTCCTCGGTGCTGGCGTCGCGCTGCTCGAGAAGCCGCTCACCCCGCGTCGCTGCTCGACAAGGTGGCCGGGGTGATGGCGAGTGAATGGCGGGTCCCCGACGAGGGCAAACGATGAGCGGCGCGCCAGACCAGGACGAGGCCGTGGCGCTCGACGATCGGCGGTTCGAGCAGAGTTCGGTCCTGCTGGTCGACGACGAGCCGGCGCTCCTGCGCGCGACCGCTCGTCACCTTCGGGGGGCGGGCTACGCCGTCACGGCGTGCGCGGATGGGGCGTCGGCGGCGACGGTGCTCGCGACGGCCACGTTCGACGTCGTGATCAGCGACATCGAAATGCCGAGCCTGAACGGCGTCGACCTCTTGAAGCTGCTCCGGCAGCGCGGGCTCGACGTCCCGGTCATCCTGATGACCGGCGCCCCCGGGCTCGAGACCGCGATGCTGGCGGTGGAGCACGGGGCGTTCAAGTACGTGACCAAGCCGATCGCAGCGCGTGACTTGCTCGAAGTCGTCGAGCGCGCCGTGCGGCGGCGAAGCGGCGTCGGGCGGAGTGGGCCGGCCGGCGCCACGCCCGGAGCGACGACGCGGGCCGAGATCGCTCCCGACTTCGTGCTCGCGAACCGATACCGGATCGCGCAGCTGCTCGGCGAAGGCGGAATGAGCCAGGTCTGGGAGGCGGTGCACCTGCTCACCGAGCGACCGGTGGCCGTGAAGCTGCTCTTGCCCACGCTGAACGCCCGGCCGGAGATGCGCAAGCGGCTGCTGCGCGAAGCGCGGGCGGCGAGCTCCGTCTCCCATCCGAACGTCGTCGATGTCTTCGACGTGTTCGAGCTCGGCGACGGGACGCCGGTGATGGTCACGGAGCTATTGCGTGGGTGCACGTTCGGAGACAGGCTCGCGCGCGAGCGCACGCTATCGCTCGAGGATGCCGCCGATGTCCTGCTCCCGGTCGTCTCCGCCGTCGGCGAGGCGCACGCCCAAGGGATCATCCACCGCGATCTCAAGCCCGACAACATCTTTCTGGCCAACGAGGGCGACCGGGTCTCGGTCAAAGTTCTCGACTTCGGGATCGTGAAGCTCATGACGGGCGAGGAGGAGAGCGGCGGGTTGACCGCGACGGGGGCGTTGATCGGAACGCCTGGCTACATGGCCCCGGAGCAGGGCTTCGGCGAACGGGACGTCGACCATCGCGCGGACATCTGGTCCGTCGGCGCCATCCTCTACGAGGCCCTGTCCGGCGTCCGGCCGGTCGGCGGCGAGAACATCGGCCAGATGCTCAAGCACCTGGTCACCTATGGGATCTTGCCCCTGTCGCAGCGTGTTCCGTCGCTGCCCCCGAGCCTCTCCGACTTGGTCGACCGGATGCTTGGACACGAGCGGCGCGAACGCCCACGCGACCTCCGAGAGGTCCATGCGGAGCTCGTTCGTCACGCGCGAACGTCGGCGCCGGGCTTCGGTCCTCCCGGCATCGTCAAGTCGCCGCCTTCGTCGGGCCTGATGCGTGCCTCGAATACCGCGCTCGCGCACGCGCGCACCGCGCTCGACGAGACTCCGCCCCCTCCCGCGCCGGAGTCGGACGGGGCGCCCGTCGAGGAGAGCGGTCAGAGAGACTATTCGACGCGCAGAATCACGTGAAACCCGTAGGGCGTCTCGACCACCTGGCTCACTTCGCTGGGCTTGAGTTCGAAGGCGGCATCCGCGAACGGGGGGGCCACGTCGCTGCGCTCGACGTTCCCGATGTCCCCGCCGCGCGTCGAGGCGCCCGCTTCGTCGCTATAGGTCGCAACGACGTCGCCGAACGACGTGCCGCCCTGCAGCTTGCCCAGCGCCTCTTCGGCGCGTAGGCACGCTTGCTCGCGCGAGCGCGTCACGGTGGGCGACGCACCCCTCGCGCCCACGTAGCGCACGAGCACGTGCTTCACGTGGATGCGATCGGGCTCCGATGGGTTGACCGCGCGCTTCACGTCGGCCCCCGCGAGGCAGCGCTCACCGGGTGTCGTGCGGCCGGATGTCGGCGAAGCGGCGTCGCCCGACGGCGCGCCGCCGCACGCGAGCATCGTGACGACCGCGGCCTGGATGGCTGCCTGCCCTAGGCTCCACATCGCTGCACCAGCGTACACGGCGATGCGCGGCTACGCGGCCTTCTTGGCGCTGTCTTTGAGGAGGCCCAGGCGGACCAGGCTCTCGGCTGTGGCCACCACGCACTCTTCGTTGGACCGCGGCGCCCATCCGAGCACGCGCTTGGCCTTCTCGTTCGTCGCGTTCTTGATCTTGCCGAGCTCCGGGACCACCTGCCTGACCGTCGGATCGCGCAGGGCTGCGAGGCGCACGAGCCAGTTGGGCACCTGCCGGGTGGGGACGCGGCGGGCGGCGGTGCCCATGCGGGCGCGAAGAATTCGGGCGATCTCGATCATCGACAAGAAGTCACCGGCGACGGCGAGGAAGCGCTCGCCCTTGGCCGCAGGGCTGGTCATCGCGCGGAGATGCAGGTCGGCGACGTCGCGCACGTCGACAGCACCGAAGGAGAGCCGAGGGCAGCCGGGCACCGCACCGTCCATCATCCGCTGCACGATGAGGATCGACGTGGAGTAGTCAGCGGCAAGCACCGGGCCGAAGACGCCGACCGGGTTGACGACCGAAAGCTCCAAGCCGCGGCCCTCCTTCGCGATGAACTCCCAGGCCGCGCGCTCGGCCAGTGTCTTGGACTTTACGTAGGGCCGCACGTCGTCGCCGGTGGGGTCGGTCCAGCTGGTCTCGTCGAATGGTTTGGTCTGGGGCGGGTGGCCGTAACCGATCGCCGCGAACGACGACGTGAGCACGACCCGCTTGACCCCGGCATCGCGCGACGCGCGCAGCACGCGGAGCGCCCCTTCACGCGCGGGGACGATGAGCTCGTCCTCGTTCTTGGGGATGCCGGCCGGGAAGGGCGACGCGACGTGCAGGACGTATTCGCACCCCGCGACCGCCTCGGCCCACCCCGTGTCTTTCTCGAGATCGGCGATGGCGAAGGACAGACGATCGCCGGGCTCGGCGCCCCCCTCGCGCAGCATCGCCCGCACGTCGGTCTCGCGCTTCACGCTACGGATCGTCGTGCGAACCGTGTGGCCCGCCGCCAGAAGCTGCAGGATGCAATGGCTCCCGATGAAGCCCGACCCACCCGTCACCAGCACCGTGCTCATTTCGGCCTCCCGCATGCTCCCGATCGATGAACCGACGACTTAGCGCGTTGCGCGCGCAGGGTATACGGTGGAGGCGCCGCCAGAAGGCCGGCAGCAGGTGAGCCGCAGCGTCGCGCGGCCGGTTCAGGCACCATTCGCCGGTCGAGGACCAAGCGTAGTGAGGAGGTCCGAGAGATCGTTCGCGTGGTCCTCCTCATCGGAGAGGATCTTCTCGATCATCCGGCGGCTCGTCGGGTCTTGGTTGCCGAACCACTGAATGAGCTTTCGGTAGATCTCGATGACGACACGCTCGGCCACGAGATCCTCCTCGATCAACGTGGTGAGGACGTCGCTGGAGCCATACTCGGTCGCGGCCCGCGCCGTCACCGTGGCCGGGTTGAAGTCGGGGTTACCACCCAGTTGGTCGATCCGCTCGGCGATGAGCATCATGTGGTGGTGCTCGTCGTTGGCGTGTTCTTCGAACTCGTCGGCGACCTGCGGGTAGTCGATACCCTTGGCGACGATCTGGTGATGCCTGTACCGCAGGACGCACTGAATTTCGGCGGCCAGCGCCTGGGTTAGCAGTTCATGGGTTCGCGCGAGGTCGAGCGGGTAATCCGCCGTGACGGCGCCATCGAGGATCGACTGTTTGGCTTGACGACGGACCTGCTCCAGGTCGTAGAGACCGTCCGTCGCGG
>PLIR01000237.1 GCA_003139415.1 Myxococcales bacterium | reverse complement strand
TCTGGCCTCGTGAGCTTGGCGCCCGGTCGGGTGGTCGACCGCCGACCAACCCCCTGTAGCACCGGTGTAACAAGACGCGTGTGAACCGGTGAGATTCCTTGGGACGGATGGAATCGTGCCAACTCGGCACTACGAACGATTCCGCGCGCTTGTGAAGCGATGATAACCGCTGTTACAGGCTCATTGCGCGCTCCGGAGCCGTAGGTCGCAGGNNGGTTCGACTCCTGCGTGGCGCGCCCAACCATTTCAATGACTTGGGCCAGGCCCTCGATCTCCGCGGGATCAAACTCGGGATCAAACTCCGCAGCCTTTGCACCCTCTGGCGGGAGTGCTGTCGCCCCTTCCGGGCCGCGCTCCGAAGGCAGGCTCTGAATGTCGCCCCACGTGGCCCGCGCTGCATCGTTGAGCGTCTGCTGGAGCGCGTGGGCGTAGAGCTGCGTCGTCTTGACGTCGGCGTGGCCGAGGAACTGCTGGATCTCTTCGAGGCTCCACTTGCGCCCGAAGAAGCCCCCGAGCAGAGCGGTCGCTCCGGTGTGCCGCAGGTCATGCCACACGACGTGGCGTGAGATGCCTGCCGCGCGCAGCAGCGCCTTCCATTGCACGTGGTGGTCGCGGCCCAAAAACTTGCCCGCGCTCCGGTACCCTCCGCGCTCCGCGGGGAACGTGAGGCCCTCGGGGTTCTGCTTGCACCAAGAAGCTCGGTACTCGTACCACGCGCGCAGCGCGCGAACGGCCATCGGAAGTAAAGGCACGTCGCGAGGCACGCCGCTCTTCGTCGGCTTGCGCGGCGGCTTGCCGTAGCGCACCGTGACGTGAGGAACCTGGGCGTCGAGGTGAACGTCGCCGTCGCGGAGCGCGCGCATCTCGCCCTGGCGCAGGGCGGTCGCAATCGCGAACTCGATCAGCGGCAGAATGCCCGCGGGCGTGACCTTCTGCACCTGCTCGATCTCAGGTCGGATGAGAAAGTTGATCGGCTTCTCGGTCTGCGGCGGCTTCTTGAAGCGCAGTCCGGCGCAAGGGTTGGCCAAGCTCCCGTCGACGAGTTCGTCTTCGATTGCGACCGAGAACGCGCACCGAAGCAGGTTGAGCGCATGCGTCTTCGTCTGCCACGCGAGATGTCGGAGCGGTCGCTCCTTTTTCGCCGTGGCCTTGTGCGCCCCCCGGCCGCTTGTCTTCTTGGTGTTCATCCGCGCCATCCAGCGCTTCACATCCTTGCTCGTGATCGCTTCGAGCGGGCAGTCGATGAACTCGGCGGTCTCGATGTGCGTTTTCCAGAGCAACCGCTCGCTGGCCAGGTTGCGTCCTCCGTTGACCTCCCTGGCGTCGAGGAAGTCCTTGCCCCAGGTACGAATCGTGAGGCTTCCGGTCGAAAGACCGTTGGCGGCCTCCAACTCCTCGAGCGCCGCCTGGAGCTGTTCCTCTGCGTCGCGACGGCTACCGCACCAAGGCATCCGCACGATCACGCCACGGGCGTCGCGGAAGTGCCCTCGGCAAGCGCCGTCGCTCTTGCGAGTCTCGATTCCCCCCTGGCCACGCGGACGGCGGCGCTGCTCATCGTCAACGTGTTCCGCCACGGGCAATGCACGCTCATCCATCGCCATCCCTCCTCGGTAGCATAATGCCCCGACGCCGCAGAGCTTCTCGGGCCCGCGTTCGATTCAACTCGCTGACCTCGACGGTGTGCTGGATCGGGTGCGGCAGCGCCGGGGCCTTCGTTCGCTTGGCGCAAGCACGACGGGAGGGGCTCCCGGGCTGACGACGGCCATCGCGGTCCATCTCCCTCTCCTCCAACAGATCGGCCAACACGTCGGCCAACACGTGGAGCAGCTTGCGCGCTCCGGCTCCGCTCGGAGGACGAACCGGCGCGGTCATGGACGCACCTCCACCGAGACGTGCGTCGTCGACAGGGTTGACCAGAAATACGAGCAGACGAACGAGCTCAGGGGACTCCTTGCGCGCCTGGCGAAAAGCCGAGCGACCTTCTCCGAGGTCCAGGCTTGAGCTCGTCGGTGGCCACTCTGCGGCAGCTTCTTGATCTTCGTTTTCGCCGCCGGGTATCCGATCTCGGCGGCGTAGTTCATGACGGTCCGGGATCCCCCGTAGCCGTCGACGTCCACAAATCGCTCCCAGCCGACAGCGCGGACAAAAGCGACAGCAAGCTCTGGTGAGGCGGCACCCGCCCGCCAAGGACAACGCCCACGCGAACGTAGAACGCGTCCGGTAGGGTCGAAGGGTCGCGGTTTATGCGAACGAGACAGGCAAGGAGACCTCGCACGATCCGTGTGCGTCCGGCCGTCCCGAGCTCCAAGAGCAACCGGACGCGCGGCCGAACTCCCGGCAGCGAGGCCGCGAGCGGATCGTCGACGTCGAGCGTGCGGAAGACAAAGACGCGCGCGCGGCGGCGGTAGCGGATCCGGTACGCGACGATCTCTCCGGGACCAAAGAGAGCGACCGGGCCGCGGGGGGATCGGACGACCGCGCACGGGCAGCCCGAAAGAAGCTCGGCGCGCGGATAGTCATCGCCGGCCGGATGGCGCACTTGGACGGCCGTCTTCATCGGTCGCGATCCGGTCCGCGGTTGCGCGCTGGACGAACGAGGGGGTCGGCGCCGGGCGGAGCCGGGTTCCAGTCGTAGCGACGTCGCTCGAGCTCGGACTTGTTCTTCGGCGCGAGGCTCTCGCCCCGTTCGGTGCGGGACCGGTCCGGCGCGGGCCGCCCGCTCGCGTCGCGCGCTGGGGAAGGCGCGCCCGCGAGCTGTCTTGCAGCGGCAACTTCGCGGGCCGCGTCGATCTGCCGGTCGACGGCCGCTTGGGCCTCGCGCCATCGACGCCGGCGCTCCTCCACTTCGGTTTCCCGCGGCGCTCCGGAGACGGGAGGTGACCAGTCGTATCGACGCTGGTTGAGCTCTGAAGGGCTTGTCGGGCGGGCGACCTCGCCGGACGGACGGGCGAACCGCTCGCGACCTTCCGCGGACGCGGGAGCCCGGAGCGGCCCCTCGAAGTCGAGCGGCACGCCGGTCGCGCGAAACTCCCGGAGCCGCTCGCGCACGAGGTCGAGCGGCACTTCCGCGCGCCGCGCCGTCCAATCGCGCTGCTGCACGAACTCCACGATGGTTCCCCTGTCGGTCGCGCGGTCGATGCAGTGGCGCAGCCGCGAGAGCGCGTGCGCGGCTGGCTCGCCCGGCGGGCGCAGCGCGTAGTCTGGAACCGACGCGTAGATCCAAGGGCCATCGGGGTGGCGGCCGACGACGATCCGGTCGCGGTTCGGGTGATCGAGAACGGCCAGGCCGACGGCGCCGTCGTTCGGTCGGAGTTCGTAGCCGGTCCTCCTCGCGTAGTCGACGAGATCGACGGTGCGTTTGAATTGTTCGAGCTCGGGGTCGTGTGTCTTCATGACGAACCTCCCGGACAGGAAGCGGCGCGCGCGGAGAGGCGGGCGGCGCGGACAAGAGACGTGAGAGGGCGGCGGAGCCGCGCGCGGCTCCAAGCAAGCGCGGGCGCTTTCAGCGCTCTCGCTCGGAGCGGCCGCGGGCGCCGCGCAGGGGCGGAAGCGAACGGATGAATTCGCGCTCGACGCGCTGAAGGACGTCGTTCCAGTCCTTCGCGCCTGCGGGTGCGTCGCGCCGGAAGGCGACGCGAGGCACGCGCTGGGCGAGGGCCTCGATGCGGCCGGCGAGCTGGTGGCCGGCCTCGTCGGCGTCGACCGCGGCGATGACCGCGCTCATTGGAGTCAGGCGGGAGAAGATCCTTTCGAGCAGATCGAACTGCGTGCTGCTGGGCGCGCCGGCGGTGCTCAGGTACCGGGTGGCCTTTTGGGGATCGGGGTGGAGCTGGTGGTGGCTGAGCGCGTCGATGGCGCTCTCGGTGATGACGAGCGCTCGATCGTCCCGATGCACGATGCTCTGCCAGGCCGCCTTGGAGCCTCCGGGCGCGAACCCCGTGAAGCCAACGTTCTTGGCCTCGAAGCCGGTGACCCTGCCCACATCATCGCGGTGGACGAAGAGCGCATTGCCACGCGCGTCCTCGGCCCACGTGCCCGCGAAGCGGGGATCCCCCAAGGTCTCCCGGCGAAGGCCTCGCGCATGGAGGTAGGCGCACGACGCAGTGAAGCGTGCTGCCCTGTCAAACACCTCCTCAGGCGATGTGATGTCTCGCGGTGGCCGCGCCTGCACGTCATCGAGCTGAGGCCACTCGATGCCGAGCCACTGCCGGAGCTCCGCCCGAACCGAGCCGAGCGAGCGGTGACCGCCGCGCCGCTGAACGAAGTCGACGATCGTGCCGTGGTCCCGATCGTCGCGCACCGAGAAGTACGTCCAGTGCCCGTCCTGGTCCTTGCGGACGACGATCTTGTCGCCCGTCGCCGGGTGCCGGAGCACGTGGCTCGCGACACTGCTTTCGCGCCGGTCGCGCTGGTAGCCGTAGCGGTCTGCCGCGAAGTGGACGAGGTGAATGTCGCTCTTGAAGCGGTGCAGTTCGTCGTTGTGCATGGGCTCTCACTCCTGCGGCCACGGAGGCCGCTCCAACGCGTCTGCGCGCCACGCGCGCCGAGGCCCCGCGAAGGGCCCCGGCGCGCCCGGTGCGGCCGCGCTACTCGGTCGGCGCCGCGTCCTTGGGCTCGATGTCCCGCAGCTGGATGGTGGTGTCCGCGAGGCGGGCCGGCAGGTAGTCGAACCGCAGGTTCCAGGAGCCGTCCTTGTTCGGAAAGGCGACCCCGATCTTGGTCCACCAGGTCTTTTTGTTCTCGCCGACGGTTCGCTCCACGGCGCCGACGATCTGCATCATTTTTTTGTCGTTCATGGTCTCTGTCCTTTGTGTGAGAGCCGCCGTTCTCTCGGCCGGCTCGTTTCGTTCGATGGCGGGGCCCCGGGAGCTCCTCGAGAGGCTCGCCGTGCATTCACGGAGGGGCGTCCCCGCGGNNACCCTGCGGGGCCCCGCGCGAGACGAGCCGGCCGTGAGAACGGCAACGCGCGCAAAGGGCGGGCATGGACGGACGAGAAGGGATCGAAGGGGCCGGGATGCGTGGCGTGGGGGACGAGAAAGAGCCGACCCCGGCTGCCGGGGGTTCCCCTTCGCGCGGATGCTTTCGGGAGTGCGGTTCGGCGGCTGCCGACTGGAGCGCGTCACCCGGCTGTCGGCGACGAGCCCTCATGCCGAGACGCGCGCCTTGCGCGCCCGGTCGCCGGGAGCGGCGAGCTCGGAGCACGCGGCCTGCTCGATCGTGACAAGGAGCGACCGGCAGACCTCATCGAGTGCCAGGCACTCGGCCTCCATCGAGAGGACTTCGAGTCGCATCGCACGAAGCTGCGCTTGCCCGGCGGCCTTGCTGCGGGCGAGCTCGCGGCGCGCCTCCGCCAGCTGGTGCTCGAGGTCCGCATGACCGGCGTGCGGCCCATGGGTGCGGAGCCGTTCGAGTTCGCGCCCAAGGACGCGGGACCGGCGCTCCGACTCGCTCGCGCGTCCGAGCGCGTGCAGGAGCTCGATCTCGAGTACGAGGATCTGGTGCCCTTCGGGCAGCGGGGCGACCGACCGAAGGACGTCACGGAAGTGCAAGAACGCGGCATGGTGTGAATGCATGGGTCGTGCTCCTTGTCGGGACTCAGGGACGGCTGAGGGATGGCGGCACGGCCGCGATGGCTTGCTCCAGCGCGCCGAGATCCCGGACGACCGGCAAGCGCGAGAGCTCGGCGAGCGATGCGCGCACGCTGCGAAGGACGACCTGCGCGGTGGACGCGGACGCTGCCGGCGCGACGTGCGCACGGGCGAGCTGCGTCAGTTGCACGACGGAGTGAAGGAGCAGCACGAGCTCCTCGAAGCGCCGCCGGGTGAGACCCGACGTCAGCGCAGGCAACTGCCACGCCCCTTCGGGGCTGCCCTCGCGATGCAGAGCGCCGCACGCGGAGCACCAGGTCGCGCCGCCGCCGTGAACAGCCATGCGGCTTCGGCTGCCCTCGGGGTGCGGGCACGTGGCGAGAGCCGCTGCGACCGCAGCGAGCGACCGGGGCTCGATGGGCTCATCGACTCGAACTTCGGACCGGGACGCGTTCGTCATGATGTTCTCCTTGCGCGGTTGGGGACGGGGTGGCGGGGCATGTCTGTGCCGGCGGGTCGGGGTCGGGCCGAGCGGCGGGCCGGCGCCGGCGCTGCCGGAGCTCTGGGCACCGCGATGCGGCCGAGGGCGCGGCCCTCGACGACGAGCTGCCCGAGCTGCGTGCCGACGCGGCCCAGAAAGGCATCGAGCGTCTGCGTTCCCTCGGCGATGGCGCGCATCGCCGCTTCCCACACGGCGGTCATGTCGGGCGTCGTCGCGACCTCCGGCAAGCTCTTGACGAGCGCGCGGCCGGTCTCGGTCGAGACGATGGTGCGCCCGGCGCGCGCGATGAACCCGCGCTCGAAGAGCGTCTCGATGATGCTGGCGCGCGTCGCAGGCGTGCCGATGCCGTCGGCCTCGGTCAGGATCTTCCTGACGGCGGGGCTCTGGACGAACTTCGCCACGCCGCACATCGCCGCGATGAGCGACGCGTCAGTGAAGGCTTTCGGGGCGCTCGTGCGCTTGTCGAGGATCTGCGCGCTCTCCACGGTCACGCGCGCGCCGGTAGCGAGACGCGGGAGCGGAGCGGCGGTCTCCCGCTCCGGGTCCTTCTCAGCCTCGGCATCGGCCGGCGCGCCTTCACGGCCGGCGTCCGCGTAGAGGACCTTCCACCCGGGCGCGACGGTTCGGCGGCCGCTCGCCGCGAACAGCTCGCCCGCAACGTCCGTCTCGATCTTGGTCTGCACGTACTCGTGCGGGCCGAAGAACTGCGCGACGTAGCGCCGGCAGACGAGCTCGTAGACGGCGCGCTCGTTCCCTGGGAGAGACCCCACGTCCCGATGCCGCGTCGCCGTGGGCACGATGGCGTGGTGCGCGGTGACCTTCTTGTCGTTCCAGGCTTTGGACCGCAGAGTCGGGTCGGCCTTGCGCGCGACCTCGGCGAGGCCTGGGGCGTGAGCCGCGATGGCGGCCAGGACGTCCGGCGCCTGCGCGCGGTGGCCCTCGGGCAAGTAGGCGCAGTCCGAGCGCGGGTAGGTGACGAGCCGATGCGTCTCGTAGAGGCTCTGGCACGCGTCCGAGACGGCCTGGGCGCTCATCGCCAGCCGCTGCCCGGCCTCCACTTGCAGGTCGGCGAGCGAGTACGGAAGCGGCGGCGCCTCGCTTCGCGAGTCCTCGGTGCACGCAGCGACGCTCCCGTCCTGCTCGACCACGCGACGGCAGGCGGCTTCGGCGACCTCCCGGCGAAGCAGGCGCCTCTCTTCGTCGACGGGCGCCCCGTCCGGCGGGAGCCAGAAAGCCCGAAACCTCTCTCCTCCTCCCGCCCGCACTTCCGCCGCGACGACGTAGTAAGGAACGGGTCGAAAGTCGGCGATCGCGCGATCGCGCGCGACGATGAGCCCGAGAAGCGGCGTCTGCACACGCCCGACGGACAGGACGCCGTCGTACCCCGCCGCGCGCCCGAGCAGCGTGTAGAGGCGCGTCATGTTCATGCCGTAGAGCCAGTCGGCCCGCTGGCGGGCGAGCGCCGACTCGAAAAGCGGGCGGTACTTGGTGTTGGGCTCGAGCGCCCGAAGCTGCCGGCGCACGGCGTCCGGGCTCAAGTCGCGGATCAGGAGCCGGTCGACCGGCCCCCGGTAGCCGAGAAAGCGCAGCACCTCATCGACGAGCAGCTGCCCCTCGCGGTCGGGATCGCCCGCGTGAACGACGCGGTCGGCGCCCTTGAGCAGGCGCGCGATCGACTCGAGGAGCTCGGGCGCCGAGGCCTCGAGTCTCCAGCCCTTCGGCACGATGGGCAGGTGCTCGAGGCGCCAGGCCTTGAACTGCTCCCCGTAGGCCTCCGGCGGCGCGGTTTGCAGGATGTGCCCCGCGCACCACGCCACGACGTCGCCGCCGCCGCACTCGATGTGCAAGCGCGCGCGCTTCTGCGGCGCGCCGAGCGCGTCGGCGATGGCGCGGGCGAGGCTCGGCTTTTCGGCGATGAAGAGGCGCATGGCGGGTGGACGGGTCCCTTCACGGCGCGCGCGGGGCGCGGCCGGGCAATGACGAGACAAGCGGGAATCGTGAAAACGGTGGAGCTAAGGCGATGCGACGGCGCCGCGAGGCGCGGGCGCAATGGGCACGGGCACGAGGATCTTGTCCGGGCCCCAATCGCGCGCGCTCGGGGGCGCGAAGATCGGGGCGTCTTCGATCGAGGCGGCTTTGGGGACCTGCGCGGAGAGCTCGAGCCAGATCGCGTCGGCGAAGTCCGCGCTGCCGAGGGCGGCTTCGTACGTGCGCAGCACGCAGGCGCGCCGGTTGGTGCGCTCGAGCATGCGGGACCGAGCGTCTGCCGCGGGGACCTTCGAGGCGCATGCGGCGTCGAACTCGGAGAGCATCGCCGTGCCGATGGCGACGTTGACGCACGGGTCGAACGCGCTCGCGAGCGGCCGGCCGAAAGCGTCGAGCCACGACGGCGGAAGCTCGAGAAGACCGAGCAGAATGGGCGCGCCCTGCGCCCGGAGCTCCGCCGCGCGCGCTGTCGCTTCCCGCTGGTTTGTGGGCGCCGGCGTCGGATCGTCCTGCGGTGCGCCGGGCGCCGTGTTGACGACAAGGTAGGGATTGCCGCCGCTCGGCCCCTCGGTGATCGCGCGCACGAGGGCGTCGTCGGACGCGTAGAGGCTGCAGGTGAGGATCGTGATCAATAGGTCCATAGGGGGGTCACCGTTCCTCGGATGTCGGAGAGGGGCACGGGGCCAAACGTGCGCGAGTCGAAGCTCGTCGGAAGGTGCGACGCGACGAAGATCTGCCCTTCGGGCAGCGGCCCGCAGCGCTCGTCGCGCGGCAGGGGCCGTCCGCGGGTGTCCTCGGTCCGGATCGCGCCGAGCGTCGCGCCGTTGACCGTGAGCGTCCCGTTGTCGGTGCAAACGCAGTCGGCGGACGCGGCAACGACGGGTTTGACGAGCATCGCGCCGGGCGGCAGGTACCGGCGCTCGGCGACGAGCGCGCGCACGTGCGCCGGAACGGGGAAGGCGACGAGGGCGCCGACCTTCACCTGGCTGCGTCGTTCGGGTGAGAGCCAGTACAGGCCGAGCGGCAGGCTCGCCGTCCAGTTCCAGAGAAGGTGCGCGCCCACGATGCACGCAAGGGCGCAAGCGAATGCGGTCCCGAGGCACGCGCGAACGAGCCCGCGCTCCAGGTCTTGCGCCGTCACCGCCGGGCGCCGGCGAGTGTCACTCACGGCGCAGCCCCAGGGCCGCCGGCGGGTTCGGATACGGCGGCAAGACCATGTCTTTCGTGACGATGACGTTGACCGAGAAGCCGGGGCGGACGGTGATGGTCGGCTGGATGCTGAGGTTATTGCGCGTCAGCTGCGCTCCGACCTGGCCGACTTCCCCCGAGGCGCTTCGCGCCATGGTCTGGCCGACCGTCGGGTTGTAGGAGGTGGTGTCGCCCGCGGCGAAGGCCGTTCCGGCCGAAAGGAGCGTCGCCACGGCGGCCCCTTTCAAGATGCGCCACCAGTGCTCGTCGACCGCGTCGGCGAGGCCCGCCGCGCCCTTCAGATCGGCCGCGGGCATGCACTGAAGGTCGAGCGAGTCGCCGTCCGGCAAGATGAGGCGGTTCCAGCAGAGAAGGACGCGCTCCTGCCCCCAAGAGACCATCGAGTCGTACTGGGCGATGAGGCGACTGCCCTGCGGGACGAGCAGGTGGTCGCCCGTGACCGTGTCGTAGACGTGCTCGCGCACTTGCCCCACGACCGGCCCGGGCAAGTCGCTGTTGATCGCCGTGATGAGCACCACCGGAAGCACGGTGCCGGCCTTGATCTCGTAGGGGCTTCGCGGATGCTGCAGGGCGACCTGCAGGTAGTCGGCGGTGCCCGCGCTTCCCTTGCCGCTGAGAAACGCGTTCTTGTGCTCCTGCAGGTTCGGGTCGGTCGCCGCGGACGAAGCGGGCGGTGCGCCGAACGCCGCCGGCTCCGTCGGAGACGGGCGGGCAGGCAGCTCGGACGGGGAATGATCGTCGGCGGCGCCGGCGGCCGATTCGAAGAAGATCCCCGCGCCGCGCGCCTTGCGGTCAAGCTCCCGCTCGACGCGGTGGTCGGGGTCTTCGGGCGGCGCCGTCCGAAAGGCGTGCTCGCCGAGGCCCGCGTCGACCGTGGCCAAGAGCGCAGCGCGCTTCGGCTGCGCGTTGCGGATGGTGTCCGGCACGACGGGCGCGGGCGGGGCGGCGCTCGGCTCCGCGGCTCCTTGCGCCTTGGGGCGCGGGGGCTGAAAGGCCAGCGTCAGCGCGAGGACGCCAGCGCCGCCGACCGATCCGAGCACGGCGGCGATGGGGCCCGCACGAAGCGTGCGCGCACGCGGGCGTCCGAGGGAAAGGCGCGGGTCGTCCGGGGAGAGCTTGGACGCATGCGGATCGACGGCGCCTTGGGCGTCGGCGAGCGGCTCGGAAGGTGCGGGGATCATCGCGGGATCCCCCGGTGCGTCGGCGTCGGTACGGCGTCCGGCGCTGCGCGCGCGATGCGCACGATCTCCTGGTCCTTCTGCCCAACGCGCAACTCCGCGGCGTCGATGAGCCGGTCGATGACGTACGTGTCGTTTTTGACCCGGTAGTTGACGAGCTGCGTTTGCGCGTCGCGGAGAACGAAGAGCGCGGGCGCCTCGCGCAGGACCATCGCGGACGGAAAGCGCACGAAGGTGCGCCGGCCGTCGTCGAAGACCTGCACCGGGGTCCACACGGGCGCGCCTTGGACGACCTGGATCGTGTAGTGGAAGTTGAGCGCGTCGATGCCGACGACGGGCGCGGCGTTCTTCTCTTGGCCCGAGAGCTCGCCGGCCTGGGCTTGCAGGCGCGCGAGCTCGTCCTCGGGGTAGTGCCAGACGATGGCCGCCATGTACGTGCCCTCGTAGCTGTGAAGCTCAAGCAGGTAGCTGCGCCGGTCGGTGTTGATGGCGAGGTTGGTCTCGAGATCGGGGCGCNNTGAGATAGACGTGCCACTGCTCGATGCCTGCCTGCATCGACTTGCCGAGGGCGAGCAGCCATCGGACGACGTCGCCGGAGGCGGGCTCGCCCAAGATCTTCTCGCCCGGCTCCAGGGCGATGTCCGTGATGCGCATCGGCTGCGCGTAGACCTGGTAGAGCGTCCCCGGCTCGTAGGAGTACTGGACGATCGCGTTGAAGTAGTCGCTCTTGTCGGGAGCCTGCGACGCCCTGTGGTTGGCGTCGGCGGCGAGCTGCAAGGGAGATCCCTTCGGCTTCGCAGGGGCCGGACTCGGTACATGACCGGGCAGTGGCTTCNNGGCGCGGCCTGCGCGCGGACGTAGGTGGCGCCGGTCGGGGCCGGCGTCGCGCAGGCGCTGGCGAGAGCCGCCATGACCAAGGCGCTGGCGGCTGCAGGGATTCGAATCATGGGTTTCAACCTCCGACCTTGTCCCAGTGCATTTCGTCGATGTAGAGGCCGATGGGATTGGTCCGCATGGCCTCCTCGGTCTTGGGCGTCAGAACCAGCGTGCGCAGCATCGCGCGCCAGACGACCGGGGCTCCGAGGGGACCGCCATTCTTGTCCCAGGAGAGCTCGCGCCAATCGACCTGCCAGGTGTCGCCCGCCGCGCGCACGGCGCTCAAGACCTCGACCGTCACGCGCTGGTCTTGCGCCCGCGCGAACGGGTCGTTCTCCGGCTTCTGCACGAAGGCCGAAAGCATGCGGCCCCCGCGCGGCGTCAGAAGCGTGTAGGCGTCGAGCCAGTTGTGTTTGAGAACCGCGAGGTCGGACGAAATCTCGCGCGTGTCCTCGATGAACCGCCGCAGGTGATACGTGATGACCGCGTCGGTGGGCACGTAGTCGGCTTGCCCGACCGGCCCGTGGTAGCTGGCGGCCCCGAGGCGATCGACTTCGATGATGTGCGGGACGGCCTTGGGCAAGGCGCCGAGGTAGATCATGCCGCCCGTCGCGACGAAGACCGCGGACAGGGACGCAAACGTCGCGAGGCGCCAGTTTTTCGCGTGCACGAGGGAGCTGCCCATCCGGGCGTCCCACTCCTGACGTGCGCGCCGGTAGGGCGTGTCGAGCGGTCCGTCGGGGATCCATCGGGTCGTCATGCGGGTCTCCGTTCTTCGGTGGGAGGGGGAAGGTCTCAGGCTCCTGGCGCAGGACTGGCCGCCGCGGACGGTCCGGGCGACTTGCCCATTGAACTGAGAACGAGCGAGGGGTCTGCTCCGGACGCGTCCGATCCGGAGCCCGCCGAGCCGCCCGCGGGAGTCGCTCCGCCGCCACTCCCTGCCGAGCCGCCCGAGCCGCCGGGCGGACCGCTCTGGGGCATCGCCGCGGCCGCGCGCGTGGCTGCAACGCGCTCCAAGGCGCGCCCGGCGACGGTCCCCGCAGCCAGGCCGGCCGCGATGGGCGTCGTGACGGCTTGCACCGCATGGTCGATACCCAGATGCGGCGAGCCGCCGAGCAGGCTTCCGGCGAGGCTCGGCGCCTTCCAGCAGAGAAACATGAGCGCGCAGACCGTGAGAAAGACCGACCAGAGTTCGTTCAGCGTGATCTGGGGTCCCGCGAAGTGGATGTTCGAGAGGACCGGGTCGATGATCGCGGTCACCAGGCCGAGGACCATGAGCTTGACGCTCGCCGAGACGACGGCGCCGATGGCCTTCTCGGCCAGAAACTTCGTCGGCTCGAGCAGGCCAAACGGAAGGAAGATCCCCGCCAGGGCGACAAATACGTAGTACTCGAGCACGGCCAGAAAGACGTTGATGGCCATGATGAGAAAGCACGCCAGGATGGCGAGGTAGCCGAAGCCGAAGACGATGAGGTCCGAGATGTCCGTCATCCCGAGATCGGCGAGCTTCTGGGTGAGAGGCTGCGTCGCGTCGAGGCCGTAACCGGCCAGGCGCGACGGGTCCATCAAGAGACTCACGTCGCCCGTGCCGCCGCCGGCGAGAAGGCCCGCCTTGACGAGCGAGTCGACGAGGTCCTTCGAGAGCGTCGGGTAATTCTGGACAATCCAGACCCACGCGCCGATATGAAGGATGCGCTTGAAGACGCCGACGACGTTGTCGCCGCCGCCAAGCGCAGTCCAGAGACCGAGCAGCACGATCTCGATGCCGATGAGGATCGAGAGCAGGCTCGTGGCCGCGCTCTGGATCTGACTGTAGCCGCCCGAGAGCGCCGCGATGAAGTTCTGGAGGGTGAGCGTCAGCGAGTTGAATTGCATGGTTTGCGCTCCTCTCAGGGAAGCGTGGTCGGAACGACGTTGGGGGTGCCCTTGTCCGTGTATCCGCTGCGGGCGTCGCCGCTCTTGCCGAGCGAGAGCTGCTGGTTGGAGGCGGTCTGCGCCGCCATGTCGGTCAAGACGCGGCCCGTCGTCGCGAGCGTTTGGTTCAAGATCAGGAGCTCGGAATTGGTGATGGCAATCAATTGCGCGATGAGCTGCATCTGCTGGACTTCGCCGCTCGCGGCCTTGGACTGCGTCAGCACGGCCTGCGTTTGCGTCGCCTGGTTATCGAGGGTCGCGAGCGCCGTCTGCTGCCTCGCGGCGACCTGCGAGGCGCCGATGACCTCCTCGTTCCACGCCTGGTACTGCGCCGCGTGCATCGCGACCGAGGTGCCGCTCGGCGGCGGCCCCGAGGGAAAGAGGGCGCTGTATTCCGAGTCGATGCGCGCAATCTGGTAGCTCATCGAGCGCACGCCCCAGGTGAGCGTGTTGAAGGTGGATCGCGCGGCGTTGATGAACGCGATCATCGCCGGGAACGATCCCTTGCTCACCTGCTGGAGCATCGTCGTCATCATCCGGACCTGGTTGGCCGTCTGAAGCACCAGGTTGACGAGGCTCGAGGCGGTGGAGATCGACTGCGTCAGGATGGCCACCAGCACCGCCACGTCCCCGCCAAACAGATCGGCCTTCGCGGGCTCGGTGCGCGATGCGATCTCGGCGAGGGCGGTGCACGCGAGCGCGCCGGAGAGCATCCGCCGACGGGTCAGGGCATTCATGAGGTCCTCTTTCGCCATCGAAGGCGTTTCGTGGGCGCGGGCTCGGCCGGGGCGGGGACCGGCACGGTCGTCATGACGCCGCTGTCGAGCGAGTCGGGCGAAAGGAGGTCGGAGAGCGCACGCGCCGTCATCGGCACGGTCTGCGCGTCGTCGGGGACGTTCGGCGCGGCTTCGCGTGGAGGCGCAAGCTCGGCGGCGGCCCAGACCGTGCCGCGGCGCTCGAGCATCGCCCGCGCGTAGTCCGAGGGTGGTCGGGTGGCGACGAGCTCGTCGAGAAACAGCTGATCTTGCTCGCTCGACGCCCCGACGAACGCGAGTGCCGCGGGTCCGAGTCCCAGCTCGAAGAGACGCCGGCCCTTGACCGAGCGGTAGTAGTAGTCGCGCTTCTTCTGCGCCTTGGCGAGGATCTGGATCTCCGCGGTCGTCAGGCCCACGGTCTGGTACGCCTCGGTCATCGCCGGGGTGAGCGCCTCGTCGTCGGGCAAGAAGATCTTGGTGTGGCAGGCCGAGAGAATCGTCGAGAGAAGCTCCGGCTTGCTCGTCGCGTCGGCGACCTCCTGCGTCGCGAAAACGACGTAGACGTTTTTCTTCCGCAGCGTCTTGAGCCAGGCCTGGAGCCGGGTCGCGAAGACCGCGTGGCTCAAAAAGAGCCACGCCTCGTCCAGAATGAGCAGCGTCGGCCGCCCGTCGAACTTCTGCTCGACCCGGAAAAAGAGATACTCGAGCGCCGGCAGCACCACCGCCGGGCCCATGGCCATCAAGTGGCCCATCTCGATCATCGTCCAGAAGCCGTCCGCCCGGACGTCGTCCCGGTCCGCGTCGAAGATCTGGCCGAAGTTGCCCTCGAGCGTGTAGGGCCGAAGCGCGTCGCGGAGCGACCGCTGCCGAGAGCCGATCTGCGTCGCCAGAAGCGTCAACGTGCGCTGCTCGCGCGGCGCCGCCGCCAGGCTGGAGAGCGTCTCGTCGATGCCCGTCTGCGTCCGGTGGTCGACGGTGACGCCCTGGGCGGCGAGCAGTGTCGCCACGAACTGCGCGGCCCAGATGCGCGTTTGCGGCTGGTCGATCGCCGCGAGCGGCTGGAAGGCGACGGGAGCGGTCTCCTTGCCGGGCTCGTAGCAGGTCCCACCCACCGCCAAGGTGGCGGCGCGCGCGCTCCGATCCTTGTCAAAGACGATCACCTGCGCGCCCGGGTACTTCAGCCACCCGAGCGCCAGCATGCCGAGGAGCGTCGACTTGCCGCTGCCGGTCGGCCCGATGATCAGCGTGTGGCCGACATCGCCGACGGCGAGGTGCAGGCGAAACGGCGTCGAGCCGGTCGTGCTGCAGTAAAGGTGCGGCGCTCCTACGCCGCAAAGCTTCTCCAGGTGACCGTTGACCGCATCGCCCGCCCAGACGCTGCTCATCGGCATGAGGTGCGTGAGGTTCATGGAGTTGACGATGGGCCGGCGGACGTTGGCGTAGACGTGGCCCGGCAAGCTGCCGAGCCAGGCCTGCGTGGAGTTCAGCGTCTCGTCCTTCACGGTGAAGCCGCGCCCTTGGATGACCTCCTTGACCCGCTGGCTCTTTCGTCGCGCACCTTCGAGCTCGGCGTCCCAGACCGTGACCGTCGTCGTCAAAAACCCGAAGGAGACGAGGTCATCGCCGAGCTCCTGCAAGGCCGCATCGGCGTCCGCCGCCTTGCCCGCCGCCGCGTTGTCGACGAGCGCCGCCTCCTGCTTGCTGGCCTCCTCCTTGATCATCGTCCAGAGGCCCTTGCGCTTGCTCCACCACTGCTTTCGGTACTTCTCGAGCAGCGCCTTGGCCTCGGCCTTGTCCAGGCACAGGTACCGGGTCACCCAGCGGTACTCCGCGTTCAGGTGATTGAGCGCGTCGAGAAGCCCCGGCAGGGTCGAGGACGGAAACCCCGACACTGTGGACGTGCAGAGAAAATGCTCGCCGAGCATCGGCACGTCGCCCGGCGTAAACGGCATGTCGGGCAAGAGCGCGTCGAGGTACATCGGCGTCTCGGGCACGCGCACGGGATGCCGGTGGGTCGAGACGGTGCTGTGCAGGTACGAGAGGGTCTGGTCGTCGTCGAGGGTGCCGACGTCGGGCAAGACGCTCCGCAGGATGTCGGCGATCTCCGCCACGCTCTTTTGGAAGTGGTGAAGCTCGCGCTCGAGCGCGCTGCGCTCATCCTGGCGCGGCGAGGCGCCTCCGCCGTCTTCGTAGAACATCGCCGCGGCGCGCTCGGCGCGGTCGGGCGGCAACTTCCACGTGAAGGTGAGGTAGTAGCTCGACTCGTAGTGGGCCCCGGCGTCTTCGAAGGCGCGCCGGCGTTCGCGATCGACGACCGCCGCCGCCGGGTGAGCCCACGTCACGGCCGGGTACGCGCTCGAGAGAAACCGCTGCGCTTCCACGAAGAGCCCCCAGCCCGATCCCAAGCGACGAAGGGCGTTGTTCAGGCGCGCGCTCGCCGCCACGAGCTCCGAGTCGAGCGAGCTCGCGAGATCCGGCCCCCGAAAGGCAAGCGTGCGCTGAAAGATCGCGTCCTTCTGCAGGATGACGCCCGGAGCGACGAGGCACGCCCAGGGGAGTCGATCGGGCAATCGGCTCGAGGGCTCGCGGTATTCACGAAAGGAAAACATGGGCAGGGGCCTTGCTTTGCGGTTTGCGGAACCGGGTCAGGGGTCGAGGCGCCTTTGGCTCTTGAGCGCGACCGGCACGATCTCGAGCACGTAGGGGTCGCTCCGCGTCGCGGCGGCGGCCGCGACGTGAAGGGCAATGCCAAGAGGGAGCGTCCAGACCTGATGGAGGCCAAACGCAAACGCGCCGACGCTCGTCCAGAGCACGAGAGCCGCGGTCCTCGGCAGCCCCGCGAGCAGCATCGGCTCGACCAGCGACCGATGCAGCGGCACTTCGAGTCCTTCGAGGCGCGCACTCATACGAGAAGGCCTCCCGAGTAGCCGAGAAACCCGATGCCCCAGGACACCGCGTTGAACGCGATGGCCAGGCCCATGACGACCCAGAGGGCCTTTCGCATCATCGAGCCGCCTTCGGAAAACGCGATCCCGATGCCGAGCCCGATGATCGCCACCGCGCCGATGACTTGCGAGACGGGCCCCGTGAGCGACGTGAGCAGCTGCTGCAGCGGGCCCTCCCAGGGCATGCCTCCGCCGAGGCTGCCCAAGCCCGAGAAGGTCCCGGGCCGGGCCGTGCCCCGATAGATCGCGATGAGGACGGCGATGATGGAGATCTGCGCCGTGCGGGTGTGCCCGCGGGTCGTAGGAACCGCGGAAGGGGCAGAAAAGGATCGGAGCATGGGCATGGTGAGGGGGTTCCTTTCGCTTTCGGGTCACGCAATCCGTTCGAGCTTCCATTCGCCGTCCGGGCCGAGCGGATGCACGCGGTCGAGGCCCGATACGCGACGTCCGGCCGGGTGCGTCTTGTCGCGCTGGATGTGCACGCACAGCTGGATGGTCTGGGCCACGAGCGCGCGCGGCGCCGGGTAGACGATCTCCTCGATGAGCTGACAGAGCCGATCGAGCATCGCGCGCGTGTCGTTCGCGTGGATGGTGGCGATGCCGCCCGGGTGCCCCGTGTTCCAGGCCTTCAGGAGCTCGAGGGCCGACCCGTCGCGCACCTCACCGACCAAGATCCGATCCGGGCGAAAGCGCATGGCGGCCATGATCGCGTCGCGCCACGAGTGCACGCCTGGCTGCACCAGCACCTGCAAGCGGTTGGGCGCCGCGCACTGAAGCTCGGGCGTGTCCTCGACGATGTGGACGCGGTCGGTCGTGTCCTCGGCAATCACCTTCACGAGCGCGTTGGCGAAGGTCGTCTTGCCCGAGCCGGTTCCGCCGCCGATGAGGATGTTGTCGTGCGCGAGCACGGCAAACTCCAGCGCGTCGCGCTGCGCGGCCGTGAGAATGCCGCGGCTCACGTAGTCCTCGAGCGAGAAGACGATGCCCGCCGGCTTTCGGAGCGCGAACACCGGCGCGTCGACGATCGGCGGAATGGCCGCCTGAAGCCGCGCCCCCCACGGAGGCGGGAGCTTCGCCGAGAGCGACGGGCTCTGCGGGTTAAGCTCGACCAGGACCTCCGAGGCGACCAGACGGAGCATGCGCTCGGCGTCCGCCGCGGGCATGACGACGGGCGTCCGGAGCATCCCCTCTCCGATCTTGTCGACCCAGACGACGCCGTCGGCGTTGAGCATCACCTCGACCACGCGCGGGTCGTCCAGGAAGGTGGTGAGCGGGCCGAGCGTACTTCGCAGCGCGCTCGCGCGCCTCGCTTGGCTCTCGGTTCGTTCGGGCGGTGCGTGCCTCACACCCGTTCATCGAGCAGCTCGGCGAATGTGCTTCGCGAAATCGACCGCCCTTGACGCGATCGCCGCGCGTCGCCCGAGTTCATTTAAGGAGCAAAGGGGAGGTTCATGCGCCGCCTGCGTGCTCGCGGGTGCGCGTCCGCGCCGTCGCGTCCACTGTTGAGGTGCATCGCGGGGGCGCGCGCCTCGGGGCCGCGGCCCCCGACATCTGCCTCGGACGCAAGGCGCGATTTGTTGCGTGGTTTCGGCGTCGGAGAAGCGATTGAGACGATGCTCGAGCAGCCCCGCCGTTTGGGGACTAGCAATTCCGCGCGCTTGGATCGGCGCGACCAAGAAAATGCACGTTGGCCCAAAATAACTAGCAACACTTTGCGCTGAGCGTCCGAGGCGCCGAAGAGGCGGCTCAGCCGCGGGTACAGCGGTCGCGGCCGCAAGCCCGGCGTGGTGCTCGACGCGGCAGGAAAACGCGTTTGCCCTCGTCGTTTCCGGCAGTTGCCGGCCGCGCGCGAAAATAGTGCGAAGCAAACCGCGCGCGCTGCTCGATGAAGCCTGTGATGCAGGCGCTCAACACGACCCGTGGCCCGGTGCGCCGGCCGAGCCGAACCCGTGGGCGCCCGCACGCGAAGCCCCATCGCGGGTTTCTTCCGAAGGAGGCTCGATGCGCGCGCTCGGTGTGGTGATGCTTCTCGTGCTTTCTCTCGGCGGCTCCTGGGCCGCGACCCAGTACGTCGCCGCCGGCCTTCACGACGCGCCCGAACTCGGACCCCCGTGGGCGATGCTCGGCGACGAGCGCATCTACCCCCCTTGGGGGTGGATCGCCTGGAGCCGGCTTTGCGAATCCCGCGCCCCGACGCTGCTCCGTCGCGCGAGCGCGATCGCCACCGTCGCGGCCCTGGCCGGGATGGCGGCGGCCGCGTTGGCCGCGCTCTCGCGAAAGCGTTCGCCCGCGAGCCATGCCCATGGCAGCTCGCGCTGGGCGACCACCTCGGAACTGCGCAAAGCCGGTCTCTTGCGAGGCGCCGGCGTCGTGCTCTGCCAGACCGGCGACGCCCGGTTTCGCACGCGCGTCGACGGCGCCGGAGGGACCGGGACGACCGCGGCGCGGCTCGGCGCGCTCGTGCGCCACGACGGCCCCGAGCACGTCTTCTGCTTCGCGCCGACCCGCAGCGGCAAGGGTGTCGGTCTGGTCGTGCCGACGCTGCTCTCTTGGCCGCACTCGGTGCTCGTCTACGACATCAAGAAGGAGAACTGGGCCCTGACGGCCGGCTGGCGACGGCAATTCAGCCGCACCTGGCGCTTCGAGCCGACGGCCATCGACTCGGTGCGCTTCAATCCGCTCCTGGAGATCCGAAAAGGCCTCTCGGAAGTCCGCGACACGCAGAACGTCGCCGACATCCTGGTCGACCCGACCGGCGACAAGGACACGAAAGACCACTGGCAGACGACCGCGCACAGCCTGCTCGTCGGCACCATCCTGCACGTCCTCTACGCGGAAGCCGACAAGACACTCGCCGGCGTCGCCGCGGTCCTGTCGGACCCCACGTGCGCCCAATCCGAGACGCTCCAGCGGATGCTCGTGACCAATCACCTACCCAGCGGCCCGCACCCCGTCGTCTCGCAGGCCGCGCGCGAGATGCTCAACAAGAGCGACAACGAGCGGTCGGGCGTCTTCTCGACGGCGATGTCGTGTCTGGGTCTCTACCGCGACCCGGTCGTGGCGCGAAACACGGCGCAGAGCGACTTCCGCATCACGGACCTCATGAACGCCGACGCGCCCGTGAGCCTCTACGTGGTCGTGCCGCCGAGCGATCTGGCGCGCACGCGCCCCATCGTCCGCCTGATGCTGAACCAAATCGGCCGCCGCCTGACCGAGTCGATGCAGGTCGGCGAAACGCCCGCGTACAAGCACCGCCTGCTGCTTCTGCTCGACGAGTTCCCCTCGCTCGGCAAGCTCGACTTCTTCGAGACCGCGCTCGCGTTCATCGCCGGCTACGGCCTCAAGGCCTTCCTCATCGCCCAGTCGCTCAACCAGCTCGAGAAAGCCTACGGCCCGAACAACGCCATTCTCGACAACTGCCACATCCGTTTCACCTACGCCGCGAACGACGACAGGACGGCCAAGCGGATTTCCGACCTGCTCGGCCAGGCCACCGAGAAGAAGCTTCAAAAGAGCTACTCGGGCTCGGGAATCTTTCTGACCAACCGAAGCGAGAGCGAGCACGAGTACGCGCGGGCGCTGTTAACCCCCGCCGAGGTGAACCAGCTCCCGCAAGACGACGGCATCCTGCTCGTCGGAGGCCTGCTTCCCTACCGAGCGCGCAAGGTCCGCTACTTCCTCGACCCCCGTTTCAAGGGCAGGGCCGGTCAGCCACCTCCCGACAGCGCCGAGGAGCAGGCGCGCGAGCTCCCGGCTCGTGCGCCCAACGATTGGCAAGTGACGGTGCGCGGCGATGCGCCGCCATGGCCTGCTCGGGCGGCTCCCGACGCGCCACCGAGCCAGGCCGAGCCGGACCGGCTCGGCGCCTCGGAGCGCCCCGCAACTTCGTCGTCGCCGGACGCGCGATCCCAGGGGCCCGATGACGTGTGGGCCCGATACTTCCCCGACGCGCCCGCGGAGGGCGTGACTCCCGAGGACGCCGAACCGGCCGCCGTCGGGGCGCCCGAGCGCAAGGACCTTCCCGTGTGAGCGCACGGCATGGAGTCGTGCGTGCGAGACCAACAAAAGGACCGAGGCCGATGAACTCCAAGACGAAGACCCGAAGCGCACGTGTGTGGACCCATCTGTCGACAACCCTTCGCGATCGCCTGTCGAGCTATTGCGCGGCGGGCAACATCACCGAACGCGCCGTCTTCGAAGCGGCGGTGGAGCAGTACATCAGCGGCACGAGCGACATGTCGCTCGTCCTTCGTCGGCTCGATCGGCTCGGCCG
>PLIR01000124.1 GCA_003139415.1 Myxococcales bacterium | reverse complement strand
TCGTCGAGTTTGTCGACCTCTACGCGCGAAAGAAGCTTGGGCGCGTCATGGTCCGCACCGCGGACACCCCCGGCTTCGCGGGCAACCGCGTCGGCTTCAAGGTGCTGAACGAGGTCGCGCAGCTCGCCGAGGAGCACGGGCCCGTGCTCGTGGATCGCCTCGTCGGCCCCTACACCGGGCGAGCCCTGGCGCCCCTCGCCACGGTCGATCTGGTGGGCTGGGACATCCACCGCGCCATCGTCGACAACATCTACAAGAACGCGAAGGACGAGGCCCATGCGACGCTCGCCATGCCCGGGTACATGATCGGCCTGCTCGAGAAGGGCGTGCTCGGCACGAAGAGCGGCGGCGGCTTCTTCAAGACCGAGAACAAGGTCCGGCTCGTCCTCGATCCGAAGACGCAGGGCTACCGCCCCGTCGCCGAGGTCAAGCTCCCCGACCTGCGCTTCATCGACGACGTGGCGCGCCTGCACCGCGATGGCCTCTACAAGGAGGCCATGCGCGCCTTCGTGGCCGCGCCAGGGCCGTGGGCGGACATCGCCCGCAAGGTCGTCGCCGGGTACGTCAGCTACGCGTTCCACCGCGCCGGCGAGGTGACGAAGGGGATCGCCGGGATCGACGACATCATGGGCTTCGGCTTCAACTGGGCGCCGCCGAGCGTCCTCGTCGACACGATCGGCGTGCGCGAGACCATCGCGATGATCGAAGCCGCCGGCTTGCCCGTACCCGCGAACCTCGCAGCGGCCGCGAAGACGGGCGCCTCACGGCGCCTTTACACCAACCCCCACGGCAACATCGGTCGCTTCTTCGTCGCTGGATAGACCCGCGACACGCTCTGACCCGAAAGAAGGTTTCTCGCCATGTCCGCGACGCTCAGAACTCCGGAAGTGTTCATCCTCGGGGGCTACCAGACCGACTTCTCTCGAAACTGGACCAAGGAGCGCAAGCACTTCGCCGCGCTCATGCGCGAGGGCGTCCTCGGCGCGCTCGAGTCGACCGACGTCGAGCCCAAGGACGTGCAGGTCGCCCACGTCGGGAACTTCGCCGCAGAGCTCTACTGCAAGCAAGGGCACCTCGGCGCGTTCTTCGTCGAGGTCGATCCGGCGTTCAGCGGCCTGCCGACCGCGCGCCACGAGGCGGCGTGTGCCTCGGGCAGCGTCGCCATCCTGGCGGCGATGGCCGAGATCCAGGCCGGCTGGTACGACGTGGCCTGCGTCGTCGGGATCGAGCAGATGAAGACGGTCGCGGCGGCCGAAGGCGGCGACTACCTCGGCACCGCAGCGTGGTACGAGCAAGAGGCCAAGGGCATCGAGTTCCCCTTCCCC
The DNA here is from genome assembly GCA_003139415.1 of Myxococcales bacterium. Lineage (GTDB taxonomy): Bacteria > Myxococcota_A > Polyangia > Polyangiales > Polyangiaceae > Palsa-1150. The sequence continues at coordinate 11,528 of PLIR01000124.1, read as the reverse complement.
AAGCTCTTCGGAAAGCTCGGCGACGAGTACGACAAGCGCTACGGGCTGAAGGACGAGCACCTCGCCGGCATCTCGGCCATCAACTACGCGAACGCCAAGCTCAACCCGCTCGCGCAGACGCGCACCTGGTACATGAACAAGGCGCACGCCTGTTCGCGCGACGACTTCAACGCGGCCGTCGGCGGTCGGGTGAAGATCTCCGACTGTTCGCAGGTGACCGACGGTTCGGTCGCGGTGCTCCTCGCGGGCCGCGCCTACGCCGAGAAGTACGCGGCCCGCCGCGGGGTCAAGCTCGAGTCCCTCCCGCGCATCACGGGCTGGGGCCACCACACGGCGCGGCTCAAGTTCGCCGACAAGGTCGCCGAGAGCAAGGACGCAGCGTACGTGCTTCCGCACGTGCGAAGCACCATCACCGACGCATGGCGCCGCGCAAACCTTGGCGGGGTGACCGACGTCGACGGCATCGAGACCCACGACTGCTTCACGACGAGCGAGTACATGGCCATCGACCACTTCGGCATCACCTCGCCCGGCGAGAGCTGGAAGGCGGTCGAAGACGGATCGCTCGAGATCCGCGGCGCGCACCCGATCAACCCGAGCGGGGGTCTCATCGGCGCGGGGCACCCCGTTGGCGCGACGGGCGTGCGGCAGCTCCTCGACAGCTACAAGCAGGTCACCGGCACCGCCGGCGATTACCAGGTCGAGGGGGCGAAGACGTTTCAGACCTTGAATATCGGCGGGAGCGGGACGACAAGCGTGAGCTTTGTCGTCGAGACTCCTTAGCGCGCGTAGCCGTCGCCACCACCGTCGGTCCTATCGTGACCGGCGTCACCTCGATGGGGCGACGTCGAGCGGCGCCTTGCTTTCTCTCGCCGTGGCTGCACGATCCGGCGCATGCGAAACGACATCGCTCCGGGTAAAACGTTCCCCGACTACGAACTGCCCGACCAGACTGGGCAGCACAAGAAGCTTTCCGACCTCCAGAAGGGCGACCCGATGGTCGTCGTCTTGAGCCGCGGCGGCTTCTGCCCCAAGGATCGGCGCCAGCACGAGGGGCTGGTGCAGCTCTTTCGCGAGATCGAGGTCGCCTATTGCCGGCTCGTCACGATCAGCACCGACAACCTCATCGAGACGAACGAGTTTCGTTCGGCCGCCGGCGCCCACTGGCCGTTTCTCTCGGACCCTGGCCGCAAAGTCCAGAAGGACCTCGACATCGCCGAGTACACCGACCCAACGCACAACCCGATGGTGCCGCACACGATCGTGCTCGAGCCTGGCCTTGTCGTGCACAAGATCTACATGGGCTACTGGTTTTTCGGCCGGCCCTCCGTGGAGGAGCTGAGGCAAGATCTCCGGGCGATCACGCAGAAGTGCCGCTCCGACTGGGACCTGGCCGACCCCCAGCTTCGCGAGGCGTGGGCCAAGGGCGACAAGGCCCGCTTCTATCCGTATGGCAAGACGTACGCTCAGGTCTTCAAGGAGGGGTGATCGGCGTGGTCAGCCGGGGTCGTCGCAGGTGACCGAGACGGTTGTAGTGGCCTCTGGGCAGGTCGATCCTTGCGGCTCCGGCCCCTCGAAAACCAGGAGCGTCACCTCGACGATTCCGGGAGCCGTGCAGGCGAAGTTCGTGTTCGCCGAAGTCGGGGCCGAGAAGGCAACGCTCGGCGCCGACCACCGGTATCCGATGGCATCGGGGTCGGGGCCGGTCGCCACCGCAGACAGCGCAATGGCCGCGCCGACTGTGGTCTCGTCCGGGACGGCGCTGATGCTCTCGACCGTGGCGCAGGAATACGTCGGCGTCTGAACGGTCCCGGCCTCCGCAACGGCGACGTAGCAGGCGAGCGGGTCGGTGATCTGCGTGGTCGTGGAGGGCGCAATGGCGAAGGCCGTCGAGGCCGTGCAGGTCACGGCTCCGTCGGTGGAGGTGCCTTGAAGGGTGATCGTGTAGTCGGAGCCCGCGACGAGGTCCTCCACGTCGAAGGCGACCGTGTCGGTATTGGCGACGGTGACGTCGCCCGTCTGGACGATCGACGCGTCGCCGCCCGGACCGCGGATGACGAATGCGATCGACCCTATCTCCGCCCCGCCGGGAATCGTCACGTAGACCCCGAGCGCCCCCGTCCCCTGCGCAGCTACGACCTCGTAAGCGTCTCCGTCGCCCGCGGCGTCGAGCGCGCCGTCGATGCCGCTTGCGGAGGCCTCCGTTGTCGCGTTGCCACTGTCAGCGCTGCGCTCGTCCTCCGCATCGGAGGGCGCATCCGCGTCGGCGCTCGCGTCCGGCGATGTGCCGACACCCTTGGCGGAGCCCCCGCAGGCCGCGAACCCTGCGGCGGTGGCGACAACCAAGGCGATCGCCCCCGACGCTCGCCCCATGGCGCCGGACCATGACTCCATCGGCGCCGGCCGAAAAGCTTCTTTTGGGCAACACGACCACCCTGCCACTCGCCTCCTCGCAGCCCGCGGTGCAACGCGGGCGGCAGGTCTGCGTCGGCATTAGAATGCGGGACGTGCCCTCCGAAGAGTCCCGCCGGGCCGAGCTCACGCGCACGCTTGCCGAGCACCGCGATCGCTTCGTCGCCTTCGTCGAAGGCTCCCTACGCGACCGTGCAACGGCGGAGGACGTCGTACAAGCGACCTTCGCGCGCGCTCTGTCGCGCGTCACCGACCTGCGAGACGACGAAGCCCTCGTCGCGTGGTTCTTCCGGGCCCTGAGAAACGCGGTCGTCGATCATCACCGGCGGCTGGGCACGGCCGATCGGGCACTGGCGCGCTGGGCTGCGGAAGCCGAAGCGACGACCCCTGCGACCCCGCCAGACGCGTCGCTCGTGTGCGGGTGCGTCAGAGCAGTCGCCACGTCGCTGAAGCCCGAGTACGCGGAGGCGCTCCAGCGCATCGAAGTTGACGGCGCGGCCGTGCGGGACTTCGCGGTGGAGCGGGGTATTTCGAGATCCAACGCGGCCGTGCGCGTCTTCCGGGCGCGCGAGGCCTTGCGCCGAGGCGTGATCGCGAAGTGCGGCGATTGCGCGGCGGGAGGGTGCGTGGACTGCAGGTGCCGGGGCGCGGTGTCGAAGAGCGTCGCTCCTGCGTAAACGGGGCATCGTCGTTTCGCGCGCGTTTCGCGTCCTCGGTTTCGCTTTCCCGGACGAGGTGTGCACCTGCCCGTGGCCCCCACATGCTCGAACGTTCGCTCTCGTCGGGGAGAATCCAATCGGAGACGCTCGTAGCCACCCATGAGTACCGTCTGCGGCAGCGGGGCCTCGACCAAGAGCACGAAGGCCGGCTTGCTCGAGGCGACCCGCGCGGCCTCGGGGTCGCTGGGAGCCCGCAAGGCGACGTACGGATTCCTCTTTGCCTCGCCCGACGCGGATCTCGGCGCTGCCCTGACGACGGCCCGCGAGGCCACCGGGGCCGAGATCATCGGGTGCACGACCGCCGGCGAGATCACCGAGAGGGGCCTGACGCACGGAGGGTTCGCGATGCTGCTCGTCGCCGCCGACACGACGGCGCAGGTGCAGTTCGCCGAAGGCCTCAAGGAGCGCCATCGCGACGTCACCGAGGCGATCCTTGCGGGCGTCGCCGATATGAAGAAGAAGGCGGCCGCCAAGGACCAGCGCCATCTGACGACGGTCCTGCTGACCGATGGGCTGGCCGGGACGGGTGAGCGCCTCGTCAACGACCTCTACGAACAGCGCGTACAGAGCGCGTCGCAGATCGTCGGAGGCGCGGCGGGCGATGAGGGACGCTTCTCGGCCACGCTCGTCGGAGCCGGGAGCGCGCGGCCGGACTCCGCCGTCGCGCTGCACGTGTTCAGCGCGAACCCGTGGGGCCTCGGCGTCGATCACGGCTTGCGGCCGACGACCAAGCCGATGCGGGTCACGAAGGCCGAGGGCAACGTCGTCCACGAGATCGACGGCGAGCCCGCGTTCGCCGCGTACAAGAAGCACGCGGCCGCCCGGGGCATCGTGCTTACGCCCGAGAGCGCGGGTACGTACATGATCGGCAACGAGCTCGGCATTCACTTCTTCGACAAGATCAGCCGCGCGCGCGCTCCCCTGTCGGTGGCCGCCGATGGGTCGCTGACTTGCGCGGGCGACATCCCGCGCGGCTCGATGGTGAGCATTCTCGACGGCGACCGGGAGCAGATGCTCGCGGCCGCGCTCTCGGCGGCTCAGCAGGCGAAGGTTGGGCTCAACGGCGCCAAGGCCGCCGGCGTGCTGCTGTTCGACTGTGTGTGCCGCGGCATGATCCTGAAGGACGCCTTCGACCGCGAGGTCGCGGCCGTGCGATCGGTTTTCGCCGACACACCCATCGCAGGATTTCTGACGTACGGCGAGATTGCGCGAAGCAGCGACAAGCTCGGGGGCTGGAACAACACGACAGCCGTGGTAGTCGCAATCGCCGCGTGACAGCATCTGCCCGCGCCCGTCTGCGCCCGAGTTCGCGCCCGCGCTTGCCTACGCGCCCGCGCNNCCCGTCGGTTTGACACGCCGCGCCCTTTCCCCTACGTGCGCCATAGAGACATGGCCGCATCCAAGTCGCTCGTCCGCTCCGAATCCGGCAAGGTGCGCCGCGTCATCGTCGTTGGAGGGGGCCTCGCGGGCCTGATGACCGTCATCAAGCTCTGCGAGGCCGGCGTCCCGGTCGACCTCTTCTCGCTCGTGCCGGTCAAGCGCTCGCACTCGGTGTGCGCGCAGGGCGGCATCAACGCGAGCGTCAACACCAAGGGCGAGGGCGACTCGCCGCAGGTGCACCTCGAGGAGACGGTTTACGGCGGCGACTTTCTCGCCAACCAGCCGCCCGTCAAGGCGATGTGCGACGCGGCGCCGAGCATCGTCTTCATGCTCGACCGCATGGGCGTGCCCTTCAACCGCACTCCCGAGGGGCTCCTCGACTTCCGACGCTTCGGCGGGACGCTCTTTCATCGCACGGCGTTCGCGGGCGCCACCACCGGCCAGCAGCTCCTCTACGCCCTCGACGAGCAGGTGCGGCGGTGGGAGACGGTCGACGTCGAGGACGACCGCGGCGAGCGCGTGGCCGGCGAGAAGATGGTCCGCAAGCTCGAGTGGTGGGAGATGATCGGCCTCGTCACCGACGACGAGGGCGTTTGCCGCGGCATCGTCGCGCAGGACCTGAAGAACATGTCGATCGTCGCCTTCCCGGGCGACGCCGTGTGCCTCGCCACCGGCGGGTGCGGCATCGTGTTCGGCCGCTCGACCAACAGCGTCATCAACACCGGGACGGCGGCGAGCGCGGCCTACCAGCACGGCGCCTGCTACGCGAACGGCGAGTTCATCCAGGTGCACCCGACGGCCATCCCGGGGGCCGACAAGCTGCGGCTCATCTCCGAGAGCGTCCGCGGCGAGGGCGGGCGTGTCTGGGTGCCGCGCGACCCCAAGGAGCAGCGCGCGGGGCGCGAGGTGCCCGAGAGCGCGCGGGACTACTTCCTCGAGGAGAAGTACCCCGGCTACGGGAACCTGGTCCCGCGCGACATCGCCAGCCGCGAGCTCTTCAAAAAGTGCTTCCACGAGCACCGCGGCGTCTACAACCGCGAGAGCCAGCGCAACGAGAACGAGGTCTACCTCGACGTGACGCACCTGCCGCGCGAGATCCTGCAGAAGAAGCTCGCCGGCGTCCTCGAGATCTACGAGAAGTTCGTCGGCGAGGATCCGTTCGTCAACCCGATGCGGGTCTTTCCGGCCGTGCACTACTCGATGGGCGGCCTCTGGGTCGACTTCGACCGCGCCGCGAACGGGTCGCTCGTCATGGGGTCTCCGCGAAACCAGGCGACGAGCATCCCGGGCCTCTACGCTTGCGGCGAGGCCGACTACCAGTACCACGGGGCAAACCGGCTCGGCGCGAACTCGCTGCTCTCGTGCCTCTGGGCGGGCATGGTCACGGGACCCGCGATCGCCGCGTACCGAAAGAACGTCGCCAGGAGCGCGTGGGACATGCCGTCGTCGCTCTTCGAGAAGGCCGAGAAGCGCGAGCGCAAGGCCTTCGAGGCGATCCTGGCGCTCGACGGCGCCGAGAACCCGTACGCGCTGCACGACGAGCTCGCGCACACGATGCTCGTCGACTGCACCATCGAGCGCGACAACGCGACGCTCGACAAGGTGCTCGCCAAGATCGAAGAGATCGCCGAGCGCTCGCGCCGTGTCGGGGTGACCGACACCGCCGTGGGCAAGATGAACCAGGGCGCGCAGTACGTGCGGCACCTGCGCAACATGATCGTCCTGGCGCGGGTCATCGCGCTCGGGGCGCGCAACCGCGACGAGTCCCGCGGCGCACACTTCAAGCCGCAGTTCACGCAGCGCGACGACGCGAACTGGCTGCGGACCACGATGGCCTTCCACAAGGCCGGGGCGAACGGCGAGAACGACGCGGTGCGCTTCGTGCGCGCGGTCGACTACACGCTCCTCGGCCAGCGGGTCGAGGTGAAGGACGAGGTCGACACGACGCTCGTCAGGCCGCGGCCGCGCAAATACGAGACCGCGGGCGCCGCAAGCACCGCGGCCAAGGGATAGGAGTCCGATGGCAGACGACCGACGTGCCCGCACGATCGCGCTGAAGATCAAGCGCCAGGACGGCCCCGGCCAGCCCGGCTACTGGCAGGAGTTCGCCGTGCCGTGGCACCCGCGGATGAACGTCATCAGCGCCCTGATGGAGATCCAGAAGCAGCCCGTGACGGCGAGCGGCCAGAAGGTCACGCCCGTCGTGTGGGAGTGCGTCTGCCTCGAGGAGGTGTGCGGATCGTGCACGATGCGCATCAACGGGCGCGTGCGTCAGTCGTGCAGCGCCCTCGTCGACGTGATCGCGCCCGGCGACGGGCCGATCGTGCTCGAGCCGATGAGCAAGTTCCCGGTGGTGCGCGACCTCGTGGTCGACCGTTCGCGCATGTTCGAAGATCTGAAGCGCGTGAAGGCCTGGATCAACCTGGACGGCTCGCACGAGCTGGGCGCCGGGCCCCGGCAGTCCCCCGAGAGCCAAGAGCAGACGTATCCCTTGTCGCGCTGCATGACGTGCGGGTGCTGCCTCGAGGCGTGCCCGCAGGTCAACCCGTCGAGCGACTTCGTCGGCCCGGCGGCGATCAGCCAGGTGCGCCTCTTCAACTTGCACCCGAACGGCAAGATGCACGCGTCCGAGCGCCTCGAGGCCGTCATGGGCGAGGGCGGCGTCGAGGGATGCGGCAAGGCGCAGAACTGCGTCGAGGTGTGCCCGAAGGAGATCCCCCTCGTCGACTCGATCGCGTCGGTCGGGCGCGACGCGACGAAGCACATGCTCCTCGGCTGGCTCTTGAAGTGAACTTGGCCCTCGCGGCGCGGGCGGGTTAGCAGCTCGGGGGCGGCCTGAAACGGCACCCGGGAGGCGGATATGCTCGAGTCCACGAACGCATCGCCGGCTTCGATCGACGACCACCTGCCCCCGCTGCCCCCGTCTTCGGGTCACCCCGACGCGGACCGCGTGCGGCGCATCGCGCGCCAGCTCGGGTGCGGCGCCGTGTGGGTCCGGGGCGCCGGCCCGCACGTGGTGCTCGGCCTGCAAGGCGAGAACGCGTTCGCGCGGCTCACCCCCGTGGGCGGTTCGTCGTACGGGCTCGCCTTCCGGAGCCCCGTGGCGCCCGAGCGGCGCGCGCCGACGACGCCTTCGTGGGAGCCGCTGCTGCTCATCGACGACCTGACGACGGTGGTCGAGCACGCGCTCGTCGGCGTCAGCGCGTTGCCCTCGGGTGCGTGACGCCCGGGCCATTCGCACGCCGACGCCTGTGATAGCGTCGAGAACGTGCGGCGGTCCTGCTTCACGTTGGGCCTGGCGGTCGGCGGCCCGATCGTCGCCCTGACGCTCTGCAGCGCCGGTCCGGCGCGCGCGCAGGGCCCGGAGGCGCCGGCGCCAGCCCTCGAGCCCGACGCGCAGATCGACATCTCGACGACGCCCGAGGCCGAGCAAGCGTCGGCCCAAGCCGCCGAGGGAAAAGCATTCGCGGAGGCGCCGCCGCCTCGCCCGCGGCGCAAAGGGTTGGTCCTCGGGTCGACGGTGGGCGTCCTTGGCTTTACCGGCTCGTTCGGCCACGTCGCGCCGCCGGCATACTGGTGGCAGGCGCAGCTCGGCTACGAGGTCCTCGACTGGCTGATGCTCTTCGGTGAGGGCGAGCTCGCGTTCACCCAGACGAGCGAGGCGCAGGACGAGTCACAAGCCTTCGCGTTCCCGATCTGGGGCTTCGGCGGAGGGGCGCGGGCGACGATCCACTTCAGCCCTCGGGTCGCCTTCTTCGTGCAGGGCCAGATCGACGCGATCTCGGCCGACGTCCCGCACGATGCGTTGACGATCCTCGGCTTCCGCAACGCCGAGAGCCTCAGCGCGTCGTTCGGGGCACGGCTCGGGCTCGAGTGGTACCAGATCGATCGCCACATGGCGCTCTGCCTCCAGGGCGGCGCGCGCGACGCCCCAGGCTTCGCCAACGTCACGACCAACGAGCTCTCCATCATGTGGGACGCGGGCCTGGGCGTGCGATACGTGTTTTGAAGGGGCGCGTGGGCGTGGGCGCGCGCGTGTGCGTGGGCGCCGCGCGCTTGCGTCCGCGCCTGCGTGTGCGCCTGCGCTTGCGTCCGCGTGTGCGCCTGCGCCCGCGTGTGCGCCTGCGTCCACGCCCGCGCTTGCGTCAGCCGTCAGCGCTCGCTCAGCCGCATGCACGCCTCGACCGCGCCGGTCGTGTGCGAGCTCATGCCGCAGTCGAAGCGCTGCGTCGTGAGGCTGCCGAAACAGGACTGCTCGAAGACATCGAACGTGCCGCGCTTGGCGAGCTGTTCGGCCCAGCCGTCACGGAATGCGGCGCGCTCGACGGCCGTGAGTTTCACCCCTTCGCGCGAGACGTACTCGTCGGCGAAGAGATCGACGAGGTGATCTTGCAGATCGAGGCACGCGAGGATCCGCTGGTCCTCCGTGGAGAATCCGAAGAGCGATGTCCTGACCTGGGGTGCGGACCTGGCGCACGCCATCGACGAGACAGCGAGCCCGAGAAGAAGACTGGCGGCGATTGTCTTGGCGACGACCATCGAAGGCGCTGCTGCATGAAGTGTGCACCGCGGCGGCGCTGCGTTCACGCCGCTTCGCGTTTCGTGTTCGTCCGCCGCGCTCTCTCCCGCCCCGTGCTCGGCGCAGTGCTACACTTCGCGCTCGCCGCTGCCGGGCGGCGCTTCGAGCGCCTCGATGCGGGCGCGGACGTCGGCCGGGACGGGCACCTTCTGCATCGTCGCGTAGTCGACGAGCACGGCGACCGACGTCCCGCGCGCGCAAGGCGCTTCGGCCTGGCCTTCGCACCACACGGCGTACTCCATCGAAACGCTCGTCCGTCCGACCCCGGCGACGCGGGCCCCCACCGACACGGTGCTCGGATATTGGACCGGCCTGAGAAAATCGCAGCTCGTCGTGGCGAGGATGGGGCCGATATCACGAGGCCGGTCCGCCAGGACGCCGATCCGCTGGAAGAGCGCGATACGCGCCGATTCGAACCAGGCGAAGAAGCGCGCGTTGTTCACGTGCCCGAGCGCGTCCATCTCGCCCCAGTGGACCGGGAAGGTGACGACGACGGGGAAATGCGCCGGCGCGCTCATCCGCGCGGCAGGCTACCACGCGGGCGAGCGCCCCGGCCCTTGCGGGCTCCTGCCGCTACTTGCGCTCGATGCCGACGAACATCGACTGCTCGCCGCGCTTTACCAGGAGCAGCACTGGCTTGTCGGACGGAGCCGCATGGATCCTGGCCGCGAGATCTTTCGCGCTGGTGACGTGCTGGCCGCCGACCTCCTCGATGACGTCGCCCTGCCGCAGCTTGCCGTCGGCCGGACCATCGGACGCGACGTGCGCGACGACGACCTGGCCGTCTTCTTCCGTCACGCTGATCCCGAGCGACGAGTGCTCGCCGGGCGCGGCGTTGATGCCGCCGTTCTGGCCCGTCTCCTCGCCGCCTTTCTCGTCCTGGAGCGCGGCAAGGGTCACGTCGACGTCGCGCTTCTGCTTGTCGTGGAGCACGCCGAGGGTGACTCGGACCCCGGGTGCGTGGCGGGCCACGCGACGGGGCAGCTCTTCGGAGCGCGGGATGTCCTGGCCGTCGATCGAGACGATGACGTCGCCCGACTTGAGGCCGGCTTTTTCCGCNNACCCCGAGCCGGCCGCGCGCCACGTGCCCAGTCGACAGGAGCTGCGGCAGGACGTCCCTGACCGCATCGATCGGGATGGCGAAGCCGATCCCCTTGCCCTGCGGGTTGATGGCCGTGTTGATGCCAACCACCTGGCCGCGGAGGTTGAAGAGCGGGCCGCCGCTGTTGCCGGGGTTGATGCTCGCGTCGGTCTGGATGAAGTCGTCGTAGGGACCTGCGCCGATCGTGCGGCCCTTGGCGCTCACGATGCCCATCGTCACCGTGTTGCCGAGACCGAACGGGTTGCCGATGGCGACGACGTACTCGCCGACGCGAAGGGCCTCGCTCGCGCCGAGAGCTGCCGTGGGCAAGTCGTGGGGGGGATCTTCGAGCTTGAGCAGCGCGACGTCGAGGCGGTCGTCTTTGCCCACGACCTTGGCGCGAAACTCACGATCGTCCGCGAGCTTGACCTTCACCACGTCGGCGTCGTCGATGACGTGGGCGTTCGTCACGACGTGGCCCTGGTCGTCGATGAGGAAGCCCGACCCGAGCGCCTGCTGCTTCATCACCTCGTCCTCGCCGCCTCCCCCGCCGCCTCCGAAGCGACGACCCTGGCCGGGCTGGCCCTGGTGGAAGAACGGGAAGACATCGCCAAACCCGGGGAAGCCGAACTCGCCCTGACCCTGGCGCATGTGCACCTGGTGCACCGTGGTGATGTTCACGACGGCCGGGCGGACGCGGGCGGCGAGCGTCGCGATGTCGGGCGTGCCCGGGAGCACGGGCGGCGTCGCGAAGGGCGCGGGCGCCTGCGGGGGCGCATCCTGCGACGCACGGGCGGCGTGCTGGCATCCGGTGCCGGCGGCGACGCCCGCGCCTGCGGCGAAGAGGACGATGGCTACGGGGAGGAGTTTTCGCGTGTTCATGACTCTGGGAGAACACCCCAAGTCGCGAAGGATTCCCGGTCAGGACTTGTCGGACGCAAAAACGACGGGGCCGACACGGGCCTCGTCTTCGGCCGCGGCCTCGCGCTCGGCCTCGACGGCAACGGCCTCCGTTTCCAAGTCTGCGAAACGCCACTTGGTTTGCCCGCTCTCCGCGATGCTCACGTCGCCGCCGAGGTCGACGAGCGCCCGGTCGAGGCGCTTGGCGTCGGGCGCGCGCCCGGTCGCGTTGCGCCACGCCTGCGCGACCGAACCGTCGGTGACGGGGGCCTTGGCGTTCACGCGGTCGAGCACGTGCCTCAGCACCGCGAGGCGGCCCTTCTCCTCGAGGAAGGCCCGCTGGCGCAGCGGCCGGAAGAGCGCCCGCCCGAGCGGAAGGGCGAAGAGCAGCGCCGAGAACACCAGCGGGACGACGCCGAGGGCAATCGGCAGCCCGGTGTCGACGATCGGGTGCGGG
>PLIR01000556.1 GCA_003139415.1 Myxococcales bacterium | reverse complement strand
GGATGTGCAATACCGCGCCGACGTCGTGCAGTTCGGTAAGCAATTGTTCCGGAAATGCGATGTCCGAGGCGGGCACAGTCAATACGGACGTTGCGTACAATCAATTCTTCAGTTCGGGCACCGTACAGGAAATTCCTGAGTGAGGAGGCCGACTCGATAGGGGCACGCGATGAAGGACGCATCCGTCGGAGTCAACGCAATGATGCTCGACAAGCCTCATCCAGGCCGTGCACCGATCGCGCTCGCAATATGGCTCGCCAATTTGGCCGCGTGCAACCCGGCCCGTCAGTCGGGCGTGAGCGATTCCGCTGTCGCCCCTGTGGACGCGAATCCTCTCGACGGTTTCGTCAGCGGCTCCACCGGCGTTGACGCGGATTCTCTNNCTCTTCGGTTCCCCCAGCGACGCCGGCGACGTCGCATGCACCACCGTGCAGGATTGCTACAAGGCCCGGAGCGAGACGGAGACGCTCTTCTGCTGCATCAGCGGGACGTGCGCCTATAGCGCCGGCACGGACATTCTTCCCTGCACGGATGCGAACGCGCAGCTCATTCAGGCGTCGGACTACGACCAGTCTTGCAAAAGCGCATCGGACTGCGTCCTCGTGGCCGAGGGAAACTTCTGCCAACCGGCGGGCTGTCCCAGCGCCGCGATCAACNNTGGTAAAGCCCTCACGAGGATGAACTCCGGCCGATATGTTGCGACGGTGTGAGGGTAGTGCTCCGCGATCCATGGTAAAGCCCTCACGAGGATGAACTCCGGCCGATATCCCGCCGCGGCGCGCGTGAACACCACGTTTCGGCACGGAGGAGAGGGGATCGAGTAGAAGGTCGGGATTCGAAGCTTGGAAGGTCGGGGTCCGACGCGATGCATGCCCACCTCCGACGTCTCAGACCCCAGGGTCGGAGGCGTAGCAGCTCGGGGGCCGATGCTTGGAAGGTCGGGGTCCGACGGACCTCCGACGTCTCAGACCCACTGTCGTCGACGTGGGAAGTCGGAGTCCGAAGCTTGGGAGCCGGGGGTCCGACGTGATCAGCGCCGACCTCCAAGGCCTCGGATCGCCGGGAGGAGCAGGGATCGAGCCGGTCAGGGTCGAGAAGAGGTGCTGCGACGGGACGGGCGCGGGCACAAGGGGCAGCTACGCCGATGCATCGTCGCGAACGCGCAGCACGATCTTCCCCGCGGGCCGTGGGCGCGTCTCGAGCATCTCGTGCGCCCGGACCGCCGCGGCGAGCGGCAGCTCGATGACCGCGTTGCTCGCCAAATCGGGCCCGAGTCAAGATGTTCAGCTAAGACCTCATCGATCCGGAGCGGGTGGACTGCCGCCTTCGCCGAGGATCGAGACGAGAGCCGTGCGAACTTTTTCGACGGTCCCCGCGTCGGTCTCGAGAAGAATCGAGAACTGCCCAGGGACGCCGAGCACGTCTTGAGCTTGCTCATCGAGCTGCATCGTGAGCGTCGACCCGTCCAGGGCGTACGAGCGAACACCACCGTCACCGTCGCTCCGGTCTGCGTGGAGAGGCAGTATGTGTCCTGACCAAGTTCGCGATCCTGCTTCGAATACGTGAGTGCGCGTGAAATCTCCAGGCGAGGCCCACGCTCGCCGTTGGGATCTTCGGCCAGGACGACGACCTGTGCGTTCAGATCCGGCAGATTCGTCGCCGCAACCCCTCGGGCTGTGAATGCAAGCACGTTTCGCTCTCCTGTTCAGTCCCCGGCCACGAAGACTCCGCCCGGCCATGAGTAGATGATCCGCGCCCCGGATGCACCCGCCGCTGTTCGTCGCCCCTTTGCACGCAGGACACGGCGTCCCCCTGGATGTTCATCACGTCACCGGGCTGCAGCTCCGTTTTGCTGGCCCGCGCCTCAGTGTGCGTCGCGAGGGTGGATAGCGGGAAGCCGAGAGCTTTTTCCTCCTCTGTCATGTTCCCGCTCTCGAACGTCATACGCGGCACGGAGATTGAGCCGGAACCGCCGGCGGAGCCGGTCGGGATGGGCAAGTCCACACGAGGCGTCGAGCTGGCATGCCCGGACGATCTCGACGAGCGCCAAGCGGCGTCGTGGATGAATCAGTCCGCTGCCATGCCCTTCGTCGGTGGGAAGAGGCGATGACGAAGAAGGACGCGCCTCACCAGGAGTGGTAGGAAGCCTCAGCAATCTGACGAAAAACACGCTCAAGAGAGATGCCATGGCTCACGGGGTGGACTTCGAGAACGTGTCGACGGTGGGCCTGGAGTCGTCGCCGGTGGCGGCCGCCCTCGCGGGGCTGCGTGCCAACGAGGCCCGTTACTTCAAGAACAAGTACGACCACGTCTTCGCGGTGGAGCCGGCCGCCGAGGCGAAGAAGACCGTCGACTGGGTGCACCGGATCCTCAAGGAGGAGCGCGACCTCGTCATCGCGTCGCGTCCGCTCGAGGCCACGACCTTTGAGGCCCGGGGGATCCGATTCGCGTATGTGTTCTACGAGAACGGGCTGTCGATCAACGTGATGTACACACTCGACGACGCCGGCAAGCGGGCTGTGGGGTTCAAGCTCTCGGACGGGATGGAGGTCCCGCCGGAGCTGACGGAGCGCTTCAAGTTCGCGAGGCAGAAGTCGAAGCTGGCGGGGATGATCCGGGGGTCGTTCTTCGTCATCAAGGGGCAGTGGAAATACTGATTCCGGCCTTCGGTCGAGGGGCCAGTCGTCGCGCTCGACACCGGGGACGACGGGACAAGCCTGCCGACGTGTACTCATTGGCCAAGACGGTCTGGGTGTTCGCGAGCTCGGCGAAATTGCCCCGGTCGATGCGGCCGCCGCTACGACTGAATGAGGAGTTCAATACCGAGCCGCTCTGACGTGAGCCAGAGCGTGCGTGCCTGATAGGGCCTGTCGGGGTGGGGTTCCTCGTCGATGCGCGGTTCGGCATCAGTGGCTTTGCCTGAAGCGCCATCGTTGGCGTCGCCCGGCGGTGCAGGCAGCGAACCTCCTGGCTGGTCCGCCCGCCGGTGGGTTGCGCGTCCCTCGACGGTGAACGCGTTGTCAGCGAACTCGCCCTGCGCCCATTCGAGGTAGAGGAGGCGCTCGCAGTAGAGCACCTCGTTGATCATTCGTGCTGGCACCAGGTCGGGGGCGGAGCTGGCGAGCGGAAGCCGCCGGGGTAGCGGCTTCGCGCGGGCCTCGGGCGACGGGGACGGAATGGCGTGGGTGGGATCGGTGGGCATTGGGTACCTCCGATCGAGCAATCTGGCGCGTGGCTTACGCCGAAATGCCGCCGGAAATGGCCGTGGCTGGGCGGACGTTCACTGCCGGGCGCCTGTCGGACGGCGCTTGCCGTGCGCGGCTCCCGAGGGTGCTCGCTGGCGCTTGACGAACAACCTATCGGTTGTACGTTGTCCGAGTGACGTCGGCGGAGGTCATCAGGACCCTGAGGGCCGACGGATGGGTGCTGGTTCGCACCAAGGGATCGCACCAGCACTTCAAGCACCCGAACAAGCCGGGCATCGTCACGGTACCGCACCCCAGGAAAGAGATTCCGATCGGCACGCTCAAAAGCATCGAGAAGCAATCCGGAGTGACGCTCATCTAGAGGAGGTGGTGGCATGCATTACGACGCGTACGTTCGCCGGGAAGGCAAGCATCTGCTGGTCGAGTTTCCCGATTGCCCCGGGTGCCAGACGTTTGCCGACAGCCCCGACGCGCTTGCCGACACGGCGCAAGAGGCGCTCGAGGGCTGGCTCGAGGCTCACCTGGTCGACGGCAAGATTCCGCCGCGGCCGTTGTCTAGGTCTGGAGCTCCCGCGAAGACGCGACTCGCTCGGATCCCCGTGCGGGCAGGTCTCGCGGCGGCACTCACGATCCGCTGGGCACGGCAGGACGCGGGACTATCCCAGAAGGCGCTCGGGGAGCTCGCCGGCGTGAAGCAGCAGCAAATCGCCAAGCTGGAAGACCCCGACGAGAACCCGACCCTCGGGACTCTGGAGAAGGTCGCCAAGGCGTTGGGGCTTTCGGTGCACATAGGCCTTGAGGAGGCAGCACGGATACCGGTCTCGCCGCCGCGGGTTGCTTCCGCGGGGCGGTGAGGGCCGAGCTTGTGACGGCGCTAAGCTGCGGGAGCCACGCAGTCGCACTGCGATCATGTCGCCGGGGCCCACCTTTCGGACGTCCGGCGCTCGAAGAGTGACGAGCGCCTGGGTCCGCCCAGCCGCGGTCACGAACTCGACCTCCACGCCATCCGGCTCGTATATCTCGACGATGGTCCCGAGATCCCCCGCCTTGAGGCCGTGCTCGGGGATGTCGTGGGCGAGGGCGACGCACTCGAGCGGCTGGAGATCCAGCATGAGCCTTCCGGGTACAGGGTAACGAGGCGCGGCTCCTGTTGCCGCGGCGGAGGATCCAGATTGACACGACAGCCACAGCGCGGCCAGCAGGTCCGGCGGCGAGGTGAGTCGCGTGGTTACGGCTGGCCCAACTTCTCTACGGATCGGAAGAGTCCCAGGCCGAAGTGGCTGCCGTAGCCCAAGCAGATCGGACCTACGACGGGGCTGTCGAAGATGAGTCGAACTGCAAAGCCGATATCCAGCGGCGGCTGCGGGCCGCGCTGCCTTCGGCGCACGAAGTGCCGGAGCGCGAGCGTCTCATCAGTCCAATCGAGCACGTCAACCCTGGCGGGCGGGAATCCTCGGACACTCAGCTCCGCTTCGACTTGACCAACGAGTGACGACCGACCGTTTTTCTTGAGGTGGCGGGGGGGGACGAAAGGTGTCGTGTTGATCCACGAAGTCGCGCCGGTCGTCGGTCCGAGCAATTCATCAACGGCCTGAGACAGCCCAGCGCCGATGGCTCGCAGATCGTGCAACGCACCGACGCCCGCCACCGCGACCTGAAGCTCTCCAACCCCTCCCTTCATATATGTCCTGCGAAGGCTGCGCACGGCGCGCTGCGCGCGCGCTCCCAGCCCCATCGGCGCGAACACCACGACGTGATCGAGTCGGCCATCGCCATCGAGATCGGCCGGCAGAAGATGGGAGTGCCTGTGTCCCTTAAGTGGCTCACCCGTCTCATCGCGCCCGACGAGCTCAGGGCACGGTTCGCCACCGAATCCGAGCTTGGAGACCAAGGCGTTATGGAGTAACTCCGCCTGTGGAAGAGTGCGTGCAACCGTTGGGAGCGCCGACTTCGAGCCGCTCGGTGTCGTGAGCGCGAGGAGCATCATCTCAACAGGATGCGCGCCGGACATACGCGGCGACGACGGCGTACCAACCTCGAGCGCGTTGCCTTCACGCCAATAAAGGACCGAACGAGTTCCGGGGGCTCGGCTCCACTTCTGTGCCTTCCACCAGGCAGTGTCGCGCTGAAGGCAGTCGACGAGATCCGCAGGGTAGGCGCTCTGAATCATGTCGATCTTCTTCTGCTGCGCCTGTGTTGGCTTCTTTCCGTTAGAGAGATGGAGTTCCGTGATCGCGGCCTCGAGTTCGCCCTTTCTCCACGTCGCATAGTCGTTGGGGACGTCGGGAGCGCTGAGTGCGATCTGCTCAAAGCTTCGCCCGGGTCGAACGCGGTCCGAGTGCGGGAAAGCGTGCCCGGCCTTTGGGAGAGGGACGTCGTCCGAGATCGACTCCCCGAGCACCCAGCTCTCGCTGCGCCCCAGGTAGCCGAGGTGCGCGACAAGAAGCTCGAAGAGCTGCTGCGCCTCCTCATCGACCTTCGTCGGCCAGCGCACCCAGAGTGCGCCGTCGCCCACGTCGGCGAAGGCGTCGAGCACGAGGGTCGTCTCCTCGCGTCCGTCCTTCATCTTCGTCGTCGGCATGTAGTGGCGCGAATGTCCGAGCGCCGCCTGCGGGAGACGGTACTCAGGGAGGACGCTGCTCAAAGCCTCGACGAGACGCCGGCCTTCGAGCGGAACCTCGTCCCAGCGTTGCGTCGAGTAGCCGCACGCGATCAGCGTGCGCACGAGCCGCCACGGGCTCGGCGGCCACTCGACGAGCCCCTCGTTCACGTGGTGGCCGCCGGGCGTCGCGTGATAGCGACTGCCTGGGAAGCGCAGGACCATCGTGGGCATCACTTGTCTCCGTTGGTCTCGTCGTCGCTGTCCTTCTCGCTGTCGCCGTCGTTGTCCTTCTTCTTCTTGGCCGACTCGATCTTCTCGTCGTAGCTCGTCTCGGTCTGAACCATTGCGGAGCTGTTCTTCTCGATAGAAGCGCGAAGGTCGGTCTCCAGAGCATTCAAGCTTGGCAATACGAACCCATCGGGGCGGGTCGCCTTGGGGGCGTCTCGCGTCACTGGTTCGAGGTCGCACGCGGTGCGCAAGCGGAGATTCCCGTCGACGAGCTTACGCAGGCGGTGGAGGCCGAGGAGCACGAGCAGCCGCTCGGCGTCCGCGCCGAGGCCGTAGCCGCGCACCTGCGCGAGGTCGAAGTTGACGTGCAGGACGATCTTCTCGGCGGTGAACTCGTCGCGCGCGAAAGGCACATTGCCGAAACCCTTCTTCGTGTCGCCGCCCGGGTTCACGTGGTCGTTCTTCACGCCTCCGGACGCAGCCACGCGCGCATTGCTGGCCTCGATGAACGCAGAGAGAGTGCGGGCGAGGCGCAAGCGTCCGCCCGCGAGGTCGCTCTTCGCGAGGAAGACGCCGTGCAACAGGCTCCCGACGTCGTACTTGAGGAGCACTTGCGCGAGCAGCTTGCGGTTGATCGGTCCATTCTCGAGCGTCCCTAGGTCGCTCTTGAGCTGGGTCACGAACTTCGATCCCGGAGCCTCTAGGATGTATGGGCTGTTCAGCCGGTGGGCCTCGAGCATCGTATCCGTGAGGAACTTCTTGTCCTTCGTGACCTTCACGTGGCTGATGCCGTCGAGCGCGGCGACCGGCTTCTCGGTCACGGTGTCCCACACTGTGGCCTCGAGGCGATTCGCCATGCTCTGCGCAGACTCGACGAGGAGTTTCTGACCGTCCTTCGTCTGGTAGCTCGCCGCTCCGAGGCTCGGGAAGCCAGTGGGCTGAAAGCGATCGCCCTGCACCGGCTGGAGATCGATCGAGAAAAGCAGACGAGTGGCGTTGTCGAGTTTGCTGAGGTCGATGGTCATGCGGTCTCCCTGACGGTGGGGTTCTCGAAGCGGTCGGCCATCGCGGTGGCGACGGCAGGCTCGATGGGGAATGCGAAAGCGGCGGCCCAACGGCGCGCCGTCGTTGGGTCGGCGATGGCGGCGGCTAGAGGAGGACGGAGCCCCACCGCGCGCAGCCGACGCAGCGCGAGCTCGACTGCTCCCGCGGCGTCGCCGGACGCAAGTCGTCTGAAAATCGCGGGCTCGGTGGCGATGGTCCGCTCGCGAACTGGGAACGGGAGCGCGCACAAGCGCAGGGCCTCCCACGCCTCGTCGGGTCGGTCGTCGCGCGGACCGACGCGCACGCGCGGCAGCCGCGCGTGCTGCCACTTGAGTGCCATCAGCGCGCGTCCGAGCGCGACGATTCGTTCCACGTCGACCTCGCCGGCGAGGAAGCACGCGAGATCGTCGAGCCTCGCGCCCGCACCATACCGGGCGACGAGCGGGAGCGTCCGGCTCCCTATCTGCGAGGCTTCGACGAGGCGGCGCTCGACGAGCGCGACGAGATCGCTCAGCGGATCGCGCCCCATCATCACGACGCGCGGATCGTTGATCAGTCGCTTGTCGGCGCCGATCGCGTAGCTCCAGCCCTTCTTCGGATCGATCGGCAGCGCGTGCGCGCGCACGGGGTCGAAGGGGCTAGCATCCTTCTTGTATCCGCGCGCCGCGCTCCCGAGCGAGAGGGAGAGCCGCCAGTCGGGAGAGTCATCCGCCGCTGCGTCGAGCCAGCCCGGAGACAGCGTTGGGCACGGACCAACCTTGAACGCAGTCCCGCTCGCCTGGACTCGCTCTACCTCGTCGATTGCCGCGAGCACCGACTGCCATCGCGCCGGCTCGGCTTCCCGCGTGAGGACATTGAACACGGCGTCCGAGAGCACGCCTACCGACGCGGAGAATCGTGCGGGCGCGTCGTCCGCTTCACGCTGCAGGCGGTCGAGCCAGCCGCCGATCTCATCGATCAACCGAGCGCGCGGATGGGCCGCGACCTCGATTCGACCGAGCGGCACGGCAAGGTTGCTCTGGCCATTGCGCTCAAGATAGCCGTAGCGGATGAAGCCAGTGAGTCCTCGGGCGACGCCCAGCCTCGCGATCGCCCTCACGAAATCGAGTGGGCGCCGTGCCGACGAGCGACCGAGCTGCGCGCGTCCTTCTCCGAAGAGCGCGCCCACGTCCTGCCAGCTCGCGGCGCGTTCCCATAGCGGCATCCACTGCTCGCCGCGTGCGTCCTTCTCCTTTCCACGCGTCGCGTACCCGACGGCTTGCGCGGTGATCGCGAACGGGATCGCGGCGCGCATGTCATCCCGCGCCCCCAACTTTCGTGTGGCCTGACCACGAAACGCGATCGCACCTTCGAGCATGAGGACGAAATCCCAGGGGTTGATTCGGCTCCCTGCATCAGGGCCGGTCGTGCCATTCGCGCCGCCTGCGGAGCCTGGCAGGAATTGACCGACGGCTGCGTCCAGCAGCGCTGCCGAGGGCGTCTCGAAAAGCGCGGTCTTCAACAACGCCTTCGCCATCGGAATGGGAGCACCGTTGACTGACTCGAGATCGAACAGATCTCCAAGGCGCTGCATCGCCGTGTTGGTAAAATCGAGTCGCCCATCGTTGCCGCCCGTCCCGAGGAGCGCAGGCCACGACGGTTCCCCTTCAGGCGACAGCACCATCGCGGCGTCCATCCAGTCGCGATGAGGTCCTCGCCACGCAAGCGCGAAGGGTCCGTAGAGGTCGGCCTTGAGTCTCTTGAATTCACGCTCGGCGGCGGCCAGATCTCTCTTGTAGTCAGGGTCATCCTTTGAGCGGGCCGGCTTCGCCCCCTTCTTGGCCTTGGTCTGATCCTTGAGCTGCCGCACCTCCGCGTCGGCTCTCGTGATGGCATCGAGCTGAGTCCGCGCCTCGGAGATCCCTCGACGGAAAGCCTCGAGGCGATGCGCTTTCGATCCCTCAACGGGAGCGAGTCCCTTGTCGTTCGTGGCGTAGAAGCCTGACCCCTTGTTCCACGGTGAGACGAAAGGCGTGGGCGCGTACTCATCGAGGAAGAAAGCTTCGAGCGCGGCCTCATCGAGCGTCGTGAGCAAGCAGAAATGCTGGTCGCGCCAGAAGCCACGGACGTCGGCGTCCTTCTGCTGCGCGACGAGCCTCAGGATCCCGATCGCCTTGAGGTAGTGCGCGAGCGGGGTAGGCGCGCAGCCCGTGAGGTGGTGGAGGTAGACTGTCATGGGGTGCCTCCCGTCGTACCCGTGGTGAGCAGTGGATCGACCGTCGTCAACTTGGACGCGCGGCGATCGGCCGCGATGAGGAGAGCCTCCAAGTAGGCGAGCGAACCGGGGCCGTGTGTACGAAGGAGTGCGGCTGTCCGATCGCGCCAGCTCCGCCCCGTGATGGGCGAGAGGCCGATCGCGGCAGGCGCGAGGGTGAGGGAGAGCGCCGGAAGCGAACTCACGCCATCGAGCGAGATCGCTGGGAGGGTATCGGCGTCTCGCACACCTCGGATCGGCAAGCCGCGATCATCACGCTCGACGTACTCCTGATCTTTCGGCCCTGCGTGCAACGCGACGCGCACCTTCCCGTGGTGCGAGAGCACCAGGTACGCGAGGAGATCGAACTCCGCGGCGGTACACGCGAGCACCTGCCTCTCGAGGTTCGTCGGTTCCGATCTGTCCGCGGCTGGCGCGGGCACCTCACCTTCGCCCATGAGCGCGAGCGCCTCGACCCATGGACCGAGCAACGCTGAATGAGTGGGCTCGTATCTCCGCAATACGGCAAAGAGCGCGAGGCAGCTTGCCAACTCGTGGCGGAAGCCTCGCCGCGTCTCGCCATTGGCGCTCCGATACAGGCACGGGGTCTGCCAAGCACCATCAGGTGCCTTGGCGAGATCGACGCGCGCCTGATACGGGCCTCGCGCCTCGATGACCGCTTGGAACGCGGGGTGCGCCTTGCCGAGGTCATGCCAGCGCCCCGCGAGCTCGATCAGCTCGGCAACCCCCTTGGGCACGAGGGCCCCTGCAATCTGCGTCGCCAGCTGGCCGACCTCGGCGTTGTGGGTCGCGATCGTCTTATAGGCCGCCGCGCTTAGCTCCTCGGTGTCTTCGAGATCATCGGCGGTATCCTGCGCTGCCTGCGGGGGGGCGCTCAAGACAGTCACCAGAGCCCTGGACTCGGGATCGAAACCGCGGTCGTCGCGGTAGCCGCCAGTGTCGGCGGCCACGCAGACGACGGTGCCGGGGATCAGAGCCGCTCGCTCCGCGACCTTCCACTCGCCCTCGATCCAATCCCAGACCCACGCGCGACGTGAGGGCAGGAGCCGTGGCGCGGGCCTCTCCTTCGTCGGCTTGCCGCAGAGCCAATCTCGTGCCGCGAGGAACGGCACGCTGCACAGCTCCTCACGCGAAGGCTTGCGATCCTTCGAGGGCAGAGGAGCGGGCTCTCCTTTCTTGGCTGGGGGAACGTCGAGCCAGAACGCGGATACGTCGCGCTCGTCGCCGCTGCGGATGAAGGGGCTGACGTCGATGTCGGCGCCCGTCAGATCGGGCGTCGTGTCGAAGAGCTCGTCGAGCTCACGGCGCAGAAGGAGCTGCTTGGGTCGATAGGGATAGAGCCGCTTGCGCTGGTCATCGGTCAGGCCCTGCTCGAATGCCTCGATGCTGGCGATGCCGACATCGGTCGCCTTCGCCGCGAGGGTATCGATGCCCCACTTCGCAGCCTCGAGTTCCTCGGGGGAGTACGGCGGCGCCGTCTTCTCGTCGCGACCACGGTCGACCACTACGACGCTCCCCGAAGCGCCGTACCGCGCGCAGCGTCCGAAGCGCTGCACGAGGCTCGACCACGGGGAGAGCTCGGTGAAGAGCGTGGTCGCGCTGATGTCCACGCCCGCCTCGACGACCTGGGTCGCCACGATGATGCGATCTACACCCTGCTTGCACGCCTCTCTTCCGAGGAAGTCTGTCTTCCACGCGGCGCGCTCATGTGGGCGATAGCGGCCGTGCACGAGCCGGAGATCCCTCGTGACGTCGAGCCTCTCGAGAGCCTCGTAGGTACGTGAGGCTCGATCGACCGTGTTGCAGACGACCAACGTGATCCACCCGTGCTCGCCGTTCTTGGGCGCCTTCTCGTGAGCGTCCTTGATCGCCTTCGCGAACGCGCCGTGGTCGTTCGCCGTGATCTCTTTGATCTCGAGCGCCTTCTTGATGGTCGCGAGGCCAGCGCCGAGCGCGCTGGGGGTGAGCGTCGTTGGGTTCGTCGCCCACGCGTCGTGGGCCGCCACAGTGTCCACGCTCTTGAGCCAATCGGTTTGGAGCGTCGCGCTCATCCACCAGCTCAGCCTCGGCCTGAGTGAGCGGCCAGCCTTCGCGTCATCGTCAAAGAAGGCTTGAAGCTGGGCGCTCGTCGCGAGCCCGACGTCCATGAGTTGCACCTCGTCGAGCACCCACAGCACGTCGTGGCTGAGGAGGCCGAATTCCATCGGCCAACGGGCGCGGCGTGCTGCGTAGCCACGGTTGAGGGCGCGCGAGAGCGCCATGTCCTGCGTCGCGATGAACACCGCGTTCTCTTCGGGGTAGAGGTTCCACTCTCCGCCTTGGTCGATGCCGCCCATCAGGAGATGTACCCCAACCTTGCCTTGATGATCCGTACCGGGTTGCCAGAGCAGGTGCAGTCGATCGAGACACCTTCGAGCCTCGTCTGCAGTCTGCTCGACGAGCACGCGCATCGGTAACGTCCAGACGAGGCGCCGGGGCCAGCGATCGTCATTGCGCTCGACGCGGTGATAGAGCCACGTGCCAAGCACGCCGAGCGTCTTTCCGTAACCCGTAGGGATCCGGATCACGCGCGAGCGCGGAACCTCGTCCCGGGCGAGCGCCTCTTGCCATTCTCTTGGCGTCATCGCGGCGCCACCCGGCCCCGACGCGAAGCGCGTGAACCACTTTGGGAACTCGCTCTGCGAGCTACTCGCCACGACCACCTCCATCACCACCGCGCGGTTGCGCGTCGATCCCACGTGTCGAGTTCGGCGCGCTGATGCGCCAATGGCCGCGAATCCTGAAGGCAGTAATCAACTCGGCGTCGGCAGGCGACGCCTCGTGTGCCTTCACATCCGTCTGATGAGCAGGACCGATCCGATTGACTTCGACGTTCCCGCGGCCGACATTGAGGGCCGCCGCCTAAGCCGCAGGCCCAAGCGCGCGCCGGACGAGAGACAGGGTGTATTCGGTATCCCTGGTAGACCCACCGGACGTCAGGCTTCAACGGGGCTCCGTCCGACGCGCGCTTCGACCCGCGCACTGAAGGGAGGGCAACTTAGTTGAGGTCCGACGCAGGCGGGCGAAGGTCGTGTGGCGGCGGCCACCGAAAGAGGCGAACTGCGACCGTCCAGCGCACCCCGCGAAAAACAAACTCGAGCATGCGCAACCTAGTAAGGCGCTTATTGTCACCGCGCAAGACCCTCCTGATGTCAGGAAAGACAACCGTCGGCACTCTCTCTGTCGCATACTTGTCCCCTGGGTCCCACCACCCCCTTCAGCCTCTCCACCTCCTCGACGAGCTTCTCCTTCACCCCCTCCGCCGCCTTCCCGATCTTCGTCCCCTTCTTCACGATGTTCCGCGCGTCGTGCGCGATGCTCTCCACCGTGATCGCGAGGCGCTCGATCCCACGGATGCTCTGCTCGATCTCCCGGACGTCGGCCTCCGAGCGACCGGACTCGCGATGTTGCTCCACGACGAGTGCTCTCGCGATCGAGAGCGCCGCCGTCAGGTACACGTCTGTGGTGGGATCCTCGGNNCGCGCAAGCGCAATTTCGTCGAGAGCCTTGGCCTCCGTGTACCCCTTGTCGGCTTTGCACTCACACACGATGCGCACCCCGGGAGCTGCGCTCTCGGGACCCAGCGTGAGGACGTAGTCACCGGTTTTGCGTCCTTCGCGGCCCGGTGTCCCGGAGAGTCTCTCGCAGATGTCCCCCGTGTGCTGTGCGTCAAGCTGCAACAATTCACCGGCGGCATACTCGAAGGTGTGGCCGTGCAACGAGCTTCGCGCGGCCTCTTCGCGTCGTACCCGGAAGGTCTCGAGCGTCGCGCGCACGTCGCTTTGAAAGCGCGAATTCGAGTCGGCGAACAGCCCCACGGCGTTCATCAGCTCCTTGCGCAGCAGCGACAGAGGCGAGGCGGGGTCGTCGAGCGTGAGGCTGTTCTTTACGGTGGTGCGCGTATCATCCAGGGTGGCGGCCAGGCGACGGATCGCGGAGCCCTCGCAGTCGAGCGAGAACTGCTCGAGGATGGATCGTTGCGCCTTCTCGACGCGCGCGACGAATCGGGCGAGCGGGCCTTGGTCGTTCTCCAGCGAGAGCGCGCCGGTGACCGCAGCGACGTCGCCCGCGAGCTCACCGCGCAGCATGCCGTTCGCCTTGGTGATATCGACGATGAGCCGCGAGAGCGCGGACTCCGGGCGGTCGCGCGAAAACTCGCGGAGGACGTCCTCGCGTTGCAACCGGAGCGCCTCGTCGATCGCGCGCGATAGCGTGGCCACCAGGCCGTCAGCCTGGGTAGGGCAAAGGATCTTGAAGAGGGTGCTCTCCTGGCCGACCTGGCGGGCAAGCGTCTGCGCGATCGTCGAACGATCGCCATCGAGGTGCTTGGCCAGCAGCAGCTCGATCTCGCCGTCGCGTTTGGTCAGCTGCTCGAGGCGCTGCGGNNGACCCCGATGCGCAGGGCGTGCTTGGCGAAGGCATCCCGCTCCGTCCCCTCGTCGTGTTGCCCGAGCTCGTGGACCACTTCGGGGTCGGTGATGCATAGGGCGAGGCGAACAACGGGCGCATTCTCGTTGGCGGGCTTCGTTGCGACGTGGGCGACGGCTTCCATGGGTTTCTGGCTCCTTGGCCCCCTTCGTGGGGCGCAGAGAGCACAGTGGATCCGGCCCCTCGCCGATCCGATGTCACTCTTAGACGTCGCTGCGCGGCCGTGCAGGGCCGCTCGCCATGTCTTCGGAAGGCCGAGCATTCTTCCCCTCGCGCAGCACGCCCTCGGCTTGCTCCAGGGCCCCACGTGCAAGCTCGACGATCATCTGCGCCAGNNAGTCTCACGACGAAGCGGGCGAGGGGGACGAGCGCGCTCGTCTCGACGCTGACGCGAATCCCGCCAGGGAGAGACTCGACGTGCATGCCCTCGAGCAGGTTGTTCGCCACCCAGGCCGACTCGGGCTCGCGGACGAAGAAGGAGCACGTGAGGACGGGGCCGGGTCCCTTGAACCCATCGAGGCTCGCGGCGCG